>DASSGZ010000261.1:0-21260 GCA_035693165.1 Chloroflexia bacterium | reverse complement strand
TCCACGCTGCTGGTCCCGATGAGCAGGTCGAAATCGCCGGCGTCGGCCACCCAGGCGGCGCGGGTATCGTCGAAGTACGCCAGCGCGCGCATGTCCAGCGTGATGGTGACATTCTGGGTCTCGTTCGGTTGCAACCACACTTTGGCAAAGCCCTTAAGCTCTTTGTCCGGCCGCTCCAGGCGCGCTTCGGGATCGCGGACGTAGAGTTGGACCACCGTCTGCCCGGCCCGGTCGCCGGTGTTGCGCACAGGGACAGTGACGGTGAGTTCACCGCCGGGTTCCAGGTGGTCTGCGCTCGACCGGGGCTCGCCTAGCTCGAAGCTGGTGTACGAGAGGCCGAAGCCGAACGGGAATAGCGGCTGCAGGTCGGCCTTATCGACGTGGCGGTAGCCGATATATAGCCCTTCACTGTACTCGACCTCGCCGGCTTCGCCGGGATACCGGCGGTCGGGCGTCTCGGGGTGCACCGGGTCGTCCGCGGCGCGGGCGGGGAAGGTTTGCGGCAGCCGCCCGCCGGGATCGGCCCGCCCCAGCAGGACATCGGCGACGGCGTAGCCCGCTTCCTGGCCGGGGAACCACGCTTGCAGCAGCGCCCCCACCTGGTCCACCCAGGGCATCAGCACGGGGCCACCCGTCTGCAGCAGCACCACCGTCCGCGGGTTCGCCTGCGCCACCTCCCGGATCAGGTCATCCTGCCGGCCCGGCAAGCCCAGCCCCCAGCGGTCGACGCCTTCCGTCTCCCAGTCGCCGTTGGTGCCGACGCAGACGACGGCGTAGTCGGCGGCGGCGGCCAGCCGGGCGGCGTCCTGGACGCTGGTGGCGGGGAGCGGCTTGCGGAAGCCGAAGCGCACGCCGTTCAGCGACACAATGTCCGTCGCCACCGCCTTGGGGGTGACCTCGATGACGGCGGCATGATCGCCGGCGCTCAGCGAGCGGCGGGCGCGGATTTCGTCGCTGCCGAAGCCGAAGTAGCTGCCGCCGGGCTGATAGTTGGTCCAATTGTCGATCACCTCGTCGCCGTCCACAAACAGGCGGCTCAGCCCGGCGCTCATGAGGCTCAGCTCGTACTCGCCCGGCTCAGGAACCTGGAGCGTCATGGTGAGGCGGGCGCGAAAATCGCTGGGGACGCCGTCCGGCAATGCGAACCACATCACTTCACTCGTGGCACGCTCCGCGCGGGCCAGGACAGCATCCCCCTTCGCGCCGCGGTACTCGATCTGGATGGGCGCGGGCACCAGGGGCAGGAACTTGTCGTTGTCGCAGCCCATAGCGTAGGTAACATTCTCCGTGCCAAGGGCCTCGCGCAGCCCGTCCAGGGGCGACACGCGCCGGTGGGCGTTCATCTGCGCGCTTCCGCCGCCCATGACCTGCGCCGTGGCGGCATTCGGCCCGACCACGGCAACGCGGGCCCCCGCCGGCAGCGGCAGCAAGCCGCCAGCGTTCTTCAGCAACACGGTTCCCTCGGCCCCGGCCCGGCGAATCAAGGCGCGCGTCTCCGCGTACTCCTCCTCGCGCTCGGCGGAGTCGCTCACATCATGGGGGTGCGCAAAGGTGCCGGTGCGCGCGATCAGCCGCAAGACGTTGCGGGCCGCCACGCGCACAGCCGCGCGCGTGGCGGCGTCGGCTTCGGCTTCGGCCGGCAGGCCGGCGCGGGCCTTCGCCGGGCCCGGCATCTCCAGATCGAGGCCGGCGCGCACGCTCGCACCCGCCGAGTGGGTACCGCCCCAGTCGCTCATGACCAGGCCGTCGAAGCCCCACTGGTCGCGCAGGATCGTGGTCAGCAGCCGTTTGTTTTCGCTGCAGTAGGTGCCGTTCAGCTTGTTGTACGCGCTCATCACGGCCCAGGTGCCGCCTTCTTTGACCGCCAGTTCGAACGGCCGCAGATATAGCTCGCGCAGCGGGCGCTCGGCAATCACGCTGTTGATCGTGAAGCGCTGGTACTCGGACTCGTTCCCGGCGAAGTGCTTCACCGTCGCCGCCACGCCCTCCTCCTGCAACCCCTGGATGTAGGCGACGGCGAGTTTGCCGGCCAGGAAGGGGTCTTCGGAGTAGCTCTCGAAGTTGCGGCCGTTGAGTGTGCTGCGGAACAGGTTGACGGTGGGGGCCAGCGACACGCCCGCGCCCTTGTCATGGACTTCGCGGGCCAGCCGCCGCCCGACCTCGCGCAGCAGGTCCACGTTCCAGGACGAGCCGAGCGCGATTCCGACCGGGAAGGCCGCGGTGTGCTTCCCGCCGACGAGCGGGCCGCCCCCGCGGGCGCCCGCCGGGCCGTCGGTCACTTTCAGCGATGGGATGTTCAGCCGGGGAATAGGAACCGTGCGCCAGAAGTCGGCGCCGGCCAGCAGCGACACTTGCTCTTCCAGCGTCATCTGATTGAGCAGGTCTTCGATCCGCGCATCCGCGTGCTGTTGTTGCTGTGTTGCGGTTTGCATGGGTTCTTACTTCCTTTCCGGGCCTACCCCACCCCCGCCCGCGAGCGAGGGAATTAGCGGACGCCTTTAACAGGCTGAATCGCCAGGGCCCCGACCAGCGCGAACACTGCCGCCGCGATGAAAAGCGCCGTATAATTGCCGCCGCTGCCGATGGCGAGGAAGAGCGGGGGCAATGGCCGGCGCAATCGACTGGGGCAGCGCGTTGGCGCTATTGAGCACGCCCAGATCCTGCACCGCTTCCTCGCCGCCCTTGGGCAGCACGGCGGCGGCCAGGTCCATGGCGAAGTAGGCGCCCTGGCCGGCCCCACAAATGGCCAGGGCGACCAGGTACCGATTGAACGACGTGACCAGGGCGCCCACCGCCGGCCCGGCCGCGTAGATGCGCGACGCGATGAGCACAAAGATCTTGCGCCGTTGCGCCTTATCCGAGAGCCGGCCGCCCAGGTAGCCGGCGAGGACCAGAAAGACGGTATTCACCAGCGTCGCGACGAAGACGCGTTGCGCCACAAGAACGATCACCGGAGTAATAGCGCGCCGTGTTCCACGATGGTGGCGGCGATGCCGGCAAGCATACTCCTGTACCGCCGGGTTTCCCCCGTCGTTGCAGATTCTATGCCACATCAAGGCGGGCGTGCGCCGGCCCGTGACGTAAACCACCAGAGTCTCACACAGCGGGAGGGCGCGGCGGCTCAGTTCTTGTAGAAGGCAAAGACACAGTGCGGGTCGCCCGTCGCCACGCAGGCGACTTCGGCCACGCGCACCCGGCGGCCCAGGAGCCGGCGGGCCATCTGGCCCATGAGCGCCGTCCCGCTGGCGCACACCGGCGCCCGCGCCCCACGGATCTCGCTGCACACCGGGCAGTGCTCGACCGTCATCAGCCACGCCTGCGGCGTTTCGTGTAAGGTCGCGTTGCCCCACCCCTGGGCCTGCACTCGCGCGAACACCGGCAAGAACTCGGCGAGGCCGGCCGGCTGCGGCGCCCTGGCGAGTGCCTGGCGCAACTCTGTCCCGGCCTCGGACGCCAGCAGTTGCTCAGCCATGGCGTTGCCGTAATTGGTGAAGAACAGCCGGGTGAGATCCTCGCCGAGCATCTGGTACACAGCAGTGAACAGGCGGCTGACATCGGTGGGGCGCGCCACGGGCGCCCAGGTGGCGGGTGGGGGCGTGGTGAGCCATTGCTGCCAGCCCGCCGCCGTGAGCAGCGCGCGGTACTGCGGCCCGCTGACTCGGGCGACCGAGTCCAGCATCGCGCAAACGGTGTTGCCGGGGATGGAATAAGTGTCCATGATACTTCCTTGTTGATTGCAGCCTCAAAAGTGAGGGTGAATGGAGCGATATATTGGCAACGTACCCAGATGCGCACGCGGGTGATGGGTCGACAGAAGCCGCAGGCAGCAGCGAAACCGCGGAGCAGCACGTCGTCGGGCGGCTCGCGCGGTGGCTATACGGACGCCATAGTCAGTATAGCGCCCGCCCCCGCGCCCCGGAATGGCCCACCGGCCCGCATCCGCGCCGCCAAAGGTCCCGGATAGGGACCGGTAAGGCGGGGCCGCCCGCGGCGGGGTAGGGCCGGTGGGAGAGGTTGAGAGGTTGGCCCGGCTAGAGCATTCGGCGAAAATCGGCTATACTAGCATGTTGTGGGTGTGCCCGGCCCGATCCGGCGCACGCTGGGGCGGCGGTTGACGCCGCGCCTATAATAAAGCGAACAGGGCATCCGTTTTCCGCGGACCCGCCCCCGCTGCGGTACCGGCATTTCCGGTATCGCATCATTATGCGATAGAAGCTGGAGGAGTACGCAAGTTCATGACAGAGTCGAAACCTACGGTATTAGTCACCGGCGGCGCCGGGTTCCTGGGCATCAACCTGATCCGCTACCTGGATGCGCGCGGCTATGCGCTGGCGTCGCTGGATATCGCCGACTTCGATTACCCCGATATGCGGGACAAGATCAAGATCGTGAAGGGCGATATTCGCGATGCGGCGACCGTGGCGCGGGCGCTGGAGGGGGTGGATTTCGTCGTCCACACCGCGGCGGCGCTGCCCCTCTATTCCAAGGAAGACATCTACACCACCGACGTGGTCGGCACGCGCACCGTGATGGACGAAGCGCTGCGCCACGGCGTGAAGCGCGCGGTGATGATCTCCTCGACGGCCGTCTACGGCATCCCCGACCACCACCCGCTCTACGAGAACGACCGGCTGGAGGGCGTCGGGCCCTACGGCCAGGCCAAGATCCAGGCCGAGATGGTCTGCCTGGAGTATCGCGCCAAGGGCCTGGTGGTGCCGATTATCCGGCCCAAGTCGTTTATCGGGCCGGAGCGCCTGGGCGTCTTCGCCCTGCTCTACGACTGGGCGCTGACCGGCCACGGCTTCCCGATGATCGGCAGCGGGCGCAACCGCTACCAGTTGCTCGACGTGGAAGACCTCTGCGAGGCGATCTACCTCTGCCTGACCCTGCCCGCCGAGGTCGCCAACGACACCTTCAACGTGGGCGCCAAGCGCTTCGGCACCATGCGCAGCGACTACCAGGCCGTGCTCGACGCGGCGGGCCACCGCAAGAAGATCGTGCCGCTGCCCGCCGAGCCGGCCATCTGGACGTTGCGCTTCCTGGAGGCGCTGCACCTGTCGCCGCTCTACAAGTGGGTCTACGAAACGGCCTCCAAGGACTCGTTCGTGTCCATCGAAAAGGCCGAGCGCGTGCTGGGCTGGCACCCGAAGTACTCGAACAAGGATGCGCTGCTGCGCAACTTCGAGTGGTATAAGGCCCACCTCGACCAGTTCGCCAACCAGTCGGGCGTGTCGCATCGCGTGCCCTGGAAGCAGGGCATCCTGGCCCTAGGCAAACGCTTCTTCTAGGCCCGCGCGCAATCCGCGCCGTTCGCCGCGGTCACGGCGGCAGTGGCGCATGGCAGACCGTCCGCCATGCGCCGCCACGACCGGGCCGGGGCGGCGCGCCTGCATCGGCCTCCTGGGACAAACGATAATCCCAGGGGCCGAACCGTATCCGGCCTCTGGGATCGTACGGAGTTGGGGCGCACAAGCGGCTTGCCTGTGGTACCCCGTGGTTTGGGCATGCGGCTAATCGCGCGGTCGTTCGTAGGGATCACCGTGCATGGTCAGCCAGTTCTGGGCCCACTCCCGCCGGCGGTCCGCCGCCTGTAACTGGCGCAGATGCGCCACCCGGCGTTCGAGGCGATCGGGGTCTGGCGGTGCCGGGCCCGACCGGGGCGCGCGCCGCTCGATGGTGATCTGCCATAGGGCAACAATGAGTTGCATTTTCAGCCTCCTTTATCCAGAATCGCCATACGCCCCGGCGCTGAAGCCACGCCAGGCGCGGCGGCGATCCCATTCCGGATCGTCGATATCTTCTCGGCTATCCACGCCCCAGTAGCAGGACGCGAGATTTAGCATCAGTAAGAGTGCGAAGAACAGTACCAGCTCCAAGGTCGCCTCCTTGCCCCGGATCGGCGTATAGCGCTGCTTTTGCGCGCCCGCGCCCCGACCTCAGCCGGCGCGCGTGGCGACGGCCTCCAGGTACTCGCCGGGGACGACCATCGTCCCGTCGCCGGAGCGGTTATAGCGGGCGATGAGGGCCAGCAAGTCGCTGTTCAGCACCGCCTGGCCCGCGGGGTCGAGCGCGGCGAACGCGCGGGCCAGCGGGCCGTAGTATTCACGGAAGAAGTCGATCCACGCTTGCGGCGACGGGTAGCGGAACACGAAGTCGCGCCGCGTGGTCTGGAGGTCGCGGATCCCCTGGCCGAAGAGCGTGTAGAGATACGCCCCGGTGCCCCAGAGCGTGGCCGGCGCGAGGGGCGCCGGGGGCGGCACATGCCGGGCGATGGTGCGCAAGACCCCGCCGATGAAGCCGGCGGGCGTCCAGTTCGCCAGCCCGATCTTGCCGCCGGGCCGGCAGACGCGCAGCAGTTCGCCCGCGGCTTGCTCGGGGTTGGGCGCAAACATCACGCCGAACGTCGAGAGCACCACGTCGAAGGCGGCATCCGGGAAGGGCAGCGCCTCGGCATCGCCCTGCTGAAAGCTGACCGGCAGGCGCTCCACGGAGGCGCGGTCCCACCCGTGCTGCAGCAACGCGGGCACGTAATCCAGGCCGATCACGACGCAGAAGCGGCGGGCGGCGGCCAGCGCGGTATTGCCGTGGCCGGTGGCCACGTCGAGCACCTTCTGCCCGGC
The DNA here is from genome assembly GCA_035693165.1 of Chloroflexia bacterium. Taxonomy (GTDB): domain Bacteria; phylum Chloroflexota; class Chloroflexia; order QHBQ01; family JAICKM01; genus JAICKM01. The sequence continues at coordinate 14,640 of DASSGZ010000261.1, read as the reverse complement.
GCGGAGATCCACCGCCTCGCAGAGCTGTTCGGAGATGAGCAGCAGAGTCGTGCCGATCATGCCGTAGTCGCCGGCGGCCCAGGCTTGCTGTTGCCGGCCTTTGATCAGGGCCAACTGGAGGGCAGACACAGTCGTAGTCATGTAATTTTCCCCAGGAAGGTCGTTGCCGGACAGGTAGGTAGCTCATTCGCCGTCCAGGCTCGCGACGGATTGCAGCGGAGCCTCGCTTGCACCAGGCCTTAACCGATGCGCCCACTGCTGCTCCTGCGAGAAGCCGCTACGGGCGACGCCGTGGCGGCCGCTGCTACTACTACGATACGCCATGCGCCGCGGCGGCACATCGGGAGAGATCCCCATTTTACGAGGGCCACTCCCTATTTTGCGGCGGGTATGCTATAGTGCTATAGTAGGAGCGAGGCGCCGGTCTGATCCTGCCTGGCGAGCGGCCCGCCGGGCGGGGCTACCTATCGGCAGGCGCCGGACGACGCGCACCGTGAACGGGTGATGGATTTTCTCGAACGCGAACAATATGCGGACACCCTGGGCGCCGTCTTGCGGGAGGCCACCGGCGGGGCCGGGCGCACCGTCCTGATCGGCGGCGAGGCCGGCATCGGCAAGACCACGCTGGTCGAGCGCTTCATCGCCGAGCAGGGCCGGGCCGCTCGCGTGCTCTGGGGCGCGTGTGATGCGCTGCTCACGCCTCGCCCCCTCGGTCCGTTGCACGACATCATGCGCCAGGCCCCCGCCGAGCTCGGCAGCCTGCTCGACTCGGGCAGGGACTGGCTGGATATCGCCTCCGCGCTCCTGGCCTGGTTGGCACGGGGTGCCGCGCCCACTGTGATCGTCGTCGAAGACGCCCACTGGGCGGACGAGGCCACGCTGGACCTGCTGCGGTTTCTGGGCCGGCGTATGTCGAAGACGCGCGCCCTGCTCGTGGTCACCTATCGCGACGACGAATTGGCGCCGCAGCACTCCTTGCGGCGGGTCCTTGGCGATCTGCCCTCACGAGCAACGACCCGGCTGGTGCTACCCCGGCTCTCCGAAGCTGCGGTCGATCGGCTGGCCCAGCAGGCCGGGCGCTCCGCCGACGGACTGTACGCGGCGACGGGCGGCAACCCGTTCTTCGTCACCGAAGTGCTGGCGCATGGAGCCGGCGGCTTGCCCGCGACCGTGCGTGACGCTGTGCTGGGGCGGGCGGCGCGGCTCTCCCCCCCGGCCCGGCAGGTGCTGGACCTGGCGTCCATTGTGCCGGGCGCCATCGAGCAATGGCTCGTGGCGGCGATCTGCGGGGCGCCCGCGCCGCAGATCGAGGAGTGCGCCGCCAGCGGGTTGCTGCTGCTGCGGGACGATCGGCTCGCGTTTCGGCATGACCTGGCGCGGCGCGCGGTCGAGGACGCGCTACCGGCCCCGCGGGCCAGGGAGTTGCATGCCCAGGTGCTGGCCGCCCTGACCGGCGATGGCCTGGAGCCGGTCCCGCTGGCCCGGTTAGTCCACCACGCCGCGCAGGCCGGCGATGCGCCCAGCGTGTTGCGTTTCGCGCCGCAGGCCGCGCGCCAGGCCAGCGGGGCGGGCGCGCACTGCCAGGCCGCCGACCATTACTCCACGGCGCTCCGCTACGCCGCGCGCCTGCCCCCCGCGGAACTCGCCGAACTGCTCGAAGGCCGCTCGTTCGAGTGCTATCTCATGGGCGAATCGGATGCGGCGATCCAGGCGCGGCAAGAGGCGACGGAGATCTGGCGGCGCCTGGATCGCCCGGAACGGGAGGGCGACGGGGTCCGCTGGCTCTCGCGGCTCTTCTGGCAGGCCGGGAACAAGCAGGAGGCCGACCGCTACGCCGACGAGGCCATCGCGATCCTGGAGCCGCTCGCGCCGGGGCCGGCGCTGGCGATGGCCTACAGCAACCGCGCCCAATTGCACGGGCTGGCCGAAGAACACGCCGCTGCCCTGGGCTGGGGCCGCAGAGCCCTGGTGCTGGCCTGGGAGCTGGGCGAGACCCAGATCATGGTCCATGCTCTGACCAATATCGGCTCGGACGAGTTGCGGCTCGGCGATGAGGCGGGCCGCGCGAAGCTGGAAACGGCGCTCGCCACCGCGCTGGCGCACGAGTTGCATGATGACGTAGCGCGGGCCTATACCACCCTCGCCTGTGCGGCCATCGAGGGGCGCGACTACGCGCGGGGCCTGGACTACCTGGAGAAAGGCCTGGCTTACGCCACGGCGCGCGACCTGGACACCTACGGCCCCTATTTGCGCGGGTGGCGGGCCCGCACGCGGTTCGAGCAGGGCCAGTGGCGGGCGGCGGAGGAGGATGCGCGCCGGGCGCTGCGCGATCCACCCGGCGCCGCGGTGATCCCGCTCCCCGCGCTGATCACCCTGGGCCATTTATACGCCCGGTGCGGGGAGCCGAGCGCCATGGATCTGCTCGATTCCGCCCGCACCATCGCCATGCCGACCGGGGAGCCGCAACGGCTTGGCCCGCTGGCGGCGGCGCGCGCGGAGGCGGCGTGGTGGCGGGGCGACCCCGCGCAGACCCTGGCCGAGGCGCGGTTCGGCTACGACCGGGTGGCGCATACCGGCGACGGCTGGATGCTGGGCCAGTTGGCCTTCTGGATGTGGCGCGCCGGGGGCCTGGATGCGCGCCCGGATGGCCTGGCGCGGCCCTACGGCCTCCTGCTGCGCGGCGAGTGGCGCGCCGCCGGCGCCGAGTGGGAGCGCCTCGGCTGTCCGTTCGAGCGGGGCCTGGCCCTGGCTGAGGGCGATGTGGCCGCGCAACTGGCCGCGCTGGAGCTATTCGACGAGCTCGGCGCGCGGCCCGCCGGCGAGGCGTTGCGCCGTAAGCTGCGCGCGGCGGGGGTGAAGGGCATCCCGCGGGGCCCCCGCCCGGTGACGCGTGGCAACCCCTTTGGGCTGACCGAACGCGAAAACGAGGTGCTGCGATTGCTCGGCGAGGGCCTGAGCAACGCCGAGATCGCGACCCGGCTGTCGATCTCCGCGAAGACGGTCGACCACCATGTCTCGGCCATCCTGGCCAAGATCGGCGCCCATACCCGCGGCGAAGCGGTGGCGGCCGCCCGCCGTGGCTAACGGCGGCATGCCCGCGGCAGCGCGGGCACCGGGGAGTGCGGCAGCGGGGGCGGCGCAGGGCCGCTGGGTGCTGTTCGGCACGATCCTGGCGTCGAGTATGGCCTATATCGACGGCTCGGCGCTGAACGTGGCGCTGCCTGCCGTGCAGGCCGGCCTGCACGCCACCGGCCCCCAGTTGTTGTGGGTGGTCAACAGCTACCTCTTGATGCTGGCCGCGCTCATCCTGATCGGCGGGTCGCTGGGCGATAAGCGCGGGCGCAAGCGCGTGCTCATGGCCGGTATCGCGCTGTTCCTGCTGGCCTCGCTGGTCTGCGGCCTGGCGCCCACCGTCGAGTTCCTGATCGCCGTCCGGCTCGTGCAGGGTATCGGCGGCGCGTTGATGATCCCCGGCAGCCTGGCGATTATCAGCGCCTATTTTGGCGAGGATCGGATGGGCGGCGCCATCGGTACATGGGCCGCGGCGGGCACCATCGTGACGATTGGCGGCCCCATACTGGGCGGCGTGCTGGCGAACGCCGGGCTGTGGCGGGGCGTCTTCCTGATTAACCTGCCGCTGGGCCTGGTCGCGCTGCTGGTGCTGTTTTACAAGGTGCCGGAGAGCCGCGACACCACCGCGTCGCGCGCCATCGACTACCCTGGCGCCGTGCTGGTGACGCTGGGCCTCGCCGGGCTGACCTACGGCTTTATCGCCGCGCCCGACCAGGGCCTGACCGCTCCGGCCACGCTGATCGCCTTGCTGGGCGGCGCTGTCGCGTTAGCCCTGTTCGTGGTGGTCGAAGCGCGCAGCCCCCACCCGATGGTTCCCTTGCAGTTGTTTCGCTCGCACACCTTCAGCGGCACCAATCTGCTGACCCTGTTCCTCTATGGCGCGCTGAGCATCGGCACCTTCCTGCTCGCGTTGAACCTCGTGCAGGTGCAAGGTTACAGCCAGACGCTGGCCGGGTTCGTCTTCCTGCCCTTCAGTTTGCTGCTCGCCGGCCTCTCCCGCTGGACCGGGCGCTTAGTGGACCGGTTCGGCGCGCGGCCGCTGCTGATCAGCGGCCCGGCCCTGGCCGGGGCGGGCTTCCTGCTGCTGGGCCTGGTGGGACTCAGCGCCGGGCCGCCCGCCTATTGGACCACCTTCTTTCCCGGCATCGCCGTGCTGGGCCTGGGCATGGCCGTGACCGTCGCGCCGCTCACTACCGCCGTCATGGACGCGGTCGCCACGCACTATGCGGGCACCGCCTCCGGCATCAACAACGCCGTGTCGCGCACCGCCGGGGTGCTGGCAATCGCCATCGTCGGCGCGGTGGGGCTGGCCGTGTTCGGGAGCGTGCTCGAGACGCGCACTGCCGCCCTGCCGCTCGCCCCGGAGATCCGCGCGGCGCTCCAGGCGCAGACCGCCCAACTGGGCGCGGCCCGCGTGCCGCCCGGCGTGGCGCCCGACCAGGCGGCGGCGGTCGCCCTGGCGATCAAGCTGGCGTTCGTCGATGCGTTCCGCGTGGTCATGTTCATCTGCACCGGCCTGGCCTGGCTGAGCGGCCTCATGGCGGCGCTCCTGGTAGAAGCCCGGTCGAAGCCGGCGGCGTGAGCCGGACGCCTGGCGCGGTTGCGCGCCTGCTCCGCACCTGCTAATGTGCATCTCCCTGACCGGGCTGTGGCCGGAGCGCAGGGCCGCACGGGCCGGATGGGATGAAGGCGACGAAGCCCCGCATCAATTTTTATGCGATAGATCAGGGCGAGTTCGGAGAAAGAGGGCGTATGACCTTCAGCGATCTTGAGCTGGCCCGGTTGCAGGCCGGGGCGCTCTTCGTGCATGACGCGGACGGGCGGTTGCTGGCCGTCAACGAGCCGGATCCCGGCGAGCCGGCGCCCCGCTTCTTTCTGGCGCGCACCGCAACCGGCAATCTCTGGCGCACGCGGGCCGATCTGCCCGCCGATCTCAGCGCGGCCCTGGCCCGGCTGGCGGCGGATGAGCCAATCGCCCCCGATCTCCGCGAACCGGCCCGGCACATGGCCGGATATACCGCCTTGCTGGCGCAACACGCGCCCGTCGGCAGGACCGAGGCGGGCCCTGCCTACTATCTGCCGGAACGCGATCCGCCCGCCCGCGCGGTGATCATCACGCCGGAGAACGTGAGCCTGGTGGAAGCCCATTTCCCGTACACGCAGACCAATTACGCCGCGCTTGCGCCGGTGGTGGTGTGTGTGGCCGATGGGGTGGCGGTGGCCGTTTGTTTCTCGGCGCGGATCACCGCACAGGTGGCGGAAGCCGGGGTCTATACGGTCGAGGCGTACCGCGGGCGCGGCTATGCGGCGGACACGGTGCGCGGGTGGGCTGCCGCCGTCCGCGCCCTGGGCCGGCTGCCGCTCTACAGCACATCCTGGAGCAACACGGCCTCGCAAGCGGTGGCGCGGCGGCTGGGGGCCGTCCAGTACGGGGTCGATTTGAGCATCATGTAATTCGTTGCCATCAGACCTTGACATGCTCGATAGGTTGTGCTACAATAGCCCATGCAAATTGAATAGCGGCCATTGGCCGCGTGCCCGCGTTGATGTGGAATAGTAGTTCCAATGCGTGTTTGCAGCGAATCGGGGATTGGTGTGAGCCCGAGAAACCAGTTGGAGTGAACGCGCCACAGAGCGGTCCACCGAAGAAAGCCCAATGGGGGGCAAGTAGGATGGAGTGGGTGGTCCCCACGCCGGCAACAACCAAGAGCGGTCACAGGCCATAAATGTGACAATTAGGGTGGTACCACGGGAGTCTGGACTCTCGTCCCTTGCTTTCTAGTTAAGAAGCGGGACGGGGGTTTTTTTATTGCCCAAAATTGGGGTCAGACGGCCCCTGGAGGATACGGCGATGGACAATAAGCTGGCGGTGTTGGCGTTTTCGGGCGGCCTGGATACTTCGTTCTGCGTGCCCTGGCTGCAAGAGCAAGGCTATGACGTGGTGACGGTGACGGTGGACACCGGCGGCTTCAGCGCCGCCGAGCGCGCGGCCATCGAGTCGCGCGCCGCGGCCCTGGGGGTCGTCGCGCACCACACCATCGACGGCCGCCAGCCGCTCTGGGATCTGCTAGTCGGCTATATCATCAAGGGCAACGTGCTGCGCGGCGGTGTCTACCCGCTGTGCGCCGGGCCGGAGCGGCTGGTCCAGGCCATGCAGGTGGTCGGCGTGGCCCAGAGCTACGGCACCACCACCATCGCCCACGGCTCGACCGGCGCGGGCAACGACCAGGTCCGCTTCGACCTCGCCATCCGCGTGCTGCTGCCGGAGGCCAACATCCTGACCCCGATTCGGGACCTGAACGCCCAGCGCGCCTTCGAGGTCGAGTTCCTGAACCAGCACGGCATCCCCGTACCGGAGAAGACGGGCCGCTATTCGGTGAACAAGGGCCTGCTCGGCACGACCATCGGCGGCGGCGAAACGCTCGACTCCTGGGGCTTCCCGCCCGATGAAGCCTTCGTGGACACGGTGGCCCCGGCGGACGCGCCCGACGAACCGGCGGTGATCACGCTCAGCTTCGCCGACGGCGTGCCGGTGGCCCTGGACGGCGTGGCGATGGCCCCGCTCGACCTGATGGCGGCGCTGGCCGAGATCGGCGGCAAGCACGGTGTGGGCCGCGGCCTGCACCTGGGCAACACCATCCTGGGCCTCAAGGGCCGCATCGTCTTCGAGGCGCCCGCCGCCGTCATCGCCATCACGGCGCACAAAGAGCTGGAAAAGCTCGTTCTAAGCAAGAACCAGGGCTTCTGGAAGGACCACCTGGCCGACGTGTACGGCAACATGTTGCACGAGGGGCTGTATTTCGACCCGGTCATGCGCGACATCGAAGCGATGATCGACAGCAGCCAGGGCGCCGTGACCGGCGACGTGCGGGTGAGCCTGTTCAAGGGCCACATCCAGGTGCAGGGCTGCCGCAGCCCCTATTCGCTGCTCGACCGCAAGGTGGGCACCTACGGCGAGGCCAATCGCGCCTGGACCGGCGCCGAGGCCGCGGCCTTCTGCAAGCTCTACGGCCTGCAAAGCATGCTGGCCTATCGCCGGCAGCACGCCCCGGTCCCCGCGCCCGACGGCAAGCTCCAGGCGATCCTGAACACCCCCGCCGGGACCAAAGTCGCGGCGGGCAAGTAACCGAATCTTCCGCCCCTCCCCGCGGCGGGGAGGGGCCGGGGGAGAGGTTCGGCCCTTCGGGGTATTGACTTATTTCGCGCGGTATGGTACACTGCGCCTTAACTGAATAGCGGCCATTGGCCGCGTGCCCGCGTTGAAGTGGAATAGTACCCGTAGCAGGGGTCGACAGCGAATCAGGGAGAGTGGGAGCCTGAGAGGCCTGGCTACGGCGAACCCGTCACTGAGCGGTCCGCCGAAGAAAGCCCAATGGGGGGCAAGTAGGAGGGAGTGGGTGGTCCCCACGCGCCGAACAACCAAGAGCGGTCACAGGCCACAAATGTGACAATTAGGGTGGTACCACGGGAGTGTGAGCTCTCGTCCCTTGCTTTCAAGAGCGGGACGGGAGTTTTTTTATTGCCCGGAAACCAGGACGACGGCGTCCGGTGAGCGTCCAGCGTTGGTCGCACTTGAGCAAGAAGATAGGCAGCGTACCATACGAAACCGGCTCGTGGCGGGCCGGGTGGGCGAGAGGAGTAACACAATGCAAGTCACGCTGGATAAAATCGCGTCGGTCACGGCGCGGGTGAACCTCAGCCGCGAGGTCGAGGTGAGCAGCACCGTCGTCGCCGAGCGCGGCGCCGTCATTATCGTCGAGGCGCTGGAAGAAAAGAGCGTCTACGGCGAGTTGGAACTGCTGGGCGGGCGCATGGCCCGGATCATCAAGGGCGACATCATCGCCGGGGTGCTCGGCGAGCGCCAGGCGCTCAAAGGCTTCGTCGGCGCCATCCCGAGCCAGATCGCCGCGGGCGACATCCTGCACATCCTGAACCTGGGCGGCGTCATCGGCCTGTGCAGCTCAGCCAACGCCGAGGTCGGCCAGCCGCTGCGGGTGCGCGTGCTGGGCGCGGCCCTGGTGGACGGCCAGCCGGCCAACATCGCACAGTACGCCGTGCCGTGGCAAACCTCCCTGCCGAAGTCGGCGCCGCTGATCCTGATCTCCGGCACCTGCATGAACGCCGGCAAGACCACCGCCGCCTGTGAAGTGATCCGCGTGCTCAAGAGCCGGGGCTATCGCCTGGGCGCGGCCAAGCTGGCCGGGGTCGCCACGCAGCGCGATCTGCTCAACATGCAGGACCACGGCGCGGCCTGCGCGCTCTCCTTCAGCGACGCCGGGCTGCCGTCCACCACTCACACCGACAACTGCGTCGTCCCGGCGGCCAAGGGCATCCTGGCCGCACTCAGCGACTGCCGGCCGGACGCCATCATCGTCGAGTTCGGCGACGGCATCATGGGCCACTACGGCGTCGACCTGCTGCTCAAGGATCGCGACCTGATGCAACACGTGGCTGCGCATATCCTCTGCGCCAACGACCTGGTCGCCGCGTGGGGCGGGCTGCGCTTCCTGGGCGACCTGGGCCTGCAGGTTGATTGCGTGTCCGGCCCGGCCACCGACAACAGCGCGGGCGTGGACTATATCCAGCAGCGTTTCGGCATGACGGCGGCCAACGGCCGCAACGACGCCACCCGCCTGGCCGACATCGTCGAGGCCAAGATCCTGGCGGCCCAGGGCGCGGGCGTCCGGCACCGGGAGGTGGCCTGATGACGAACCAGGACCGGGCGCAGCAGCCCATCCGCGTGGCCGTGCTCGGCGCATCCGGCTATATTGGCGGCGAGGCGCTGCGCCTGCTGCTGGGCCATCCTTTCGTGGAGGTGGCCGCCGTCACGGCGAGTTCCCATGCCGGGCAGCCGGTCACGGCCGTCCATCCGCACCTGACGAACCTGACCGACCTGGTCTTCCAGGCGGATCTCCAGCCCGGCGAAGCCGCCGAATATGACGCCGTTTTCCTGGCGCTGCCGCATGGGCAGGCCATCGCCCGTGTGCCCGCACTGCTGGCGGCAGGCGGCACCGGCGGCCCCCACGGCGACGGCCCGGTCGTGTTCGACCTGAGCGGCGACTTCCGCATCAAGGACGCGGCGACCTTCCAAAAATATTACGGCCTGGAGCACCACGCCCCCGAATGGGCGGCGCGCGCTGCCTACGGCCTGACCGAGTGGAACCGCGAGGCCATCCGCGAGGCGCGCCTGGTGGCCTGCCCCGGTTGCTTCCCCACCGGCGCCCTGCTGGCCCTGACGCCGCTGGCCCGCGCCGGGCTGCTCAACGGTCCGGTGGTCATCGACTCCAAGACGGGGTCATCGGGATCGGGCAAGGAGCCGGGCGAGGGCACGCACCATCCCACGCGCTCGCAGGACTTCCGCGCCTATGGCCTGTTCAACCACCGCCACCGCCCGGAGATCGCCCAGGAGCTTGCCAAGTGGCGGCCCGCCGGCACCGGCGACTTCCGCGTGACCTTCACGCCGCACTCGGCGCCCATGATCCGCGGCATTTTCACCACGGCCTATGTCTTCCCCGACCCGCCGGTGAGCGCAGCCCAGGTGCGCGATCTCTACCACGAGGCGTATGCGCATGAGCAGTTTGTGCGGCTGGTCGAGGCCCCGCGCGTGGCCGTCGTTGCCCTCTCCAACTTCTGCGACATCAGCGCCCGCACCGACGGCGAGGGTGCGATTATCGTCACCAGCGCGATCGACAACCTGGTGAAAGGCGGCGCCGGGCAGGGCGTGCAAAACCTGAACGTCGCTTTCGGCTGGCCGGAAAAACTCGGCCTGACGTTTCCGGGCACGATGCCCTGAGAAAGGACCCTTATCTCCATGGTCAACAGCATCGACGTTGCGGTCGACCCCCAGGCGGTGATCGCCGAGGAAACCGAGTCTCAGTTGGGCACCTATGCCAAGCTGCCCATTGTCGCGGTGCGCGGCGAAGGCATCTTTATCTATGATGCCACGGGTCGCCGCTATTATGACTTTTATTGCGGCCATGCCGTGACGCTGACCGGCCACTGCCATCCGCAGGTGGTCGCCGCGATCCAGGAGCAGGCCGCGAAGCTGATCTTCTATTCCAACATTGTCTATAACGATGTGCGCGCCCATTATGCCCATGCGCTGATGGCCGCCGCGCCGCAGGGCTACGGGCAGGTCTTTTTCTGCAACTCGGGCGCCGAGGCCAACGAAACGGCGCTCAAGCTGGCGCGCAAGTTCACCGGGCGGCCCACCGTCATCGCCATGCAGGGCGGCTTCCATGGCCGGACCATGGGCGCCCTGACGATGACCAGCAACCCCAAGTACAAAGCCGGGTTCGAGCCGCTGTTGCCCGGCGTCGAGTTCGCACCCTTCGGCGACCTGGACGCCCTGGCCGGCATGATGAACGACCAGGTGGCCGCCGTGATCCTGGAGCCGATCCAGAGCATCGCCGGGGTGAAGATGGCCGATGCCGCCTACTACCAGGGCCTGCGCGCGCTGTGCGACAAGTGGGGCGCGCTGCTCATCTTCGACGAGATCCAGACCGGCCTGGGCCGCACCGGCAAGTTCTGGGTGGGCGAGCACTGGGGCGTCACGCCCGACCTCATCACGCTCGCCAAGGGTATCGCCAGCGGCGTGCCGATGGGCGCCACGCTCGTCTCCACGCGCATCGCCGAGACGGTCCACCTGGACGAGCACGGCTCGACCTTCGGCGGGGGACCGCTGGCCTGCGCCGCCGCCGCCGCCACGCTCGACGTGATCCTGGGCGGCGACATGCCCGCCCACGCCGCCGCCATGGGCGACCGCATCAAGGCCGGGCTGAGCGCCCTGCCCCACGTGCAGGAGGTGCGCGGCCTGGGGCTGCTGCTCGGCGCCAAGTTCGACGTGCCGGCCAAGCAGGTGCAGCAGGCGGCGCTGGACCAGGGCATTATCCTGGGCACGTCGGGCGACACGAACGTGCTGCGCGTGATGCCGCCCATGGTGGTCACGGAGGCCGATGTGGACCATCTCGTTTCGGTATTAGGACAAATCTTAAGGGATATGTAATCATGGTGCAAACGCTACCCGCTTCCGTCAAGGACGCCCTCGCCGCCGCGCGCGGCGAGCGGTTTGTCGTCAAGCTGAGCGGCGAAATCATGCTCAACGCGCCGGGGCTGGACGCCCTGGCCGCCGATATTGCCCACCTGGCCGCCAACGGCATCTACGTGATCGTCGTCCACGGCGGCGGGCCGCAGGCCGATGCGCTGGCGAAGCGGCTCGGCCACACCGTCCGCAAGGTCGCCGGGCGCCGCGTGACCGACGACGATGCGCTGGAAGTCGCCAAGATGGTCTATGGCGGCAGCATCAACGTCGAACTGCTGGGCGCGCTCAGGCGCCACGGCGCGGGCGGCGTCGGGCTGTCCGGCGTGGACGCCGGCCTGATCACCGTGGCCCGCCGCCCCCTCACCTACCTGGAGGACCCAGCCACCGGCACCGCCGAGTGGGTCGATTTCGGCCACGTCGGCGATGTCGAGAAGGTGGATGTCCACCTACTCGATGTGCTGCTGGGCGCGGGCTTCGTGCCGGTGGTGGCCTCGCTGGCCGCCGACACGGAGGGGCACATCTACAACGTCAACGCCGATACCATCGCCGCGGCCCTGGCCGTGGCCCTGGAGGCGAGCAAGCTCTTCTTGATGACCAACGTGCCCGGCATCCTGCACGACCGGGCGGACCGCAGCACGCTCATCCACGAGATCGACCAGAACGGCATTGCCGCGCTGATCGAGGAGGGCGTGATCGGCGGCGGCATGTTGCCAAAGGTGCAAAACTGCGTCGAGGCGCTGGCCGGGGGCGTGCGGCGGGTCCACATCCTGGACGGCATGCAGGCCGAGTCGCAATTGCTCGCCAGCTTTATCCGGCCCGGCATCGGCACGCTGATCGTGCCGCCCCCCGCCGCCGAGGAAGGAACCCAGTCATGAGTGCCGCCGGTCTGCACGATTCACTTGGCGGGGTGGGCGCGGGGTCCCCGGCGTCCGCCCTCGCCGCGTTTCGCGGGCAGAACTTTCTCAATACCGCCGATTTTCCGCAGGAAGCCGTGCAGGAGTTGATCGAGCGCGCGCTGCGCCTGAAGCAGCAGGGCTGGACCAATCCGCTGCTGGCCGGGCAGGTCGTGGGCATGATCTTCTTCAACCCGTCGCTGCGCACCAAGACCTCGCTGGCCGCGGGCGTGGCCCGGCTGGGCGGCACCACGGTGGACCTGCCGGTCGGCCAGGGCACCTATGCCTTCGAGTTCGGCGACGGCGTGGTCATGGACGGCGCCACGCAGGAGCATATCAAGGAGGCCGCGCCGGTGCTCGGCCAGTATTGCGACGTGCTGGCCGTGCGCTCCAGCGAGCTGATCACGCGGGGCAGCACCGCCGCCGATACCTCGGCTACCTGGGCCGCCGCCCGCGCCGATACGGTGGTGCGCAGCTTCGCTAAATACGCGGGCGTGCCCGTGGTCAACCTGGAGTCCAACGTCTACCACCCCTGCCAGGCCATCGGCGACATGCTCACCCTGCGCGAGCAGTTGGGCCGGCCGCAGGGCCGCAAATATGTGCTGACCTGGGCGTATCATCCCAAGCCGCTGCCCACCGCCACGCCGCACTCGCAACTGCTGGCCGCCTGCGACATGGGCTGCGACGTGACCCTGGCCTTCCCCGAAGGCTGGGACCTCGACCCGGAGGTCATGACCGTGGCCGGCCAGCGCGCCCGCCAGGCCGGCGGCAATCTCACCATCAGCCACGACCTGCTGGAGGCCGCGCGGGACGCCGAGATCATCTGCGCCAAAAGCTGGGGCGCCATCGCCCACTACGGCGACTGGGAGACCGAGAAGGCCATCCGCGCCGGCCACAAAGACTGGATCGTTGACGAAGCCCTCATGGCGCGCACCAACCACGCCCGGTTCATGCACTGCCTGCCCGTCCGCCGCAACGTCGTCGTCACCGACGGCGTGCTCGACAGCCCGGCCAGCATCGTCGTCGCCCAGGCCGGCAACCGTATGTATGCGCAGAACGCCCTGCTGGCGAGCCTCCTAGGCCGCTGGTAACGAGTGGTCCGTGGTCGGTGGTCGGTGGTCAGTAGTGCGGAATATCTGAAGGGAACTGTCACCCTGAGCGCAGTGAAAAGTCGCGCTGCGTCTCTTGTCACTCTGAGCGCCGCGAAGAGTCTCGTCTCGTTTGTCGAAGCGCCGATCGCGCGCCCGCATCCCGGCGTCTCCTGACGGCTGACCGCTGATTGCTAATGACTGACCACGGATCACCGACCACGGACCACTCGTCGTGAAAGGAACCACATCGCCAATGAGTCAGGCCACACTGGAATCGGCCGCCTTTATCGTCAGCCCCACGCAGGTGGCGCTGGATACCGCCATGCTGGCGAGCGACATCTGGGGCACCCGCGCCCATGTGCTCATGCTGGAGGCCACCGGCATCATGCCCACCGAGGCCGCCGCCGCCATCTCCGCCGCGCTCGACGCCGTCGAAGCCGGGGCCGCGGACGGCACATTCCGCATCGACCCGGCGCGCGGCGCGCAACTGAGCCTGGAGCGCGCCGTAATCGAGGCGTGCGGCGTGGAACACGGCAGCCGCATGCACACGGCCCGCAGCCGCAACGACCAGGTCATGGTCACGGAACTGCTCTACCTGCGCGAGCGCGCCCTGGCCCTGGCCGCGGAGACTGCCGGCGTGGTGGCCGCGCTGCTGGACCTGGCCGCCGCGCATGTCGATACCGTCATGCCCGGCTACACGCACATGCAGCCCGCCAAGCCCACTTCTTTCGGCCAGTGGGCGGCAAGCTATGCCGATGCCCTGCTGCGCGGCCTGGGCGACCTCGAATACACCTGGGCCGAGTACGACGCTTCGCCCCTCGGCGCCGTCGAGAGCTACGGCACCTCCTGGCCCATCGACCGGGCGCTGACGGCGAAACTGCTCGGCTTTGAGCGCGTCTGGGAACTGCCGCAGGACGTGATCGGGGCGCGCGGCCAGCCGCAACTGGCCTACCTCGACGTGTGCAAGCGCCTCGCCGCCACGATCAGCAAGATCGCCGCCGATCTGCTGCTGTTCACCACCTGGGAGTACAGCTACGTGCGCCTGGGCGAGGCCGTGGCCCAGCGGCTGCACCCCATCACCGGCAGTTCGGTCATGGCCCAGAAGAAGAACCCCGACGCGCTGGAACTGCTGCGCGCCACCGGCCACGAGGTGATCGGCCTGGCCGGGACGGCGGCCCACCTGCTGGCCGGGCTGCCCATGGGCTACAACCGCGACACCCGCGAGATCAAGGAGTGGAGCGCGCTCGGCTTCGACAAGACGCTGGCCGCCCTCGGCATCCTGCGCACCACCCTGGCGACGCTCGGCGTGGACAAGGAGCGCATGCTGGCCGCCGTACGCGCCAATTACTCCAGCACCACCGACCTGGCCGACATGATCGCCCAGCGCAACGGTGTCGGCTACCGCCAGGTCTACGCCGTGGTGGGCCGCCTGGTGGACGGCTTGATCGAGGCCGGGCAGCCGCTCGACAGCCTGCGCGCCGCGACCATCGTGCAGGCGGCGGCGGACGCCGGGCTGACCATCCGCCTGACCGACGACGAGGCC
>DASSGZ010000260.1:0-2297 GCA_035693165.1 Chloroflexia bacterium | reverse complement strand
GCCGCGGGACCGGACCCTCCCGTCGGCCCCGCCCCACCCGCTGGTGCCCTGACCTGGCCGCGCGCCCTGTGGCACGAGGCCGGGCACCTGCTGGATCAGACCGCCGGGCCGCTGTTCGCCGCCGCGCTCATCGGCGGGCTGTTCACCGCGTGGGACCCGGCCCGCGCCGGGGTGCGCGCCCTGGCCGGGCTGGGGCCGTGGGCCGCCGCGCCGGTGGCCGCGCTCACGCTGCTGCTGCCGCTGCCCGCCGGCACCGACCTCCCGCTCGTCGCCGCCCTCACCACCTACAACGTGCCCCTGCCCGCCCTGCTGGCGCTCATGGGCGGCGCGCCGCTGTTCCACGCCGGGCGCGTGCGCGCCGTCGCCGCGCGCTACGGGCGCCCCGCGGCGGCGCTGTATCTGCTCGGCGGGCTGCTCCTGCTGATCGGGTTGAGTATGCTGCTGGGCGCGCTGTTCGGCGAGGCATTACTTCTGGTGCTTTAAACTCTTTACGGGGAGGCGGCTACTGATTGCGGCCTGCAAAGGAGAAGCGTGGGCGGCGCGTACCCGGCACTCGGCGCTGCCAGGCCCACCCGACCAGCGCGCCCAACCCCGCCATGACGCCATAGAGGATACTCAGGTACAGCCAGTAGAGGTCCGACGGTGGCACCACGGCCCGGCTGACTTCCATAGTGGTCGCCGCGTCGATTACGCGCACGAGGCCATGCACCAGCAGCGCGCCGGCTACCAGGAACAGCTCGCTGCCATACCGCCGCAACAGGAAGGCGGCCACGCCCGCGGCGGGCAGCGGGGCCAGCAGAAAGAGGACCTGCAAGCTGGTGTCGTTACTCGACCCGAACAGCGGGTTGAACCACCAGTAGCTGGCATAGAGAAAGAGCCGGCTAAACAGCATATGCGTCCCGGCCACGCCGAGCGCGGTCAGCAGTAACGCGGTGAGGTAAGTCCGCTGCCTCATCCGTAAATCCTCCACAAGGCGCATACAGCGGCTAACGATTCTTAGCTGCTGCCGGGACATAAGCAAAGCCGGCGCGCAGGAGTTGGGCCACGGGGTCCCAACCGGGCGGCGGTGGGATGCGCCGGTCCCGCCATGGCATGCCGTCGGCAATCCACAACCGGCGTAGTTCCTCATGGCTACAATTGGCGTCATGATACCCGAATTCGGTTCCACAGCACTCGCAGATATTATAATCGGTCGGGGGCTCTTCCAGCTTGTCGTAGCCGCAGACAGGGCAGGTGTAATACATCGCACCCTCATGCTACCCGCACGTACACTGGAGCAGGCCGCGCAGGCGGCCTTCGTTCACGCTAGCCCGCCCGTTCACGGGCCGGGCGTCGGGGCACAAATAAAGGGGGCGAGTCTGGCGGCTCGCCCCCTGGCAGCGATAACCTGAATTGGACAATGGTCCTGCCTGGGTGGTCAGCGGCGATGCTGTCGCACCCGTTTAAAGCGGGGATCCAGGTTATCCGCAATTCGCTGAGTGCCTGGATAGGACGATGGTCCTGCCTGGGTGGTCAGCCTGGGGCTGTCGCATCCGCATTAGCTACATCCAGAGTGCTCGGCGTTTCTTGCTGCCACTATAACACGGGATGCGGGCCCGAGTCAAGGGCTAGAAGACATAACTACTGTTACATTTTCATCACCCGCCGCATCCATGACCATTGGGCCAGGTCTAGGGACGGTCCATCCAGGCGCGGATATCGGCGCGCAGCTTGGTCGCCGCCGGGACCACCGTGTCCGCCGGGGCCTTGGCCGCCGCCTGCTGCTCGATCTGCGTGAGGCCGGTGGTGAACGCTTGCGCCGCCGCCGGGTCGAGCGCTGCCAGGTCGGCCTGCACGCCGTCGAGCGCCTGGCGCGCCCGCGTCAGGGCCGGCCCGGCGCCCGAGGTCTGCCCGCTCTGCGCCTTGGGATACTCGATGGTGAACAGGTCGAGCGCCTCGCTCACGTTGCGCAGCCCTGCCTGCACCCGCGCGCGCGGCGTCTCCCCCGCCGGGCGGTTGCCCACCAGCGCCCAGGCGATCCCGCCCAGCACGACCACGATCACCACGCCCAGGATCACCAGCGGCAGCCAGTTAGTCCGCCGTTTCTCACGATACACCGCCACCGTTACGTGTTCCCCTTCCCCGTTCCATGTATGTCAACGCTTAGCATCCTGGCGGGCGGAGCAACCTCACCCCCGGCCCCTCCCCGCGGCGGGGCGGGGAGTCCCTTGCCTGCGCGCCGGCCATTCCCCCCTTCCCGCGGCGGGAAGGGGGCCGGGGGGTTATGCGCAGCAGGTCGGGCGCCCGGATGCTGCGCA
>DASSGZ010000259.1:0-10240 GCA_035693165.1 Chloroflexia bacterium | reverse complement strand
TGACGGCGCAGAGCGCCGGCGGGGCGGCGGTGGGCGCCAGCACCAGGGCGCCGTGGCCCTGCGTGTGGAAGACCTCGTCGTTGGTCAGGGTGCCCGCGGCCAGCCGGTCCAGCAGCCCCGCCAGTTGGGCCGAGGTCAGTTCGCCCGTGTGGTGCTCGAACAGCCCGGCCACCGCGCCCCCGGCCAGGTGGAAGGCCAGCGTGTGGAAGTTGCCCACGTTGACCACCAGGGCGCCCGCCGGGGCCGCAGCGGCGGCACGCACCGCGGGGACTTCGAACGTGCCCAGGACGGCGGCCGGGCCGGTGTCCATCGCCAGCAGCGGCAACTCGGCCAGGGCGCCGGTGGGGCTGTGCGCGGCGGCGTGGAGCCGGGTCATGGCGGGCGGGATCGCGTCGCGCAGGAAGGCGAAGGCCGCCAGGTCGGTGCGCCCGCCCGCGGCCAGCCGGTCGGCCAGGTAGTCGAAGCGGAAGCGCCGGTCGCTGTAGCCGGGCGGCGCGTTGCCGTGGTCGAAGACGGCCACGCCCAGCGCGTCGACGCGCGGGTCCACCCCGAAGCCGGCCAGGGCGGCCAGGATCGCCGCGGGGTCGAAGTCGCGCATGGTGACGCGCACCGCGCCCGCGGCCTCGCGCCCGGCCACCTCGGCGGGATCGATCAGGGTGACACCCATAGCCTCGACCCGTTCCAGGTCGTCGTCGAAGGTCCGGGCCGCGTCGGGCGTGGCGGTGAGCGCGTAGCCCGCTCGCAGATGGTCCTCGGCGGCCCAGGCGCACGGCCCGCCGCCCATGATCGTGCCGTCGAGCACGACGGGGCGGCCCGCCGCCGTTGCGGCGCGGATACGCCCGGCCACGGCGACCGTGGGCGCGGGCAGGATCAACTGCATCGAGTTCTCAATCGGCTCGTCGCTATCGAACAGCAGGATGTCCTGCGTGCCGGTGCCGATGTCTACCGCCAGGATGCGCATACGGGCAGCTCCTCGCCGAGTAAGCGGCGCATGACCGGCCCCACCTGGGCCGGGTCGCCGCTGGTGTAGAGGTCGAGCCGGCCGGGCGCCGGGCCGGGATTGGACCAGCCCCGCTCGTGCAACAGCCGGTGGGTTTGCCGCGCCACCCCCAGCCCCGAATCGACCAGGGCCACGTGCGGCCCGGCCAGGGCGGCGATCCCGGCGCGCAGAAACGGGTAGTGGGTGCAGCCGAGCACCAGCGCGTCGGCGCCGGCCCCCAGCAGCGGCGCCAGCGCCTGCTGCAGCCGGGCGCGGGTGGCGGGCGTGTCGAGCGCCCCGGCTTCGACGGCTTCCACCAGCCCGCAGCCGGAGTCCTTGACCACGCGCACGCCCGCCGGTGTAGCGAAGCGGGCGATGACTTCCTCCAGCAAGGCGCCGCGCAACGTGGCCGGGGTCGCCAGCACGCCGATAGTGCCGGAGCGGGTGAGGGCGACTGCCGGCTTGACCGCGGGCACCAGGCCGGCGATGGGCAGATCGGGGCCGTGCTGGGCGCGCAGGGGCGCCAGGCCCGCCGCAGATGCGGTGTTGCAGGCCACGACGATCATCTTGGCCCCACGCGCCAGCAGGAACGCCGTGGCCTGTTCGGCCAGCGCGCGGATCTCGGCGGCGGGCCGCGGGCCATAGGGGCAGTTGGCCGTGTCGGCCAGGTAGACGATCGCTTCGTGCGGCAGCAGGCGGCGCAGTTCGGCCACCACCGATAGCCCGCCCACGCCCGAGTCGAAGACGCCCAGCGGGCGGCGATGGATGTCCGTGGTGCTGCTCCCGTGGTCCAACCAGTGCCTCCTGGAGCGGCGCGACGCGCCCCAGGCCAGTATGCCGCGCGCCGGCCTGCCTTGTCAAGATCGGCAAAGCGGCGGGGGCGGGCGCACCGCCGTGGCCCACCCCCGCAGGATCGTGTGTTGGGTGCCGGTTAGCGCGTTACAGCCGCCGGCGTTGCGCAGGCCTGGGCGCCGGTGATAGCGTTATAGGCGATCTTGGCGATCTGGCCGCGCGTGGCATTGTTCGCCGGGCGGAACTCGTAGCAGCCGGGGCCGCAGTCGTAGCCCGAGACCAGCCCGCGGCACACCGCCGTCTCCACAAACGGGTAGAACACGCTGCCCGGCGGCACGTCGCGGAAGTGGGCGACGGGCGGATCGAGCAGCGCCCAGCCCGCCGTGTTGACGACGATCTTCGAGAGCTGGCCGCGCGTCACGTCGTTATTCGGGCGGAAGTAGGCGCCCGGACACGGCTCGCCCGGCGCACCGCACGTATAGCCGCTGACGATGCCCGCGGCGGCCGCCGCCTCGATGTAGCGGTAGAACGGGTGCGCGGGCGGCACATCCTGGAACGTGGGCGCGGGGGGTGTGACCAGGGGCACGCCAAAGGCGTTGACCATGATCTTCACCATCTGGCCGCGAGTCGTCGCGTTATAGGGGCGGTAGCTCAGCGTGCCGTCGCCGTTGCTGTAGCCCGAGATGATGCCGTGGCAGGCGAGGTAGCGCACCGGCTCGGCAAAGTACTCCGTGCTCACGTCGGTGAACGTGATGGCGCAGGGCGTTTCTGTGACTGCCGGCGTGGCGGTGGCGCCTGGCGGCGTGGCGGTGGCGCTGGGACCGGCCGTGGGTGTATGCGTGGCGGCGGGCGGGACCGTAGGCGTGCGCGTGTCCGTGGCGGTGGGCGGGACCGTGGCCGTAGGCGTGTCCGTGGCAACCGCTGTCGCAGTGGGCGGGGGCGTGGCGGTGTGCGTAGCTGTCGGCGTGGCCGTGCCCTCGGACGGACTCACGTCCAGGAAGACGGCGGAGACCGGCCCCCAGCTTGGGAAGCCGGAGTAGCTGTTCACGCCGCGCCCGCGCACAAAGACGATGTGGCGGCCCACGGTCAGCCCTGCGGTATCAATGGCGGCCTGCACCGCCTCGGTGGACGCGTTAAAGGTGCTGTCGGTCGCCGTCATGGCGACAGGCGTACCCCCGGCCCAGGGTGGGGTGTCGATATAGTATTCCGCCGCGGCCACGTTTTGCAGGTAGGTGTTAGCGGTCCAGGAGTAGTTGATCGTCGCGCTCAGGGCGGCAGGGATGCCCTGCGGGGCGCCGCCTCCGCTGATGACCGGGCCGTTGGTATCGGGTCCGCGGGTGGTCAGGTAGGGTGTGCGCGCGATCTTCGCCAGGTAGGTGAGCATGCCCTTGTTCTCGTTCCAGCGCGCATCGACCGTGGAATAGGCCGGGAAGAAGCCGTTGCCGTTTAGCTCGGTGGTATAGGCGGCGGCGCCCAGTTCGCCGTAGGCCCAGCCCAGCGAGTCGCCGTCGACGGCGTAGAGGATTTCGGGCGGCTGGCCGTAATCGTAGCCGTTGCCGCCCGCGTTCAGGGCGCTGATGTGCGCGCCGATGTTGCGCAGGTCGGCGTCGTTGGCCGTATGCTGCGTCGTCTGGCCCCAGGGGAACAGGTTGAGTCCGGCATACGAGTGCATGTTCTGGATCACGCCCGTGGTCGTGATGGGCGCGGCATCGGTCAGTAGCGGGCCGCGCTGGTCGGGGATCAGCTCCCGAATCTTGTTCATCACATACTGCACTTCGACCTCCGACCCGGCGGACGGCCCGTGATAAGTTTCGCCGCAGGCGTAACTGCCGGACCCGCCGCAGCAGGCCCACAGGAAGGGGAAGTTGCGGTTGAGGTCGGTGCCGAAGTGGTTGCTGCTGCTGGGCGGCCAGGTGGTGCAGCCGTCGTCGTTATCCGCGTTTTTGCGCTGATAGTAGGGGCTGCTGCCCCCGCCGCCCGCCTCGACGATATGGTGGCCGTCGGGGTTGAGCATGGGCATGACCCAGATGTCGTGGTAGTCCACCAGCCAGTGGGCGTCGGGGTCGGTGTTGTAGTTGTCGAGCAGCCAGTTGATGAAGCGCGTGGCAACTTCGGGCGTGGCGATTTCGCGCGCGTGGATGGCGGCATCGTACCAGAACACCGGCTTGGGGCCGGGAATGGCCTGGTTGGTGATATGCAGCGACCACAGGTCGTAACCGTTGAAGGCCGCGGGCCGGGTGCAGGTGCCGGGGTGGTCCTTGCACCACGAGTTGCCCACGTCGACCTTGGCGGCCAGGGTGGGGTAGGCGGCCACCTTTTGATCGAGGAAGGTCTCCATCTCCTCCACCGTCTTGTAGCCGCCGTAGAAGGTGGTGGGGCTGTTCAGGCCGGAGGAGTCGGTCATGTTGGCCTGGCGGGTCGTTTCCTGGTCGATCTCCACGCGCAGGCCCTGGGCCAGCATGGCGTCGTAGGTGGCGCGGTCGGCCCAGACGGTGAGATAGCCGCCGCCGGTCGCCTCCTCGTCGGCGCCCCACGCGGTCGCTAGCCGGTCGCGCTCGGCGGTATCGTGGAAGAAGAGCCGGACCACCAGCACCTCGGGCCGGGGCGCCTCCGCCGCCGGCACATGGAAGGCCGCCGTGACCGGGCCGGGGCCGCCGTAGCCCCCCAGGATCATCCCCAACGCCGCCAGCGTGGCGAGCAAGGACAGGATACGCGAGCGCGAAACCACAGGTTTATTCCTCCTCATGAATTCGAGTCCCTACGTCCCAATCCCGCCGATCGGGCAGATGCCTGCCGATTCCTGGCGAGGGCACACGAATCGACAGCCATGAGAGTTTGCGGGGAATCGCGCGGGATGCTTTTAGCAGTGTAGCAGAAGCGCGCGGTGGCCGCAAGCAATGCACCTGCTCTCAGGCTGGAATTGGGCAAGGAGTCACAAAAAGGCGGGGTCCGGCATTGTGCCGGACCCCGCCTCGCGTTTGTCGCGATCCGTGCGGGTTACTTTTGCACCTGCGGCGCGGCGCTGCACCCGCCGGGGTTGTTACACGGCGGGATCATGCCCGAGTACGGGTCGGGGTTGCAGAACTCATCGTCGCTGGTCAGCGCGAAGGCGACACGGATGAAGGTGATGTCCGGCGCGAAGGTGGCGCAGAAGTCGCCTTCCAGCAGGGTATCACCCGGCGGGAACGTGCCGTTGCCGGTCTGAGTCTGGACCGTGCGGAATGAGCCGTAGTTGCGCTGGCTCTGCAACTGCACGCGCCATGGCGAGACCGCCACGCAGCTTGCGTTGTTGCGCACCACGGCGCTCCAGTGGACCGTGCCGTCGGCATTGCACTCGATGTTCACGTCCGGAATGTAGAGGTTGCAGATGCTGCACGTGACCGGCGTCCGGGTCGGAGTCGCGGTGCGCGTGGGCGTCTTCGTCGGGGTGCGCGTGCCCACGGGCGTATTGGTCGGCGTCCGGGTCGATGTGCGCGTGGCAACCGGGGTATTGGTCGGCGTGTGCGTGCCGACAGGCGTATTGGTCGGCGTCTTCGTCGGCGTATGCGTCCCGACGGGCGTGTTGGTCGGCGTCCGGGTCGGGGTACGCGTGCTAACCCGCGTGTTGGTCGGCGTATTCGTCGGCGTGCGGGTTTCCACGACGCGCGTATTGGTCGGCGTGTTGGTGGGTGTACGCGTCTCGGAGACCGCCGTTCGGGTCGGCGTGTTCGTCGGCGTGCGCGTTTCACTGACCGCCGTGCCGGTCGGCGTGTTCGTCGGGGTGCGGGTGCCAACGGCGGTGCCGGTCGGCGTGTTGGTCGGCGTGCGAGTAGTCACGGTCGTGCCCGTCGGCGTGTTCGTCGGCGTGTGCGTGCCGCCAGGGGTGCTGGTCGGTGTATTCGTCGCCGTGCCCGTCCGCGTGGGCGTGAACGTCGGTTTAGGGGTAGGGGTAACGGTAGCCGTCCCCAGGCAGGTGTCGTTGACACAGACGGTCGCCGTGGGCGTGGGGGTCGGGCCGCTGGGGGTCGGCGTCGCGCTTTCGGTCGCCGTGGCCGTGGTGGTCACGGACGGAGGCACCACGGTGCTCGTCGCGGTCTGGGTGGCGGTGCTCGTCGCCGTGTGCGTGGGCGTGGCAGTCGGGGTCGCCAGCGCGCGCAACTCGCCATAGACGGCCAGGCCCGACATCAAGTGTTGCGACCCGATGCCCTGCGCGGTGAACTGATTGACGACGGCGCCGGTGTTGATGTTGATCTTGTAGATGTGGCCGTTTTGATAGATGCCCGTCCAGAAGAACATGTCCCCCGTGACGGGGTCAGGGTTGGGATCCAGGTTCATGGCGAACATACGGAAGTCGCTCGGTTCGGCCAGCGGCTTCGGATAGATGTGGAGGATGTTGGCGTTGGCATCGAGCCGGTAGACGTTGTTCGAGCAGGCGACCATGACTTCGCCGTTGGGGCGAATGCGCAACGCGTAACAGACGCCGGTGACGCCGTCGAGGTTGGCCACCCAGGGATTGTTCACGCCGTTGATCTGCGTATTGGTGCAGACATTAAAGCGCATGACCCGGTCGCTCTCGGACGTATAGTAGATGGTGCAGTTGTCGGCGGCGAGATCGATCCAGTCGATGCCGCGCAGGTCCTTCTCCGGGTTAAAGGCCGCGAGCTGCTGGCCGGCGATGTTGAACTTGCGCAAGCGGTTGGGAGTGTTGGGTTGGCCCAGCGGCGAGACCTCGCCCACATAGAAATCGCCGTTCGCATCTTGCACGCAGCTCTCGGGGAAGAATTGGAAGCCGCTGGCCCAGATCGGGTCGATGAGCACACCGAGGTTATTGAACCGGCTCATGGTGCTGGCGTAGTGATTGGTGGAGTACAGGTTGCCGGTCGGGTCGAAACACATGCCGGTCTGTTCGTCCGAGCCGCTGCCGGTGTTCAGGTCGGCGACGAAGTTGGCGCCGATGGTGCTGGTGAAGGGCCGGTATTGGTAGATATGCCCCAGACCCACGCCGGCGAACACATCGCCGACCTCGAAGGGGACGGCCTTGGGGGCCTCCTTGCGGGGCTTAGGCGGGGTGTTCGAGCGCTCGGCCTGGGTAGACATCGGTACGGCAATAGCCAGGAGGAGCAATCCTAGAACGGCGATTATCGCCTTACGTGTACTGTTAGTCATCGTTTGGCGCCCTCCGTGATGAGGATGAGTCGTTGAACGGTGTTGCTGTGGCCCGAATGCGACTACGCTTCGGGGGGACCTCACCTCCTTAATCACGCGGCGCCGCGGACTGGCGTCCATGGCCGCGCACCGTGCCCCATCGAGTCGCGCCAAATCGGGTCAGCTTAGCGCCCAGAGGGCACCGCACAGTATCGGCGCCCATCCGCCCCACTGTGTGCCCATATTGTAGGCAAGGCTGCTGTACGTACGATGAACAGACCCGGATCTATGATCTTACAATACTGCTAAAATTGCGCTACAATTAATACTGATTGACATAATTACACTACGTTTGGGATTGCAGGCTGGTATGCTCAGGGAGTAAAACGCGGGCCGCGGCGGGGAATGACGGCGGCAAGACACAAAAAAGGCACAAAATCGGGGGCCACCGGAACCGCCTGATCTTCCTTTCTAGTGCCGGAAATTATATCGATCCGCACCCTGGTTGTCAATCATTTGCGAGGCCGGATCGGGCGGGGGGGCATCTACCAGGCGGATTCGGCGGTGACGGCACCGGGCAGCCAGTTGATGCTGGGGGCGGATGCGGGGGTAAAGTGCAGGGCCAGCACATCGACGCGCCAGGGCACCTGCTCCTCGTGTAGATCGTGCGTGGCGAGATAGGCGCGGGCCAGCGCCAGCAGTTGGCGGCACTTGGCCGGGGTGACGGACTCTTCGGCCAGGCCGGGGGCGCCCCGGCGGCTGCGCACCTCGACAAACACCAGCGTGTCGCCGTCCATCGCCACGAGATCGAGTTCCCCGCGCAACAGCGGAGCCAGGTCGGTGCCGGTGGGGCGCCAGTTGGCGTCGCGGATGACCAGACCCTGGGCCTGTAGATAGGCGGCGGCCAGCGCCTCGCCCTGGCGGCCCAACGCGCGACGGCTGGTCATGGGGCGAGAGCCGGCGAGTCTGGCGCGGCGAGCAGGCTGCGCAGCGGGTCGAAGGCGCGGCGGTGTTGCGGGGTGGGGCCATGCTGGATGAGCGTGCGCAGGTGGGCGGGGGTGCCGTAGCCTTTGTTTTCGTCGAAGCGGTAGGCGGGCCAGCAGGTGTGGTAGGCGTCCATCAGAGCGTCACGGGCCACCTTGGCGACGATGGACGCTGCGGCGATGCTGACGGACCGCGAGTCGCCTTTGATGAGGGCCAGGTGCGGCAGGGGCAGCCGGGGCAGGCGGCAGGCATCGACGAGCACATACTCCACCGGCCCCGGCAGGGCGCGGATGGCGCGGGTCAGGGCCAGGCGGTTCGCCGCGCCCATGCCGATCTGATCGCAGAGCGCCGCCGACACCAGTCCCAGGCCCACGCGCCCATGGCGGCGAATACAGGCATCCAACCGGCAGCGGGCAGCGGGGGTGAGCAGTTTGGAGTCGCGCACGGCGGCCAGTTCGTCCAGGCAGTCTTGCAGGGACGCATCGGCGGCGCCCGTCGCGGCGGCGGCAATCAGCGCGGGGGGGAAGACCACCGCCGCGGCCATGAGCGGCCCGGCCAGCGCGCCCCGGCCCACCTCGTCGCACCCGGCAACGGTCTGGTATCCGGCGGCCAGGGCCGTGGCTTCCTCGCTCCAATCGGGTTGCAGCGGGCCGGGCGGCGCGGGCGAGACCCCGGCGGGCGGTTTCCATGTGCGCGGCATGCGCCGATCCTCCGCAAATGCGTCGCGCGCGACCCCCAGGCCGCGCGCGGACAGAACAGATTAGATCAGGCGCTCGCCTAGACGAAGCGCTTTTCCTTGATGCGCGCCGCCTTGCCGGTCCGCTTGCGCAGATAGTACAACTGCGCCCGGCGCACCAGGCCCCGGCGGACGACCTCGATCTTGTCGATACGCGGCGAGTTGATCATAAACGTGCGCTCGACGCCGATCCCGTGCGACGCCACCCGGCGGACCGTGAAATTCGCTTCGATGCCGCCCGCCCGCTTGCGCATGACAACGCCTTCAAAGACCTGGATACGCTCCCTAGAGCCTTCGACGACCTTAGCATGCACACGCACAGTATCGCCCGACCCGAACTCCGGAATATCGGTGCGCAACTGCGACTGCGTCACACTCCTTAATAATTCGTTCATGCCCTGGACTCCTATAATTAATATGCTCGCTAAGGCGCCGGCAAAGGGCGCGACGTTTAGTATACCATACTCGTTCCAAAGGTGCAAGTGATATGCGGCTCGGAAACCACGCGCACCCGCTGTTGCGCGCCGGCGATTTTGCGTAATCGTCGGCACGCAGCCACCGGGATGAAATGCCCTGGACGTGTCTTGCGTATACATTCCAGTCTAGTATACCAAATTGCCGGCGGCCAGGGCGCGGTGCTTACGCGCCGGCGACCGGCATTACGCGAACAGGGAGACCTACCATGCCAACCCCTAGGGAACCGGGCGCGCCGGACGAGTGGGAGACACCGGGGCCGGACATCCCGCCCGACGTGTGGCGCGACGTACGCAGCCTGTCCACGCCCCCGCCACCCGGCGCCGACCCGTATGTGCTGGCCCCACCGCCGCCTGCGGCTGCCGGGCGCCCGGTGCGCGCCGCCGTGGGCCGCACCACCGACGCGGTGCTGGCCGGGCTGGCCCACGGCGCGATCATCTTCGGCTTCTTCGGCGTCGGCTTCCTGCTGTCACTGGCCTTTAACCTGGTACTGTGGCTCTACTCGCGCCGCTCGCCCTACGTCGCCTATCATGCGCAACAGGCCGGGTGCTACCAGTGCTTTGTCGTCGTGTTCAATATCGTCTATCTCCTGGTGTTCTTCCTCTGCTGGGGCTTCTATATGGCCTACCCCCGCTGGGAGTTCATCGGCTGGGTCACGACGATCCTCTTTTTGGCGGGCGTGGTCTGGTTCGTCTTCAGCATCCTCTTCGGCGTGTGGGCGGCGATCCGCGTCTTCCTGGGCAAACCGTTCGCCTACCCGGTGTTTGGCCGCATGGCCGCGCGCGGCACGCTCGACAAGGGCTGAGTCTCCGGCGCCGGGCCGGTGTGGTATAATGATAGGACGATCTTTGGCTATGGTCCGGGTGCCGTGTGCCGCACCCGGCGGTAGCAGTTCAGGATGTTCTAATGACGACCACTGCCCCGTCGCCGAAGGCGGCGCCCAGCGGGCCGGGCGGCACGCGCGACCAACTGGTGCGCGCGTTACAGGCGAACTGGCGCCGGGAGATGGACGGCGCCCGGACCTATCGCGAACTGGCGGCGAAAGAGCCGGATCAGAGCCGCGCCGATGTGTTGCGCCGCCTGGCCGAGGCCGAGCAACGGCACGCCGAGCGCTGCGCCACGCGCCTGCATGAACTCGGCGCGCCCGTGCC
>DASSGZ010000258.1:0-15382 GCA_035693165.1 Chloroflexia bacterium | reverse complement strand
TCTGATCTACGATTGCGGATAGCTCACCGGGCGGGACCAGAGTGTATTTGCCCGCTAGAGCTTCATTTGCAGCTATGCGCTGGGCCATGGTCATATTTAGTTCCTCAAGTGCAGAGTTGATTCCCTGCTTCTTGGGCACGGTTGCCGGACAACGATGGCGGAGTGTCCGGCAATCAGGGCGCGACAGGCAGGCAACTGTTGAACCCGCCGTAGCCGTCCGGCTCTTTGTCCAGGCTCTCCGGGTCGTCCACTGCGGTCGTGTCGTCGAGCAGGAACTTGTAGCGATAGTAGCCGGGCGGCAGCGGGGGCAGGTGGAAGCGGAAGAGGCCCGGTCCCAGGTCCGCGAAGCGGTAGCCCGCCGCGAACCAGCCGTTGAAATCGCCGACCAGGGCCACCTGCCGCACGCGCGGGTTATAGTAGTAGAAGGTGAACCCGCCGTCGGGCTCCCGCGCCGGTGATGGCGGGTAGCCGGCCAGCGGGCCGCCGGGGGTGCGCAGCGCGCGGGCCACCGCCGCCGCCGGGTTGACCACCCCGGCGCCCTGTTTCTCGACCGGCACATCCTGCATCGGCACGGCGGTGGCCGTCAGCAGGTCCTTGATCGCCGCCGGGGTCAGGCTGGGGTTGGCCTCAATCATCTGCACCGCCACCGACGCGACGACCGGGGCGGCCACCGACGTGCCGTCCACGAACTGGTAGCCCGCCGAGAGCCAGTTGTGCCGCGCCAGCCGGTCGTTGAGCAGGAAGCGGATCTCCTTCACGCCCAGGCGGTCGAGCGCGCCGGTGCGCAGGTAGAGCGCGCTGCGCGCGGCGTCGCGGGCGGCCAGCAGCGCATTGTCGTCCAGCGCCAGCAGGCGCGCCAGGCGCGCGGCCTCGCGGGCCTGGCGGGTGCCCGGCAGCAGCGGCGCCGCCAGCAACATGCTCGGCGCCACCACCTCGGGCTTCTGGTGCCCCAGGCGCGTGGGGCCGAACGACGAGCGCCAGGGCTGGAACGTGGACAGCCGCGTATGCAGCAGGTTCTGGTCGGTCGCCCCGCCCACGGTCAACACGGACGGCGCGGATGCGGGCGGCACCATGTAGCGCGTGCCGGTGTTGCCCGCCGCCGCAATCACCATGACGCCCTCAGCCACCAGCGCTTCCACCGCCTGTACGAGCGGGTCAGCGCCCGTTGTCGCCTCGGCGTCGCCGCCTAGCGAGATGTTGAGCACGCGGATGCCGAAGCGCCGGTGGTTGGCGCGCATCCAGCGCAGGCCGTGGATGATGTCGCGGTCGGGGATGCGCATGTTGGGCTGGCCCACCCGCGCCAGCACCAGGCCGGCCTCGGACGCGATGCCGCGGTAGCGCCCGCCCGACAGGTAGCCGTTGCCCGCCGCCACCACGCTGGTCATCAGCCCGTGCCAGCTCCGCACCTCGGTGCGCGAGAAATCGGCGCCTTCGATGGGCGGGTCGGCCATGGCGTCGATAGTGGCGAGGATGCGGTTCTCCGGCTGCACGAGGTCGGGATGCGGATAGAAGCCGCTGTCGAGCAGCGCCAGCACCACACCCCGCCCGCGGAACAGCGGGTTGGCATGCAGCCGCAGCGGCACCGGCAGCGCGGGCGGGCGCCCGCCCACGGCCACCTGCGGGTTGTCGTTGCGCGCGCCGTGATGCGACAGGATGCCGCCAAGGTCCTGGCCGGTGCCGGCCAGGGAGTCGAGCGCGCGCCGCACGCAGGCCGGGCAGACCCCCTGGTCCGGGCGCCAATCGGGGAAGCCGGCGACCAGCGCCCGCATCACCACTTCTTCGAGTTCGATGCTCTGGCGAAACAACGCCGGCTCGGCGCGCTGCCCGCAAATGGGGCAGCGCACCGCCGGGCGCTCCTCGACCGTCTCCGTCGCCTGTTCGATCATCGCTTGCAAACAGCTCTCACCAGCGCGGCTCCATGTCTGCACCCCAACGAGACTCTTCGCTGCGCGCAGAGTGACAACTTCCCCTGTCATTCTGCGCGCAGCGAAGAATCTCCGTCTTGTACCCCCGCGATGAGACTCTTCGCTGCGCGCAGAGTGACAAGGCATAAAGGACGACTCGCGCCTGATTACAGGCGCGAGTTAGTGATCTCTTGTCGTACTGACCACTGATCGCGCAGCGATGCGTAGCACACCACTGACCACTCGTCATGATAACAACTTGCGGGCCACCCGGCAAGATGGGTCACGATCAGGTCACATTGCGGGGTCTGCCGTTGTCCGACCTTGCGCGCCGTGGGGGCCAGTTTGGTATAATAGGGCGGCAGTAAGACGCTCCGGCCGCTATCCCCAGGGCCGGGACGATCTACCATAATGCGCTACGCGCCCCGTCCTCTGTCCCGGCTCCACTTCCCGCAGCATTCCCTTTGATCTGGCGCCCCTGGACTCCCGATTCTATCCCCATTGGCGGAATAGCGACGGTGGGCGTGCGTAGCGCATGCGGTGAAAAGCACTACAGGAGGAGATCGTACTTGAAGAAATGGCAAATAGCGATTACGGTCGCGGCGCTGGCCGTGGCATCCGCCGGCGCGGTGGGCGCGTCCCTGGCCGGGGCACTCCCGGCGGAGGGGCCGATTGTCGTCGTGCCCAGCACCGTCGTGGTGGCGAACCCAAACTGGGACCCGGTTGGGCCGGGTTACAATCGCCCCGCGACGATACCCGTGGCGCCCGCGTTGCCCGCGGCGACCGGGCCGGTGCTGTTCAGCACTGATTTCAACGCCCCCGGCGATCCGGGCGGCACCAGCCCGCTGCTGCGGGACTCCGACCTGCCGCCCGCCTGGGATGTGCGCGACGGCGTGTTCCAGCAGGCCGGCGACATCAGCGGCAACAACCGCCCCGACGAAGCCTATTACCTGGTCGGCGACGCGGCCTGGCAGGATGTGACCGTGGAGAGCGCCATCCTGGCGACCAGCGGCGCGGGCGCGGGCCTGGTCTGGAACGTCCAGGGCGACAGTTTCTATCGCGTCCAGTTGTTCCCCGATCTGCCTAACAACGCACCCAAGGCGCGGCTCGAACGGGTGCATGCGGGCCAGGTCACGCTGCTCGCCGAGGCGCCGGCGGCGACCTACGCCGGTTATGCGCCCGACGCCTGGCAAACGGTGCGCGTTGAGAACCACGCCGCCCAGCGGCAGGTATGGGTCAACGGCACGCTGCTGTTCGATGTGCAGGATGCGAGCCTGACCCACGGCCAGGCCGGGCTGTATGCCTGGGCCGACAGCGGCACCCGCTTCGACAATCTGCGGGTGCAAAGCGCCGCGGCCGGTAACTAAGCTAGAGGAGATTCTCTGTTGACTACGCGCATTTTCCCCCGGCTGGCCCGCGCGCTGGCTGGATTCGCCGTCGTGGGCGCCGCGTTTGCGGCTGTGCCCGCCCTGGCCGATCCCGCCGCGCCCCCGCAGGCGCCCGCCGCTGTGACCTTCCCCGGCCCGCAGAACGCCTCCCAATCGGGCGTGGGCGCCAGCCCCGGCGATGTGGCCGGGGGGCCGACCGGCGCCGCCGCCATCGGCTGGACCCAGGGCAACAGCACCGAACTCGACGCCGCCTCGAACACCGGCCTGATGGCTCCCTTCCTGGCGGTGCAGGATCTCGACGCCACCAACGCCAAGCTCGGCAACGTCCGCGTGGCGCACGACTCCATCGGGCGCATCCACGCCATCTGGTATCACGCCTATGCTAACGGCTCGGCGGTGATCTATTACGGCGTAAAGAACGCCACGGCGGGCGCGGGCGGCTGGACCGTCCGGCCCATTCCCGTCACCGAGACCGACAGCACCCTGCCCTATAAGGTGGACGACCTGGCGATTGGTCCCAACAATCGCGTCTACGTGATCTGGGGCCGCAACAACATCGGCGTCCGCCTGACCTACTCCGACGACGGCGTGCATTGGGCCGCCCCGGAGGAGGTCCCCGGCCCCTTCAGCAACACCGCGGCCGACTTCGGCCTGGGCGTGAGCACGCAGGGCGTGGTGATCGTGGGGTGGTTCGACCGCAACAGCTACGACATCCTTACCCGCATGAAGATCAACGGCGCCTGGGGACCGCTGACCAATATCTCGGATCGCGGCTTCCTGACCAACAGTTACACGCCCCGCTTCGCGGCGGCGCCCGACGGCGGCCTGCGCGTGATCTGGAACGAGGAAGACCCGAACCAGCGTAACGGTGTTTGCGGCGCGCGTGGCTGCCGTGACATCTGGTACCGCGAATGGTCGCCCGTGACGGGCTGGGATCGCCACCTGGTGCAGTTGTTCCGCAGCCCCGGCGAGACCAACGGCTACGCGATCAGCGTGGACGTGGCGGGCGTCTCGCATATCGTCTTCGACGACGACTCGCATCGCCCGGCGCGCGACACGACGATCTACTACGTGCGCGGCCAGGGCACCACTTTCACGGCGCCGCAGCCCGTGGTGCCGCAGTTCGGCCTCGCCAACGGGCGCTTCCCCGATGTGGACGCCAACGGCAACGCCGTGCATGTCGTCTTGAACAGCAACGTGGGCGGCGCCTTCGACAACTACTACACGTGGACCGCCACCGGCAGCCCGCCCGCGCCGCCGCCCACGGCCACCCCGGCCCCGCCCACGGCCACCCCGGTGCCGCCCACGCCCTGCACCCCCGGTCGCTTCAGCGACGTGCCCGCCGGCTCACCATACTACGCACAGATCACCGACCTGGTGCAGCGCGGCGCCATCAGCGGCTACAGCGACTGCAGCTTCCGGCCCGGCGCGAACATCACGCGCGGCCAGGTCGCCAAGGTGCTGGTGCTCGGCCTGGGGCTGCGGCTGGTGAATCCGGCGCAGGGCCACTTCACCGACGTGCCGCCCGGCTCGCCGTTCTACACCTACATCGAAACCGCCTACGCCCGCGGCATCATCAGCGGCTATGCCGACCACACGTTCCGGCCCGGCAACCCGGTGACGCGCGGCCAGTTGGCGAAGATGAGCGTCACCGGGCGCGGCTGGACCATCTCCAACCCGCGCACGCCGACCTTCAGCGACGTGGGGCGCGCCGACCCGTTCTACACCTACATCGAGACAGCCTCCCGGCACGGGGTGATCTCGGGCTATACCTGCGGCACGAATTGCTTGCAGTTCCGTCCGACGGCCCCGGCCATCCGCGGCCAGGCCGCCAAGGTGATCGACCTCGCCGTCACGGCCCGCTAGCGGCGGCGCGGACGGGGTGCCCGCTTTACGGGGTGCCCGGCCTGCCGTGAACAGCAAACACGCCCCCGGTGCGAGTGTTCGCACCGGGGGCGTACTGCATGCGGGCGACGGGCGCCATGAATGGCGCCGCTATGGCGCGGGGGGTGACGCGAGGATGCTGATGCCGCGCAGCAGTTGGGCGTCGCCGCTGGTCTGCAACTGCTGCGGCGTGAGGCTTTCTTCCGCTTCGGGCAACACCGGCAGAGTGGACAGCGTCTGCGTCACCACCACATCGGGGGTGATGCCGTGGTGCCAGATCACGCGGCCCGCCGGGGTCAGCCATTCCTCCGTGGCCAGCAGCAGCGCCGACCCATCCTCCAGCGGGAACGTGCTGAGCACCGTGCCGGTGCCGAAGGTGGTCTCGCCCACCAGTTTGGCGCGATTGGCGTCTTGCAGCGCCCCCGCCACGATCTCCGACGCGCTGGCGCTGCCCTCGTTAATCAGCACCACCATCGGCAGGGTGACGGGCGTGCCCTCTTTCTCCACCGGCACGGGTTTCACCTGCCCCTTGGCGTTCTTCTCCAGCAGCACATTGCCGTTGCTCAGGAAGTTGCTCGCCGTGGCGACGCTCTCGTCCAGCAGGCCGCCCGGATCGTTGCGCAGATCCAGGATAAGCCCGGTCAGGTGCTGCTGCTGGATCGTCGCCAGGGCCTGGTCGAGATCGCGATCCACGCCGTTGCTGAACTCGGCGATGCGCACGTGGGCCAGGGTGGTGCCCGGCAACTGGTGCCAGGTAACATCGTGGATCGTGATCCGGGCGCGCACAATCGTCACATCGCGCGTGTTGCCGGTGGACGGGGTCAGGATGGTCAGATGCACCGTGGTGCCCGCCGGCCCCAACACCTTGCTGACCACCTCGTTAAGCGTCTGCCCGGCGGTGGACTGGCCCTCCACCTGCACGATCACGTCGCCCGGCAACAGGCCAGCGCGCTGGGCCGGGCTGCCGTCATAGGGCGCGACAATCGTCACGCCGCCATCCTTCATCTGGACTTCCGCGCCGATACCCTCGAACTGGCCCGTGCTCAAGGTCTGCTGCTGGCGCACCTCGTCGGGCGTCATGAAGCGGCTGTGGCCGGTATCGCCCAGCGCATCGACCAGGCCGCTGGCGGCGCCGTAGGTCAGGGGTTGCGTCTGGATCGCCGCCCGGTCCACGTAATTCTGGTCGATAATCTCCAGGGCCTGGTTGATCAGATTGTAGTTGAGATCGGTTGATGATTGGGGACGATCCGCGCCCGCCCCCGCTTGCGACTGCGCGCCCAGGACCTCGCGGTCGAGCAAAATACCCGCCCCCAACCCAACCAGGAGCGTCAAAAGAAGCAAACCCGTAATCCAGACCTGCGACCGTGGCTGTTGCATAGCGCCTCCGAGAGCCGGGGGCCCGGTCGATGTCCGGATATGAGGCCCGGCGTATGCGCGACCGGGTAGCCGGGTCGTGCAATGAACGAGGAAAGAACCGCTGATAACAGCGCGGGCCGCCGCTGGTTCGCTGCCCGGTTGGCCGCCGGGCAACCCTCGCACCCGCGCCGCTAGCGCGTCCCTGATGCCCGCCGATACCGCAATTCATATGCCATCTGTATCCTCTAGCCCGGCGGCGCCTCGCGCGAGACACCCCTCCGACAATATGGAACAGCACTTCTCTGATAAAGAAAGTAACAAATACATCGCAAGACCGATCTTTGTTGCGAACATTTGTGCTAATATCTGTAACGGGCAAGTTGGCGCTGCTCACGACGAACCAGACGGAGGAGAGACCATGGACAAGATGCGGATCGAGGACGAAAGCGAGCAGTATGTGGCGGGCGGTACGGCGCGGGAGGCCTACCGGACGTTTGAGCAGGTGGTCACCAGGCAACCCCAGCGCCAGGCGGCGGCCCTGGACCGGCTGGCGCGGCTGGCCCAGGCCGGCGACCTGGCCGCCCGCAATGCGTTATACCTGCAGATGGAGCCAGTGTTGCTGCGCCTCGCCGCGCCGGTGCTGCGCGAGATGCGCGCCCACCCGGCGCCGGCCGTCGAGCAGGCCGACGTGCGCCAGGAGATTTTCGTCGCCTTTTGCGCGCTGCTGCGCGACTGGCAGCCGGGGCGGGCGCCCTTCGCAGGATATGCCGGCAGGGTGCTGCCGCATCGCCTGCGCCACTACCTGCGCCGCACCCGCCGCCCGCGCGAAACCTCGCTCGACGCAGCGCGCGCCGCCGCTACGGAGGACGCCGACAACCCCGCCGAACCGATCGCGCCGCACAGCGACCCGGCGGCCATTTTCGCCACGCGCGATCTCTGCGCCACCCTGCTCGACGCGCTCGACCCGCCCGCGCGCCTGCTGGTCGTGCTGCATGTGCTGGAGGGCCGCCCGCTGGGCCAGGCGGCGGCCGCGCTCGGCGTCTCGGAACGGACCGCCTGGCGCATGTACGCCGCGGCGCGGGCGACCATGCACGCCCGGCTGGCCGCGCTTGCGCCCGCCGCGGACATGGTGTAAGCTAGCGGGCGTATATCCACCGGCGCCCTGCGCGCCGGACCAACTGTGGTGGGGGAGGAGGTTTTCGCAAATGCTGCTACCGTATCTTGGACTCATCCTGGGCATTGCGGTGATCGTCTACGCGGTGCTGGCCTTCATGGGGTCCAGCGCGCTGGCGTCAGCGCCCGCCGCGCTGCGCCGCCCCGGCGATCCGCTCTGGCTGGCCGGACTGATCCTGCTGGCCCTGGCCCTGCTGCTCGGCTGGGTCGGCTACAGCTTCGACATCGAACTGCGCCTGGTGCGCATCCTGGTCGGCATCGCCGGCGTGGTCCTACTGGTGCTGGCCTGGCCGCGCACCACCCGCCCCGCCTGAGTCCCATACCTGCCTGAGTCCTGGCCCCGCCTCCGTTCGCGATGCGGGGTCGGGCATATCCCGGCAATACGCGCTTCCCCTCTCGCCGTCCTTGCTACTCCTGAGGTCGGTTCTTGTGCAGGACAAATGTCCCCCCGTAGCACATTTATAGCCTTGTGGGCTTGCAATTTGCCGCAGTATAGAATATTCTTTCGCGTAACCTTTTTCTCGGCTGCCCAATAACATCTGCGCAACCGAGATACCCGCAATCCCCCTGGCCTTGCCCATCTCAGGGATGATTGCGCCCGGTTACAGGTAGTTCGGCCTACGCCCTCGATTCCATCCATAAGAAATAGAAGGAGATCTCGCATTGTTCCTGCACAAATGGATGCACCAGACCGGCCATCGGCGCGCTATCCTCGGCCTCGTCCTGATGCTGGCGATCGCCGCCGCAGCGGCCGTGCTGCCGGGCAAGCAAAGCCCCGCCGTCAGCCCATCGGCCCCCCTGGGCGCGGCGCCCAGTAACACCGGCGCGCCCGCCGCCGACAACGGCCCCAGCCTGCGCCCCGTGGGCAACGGCATCATGGTGGGGCAGCCGTCCGTGGCCCATGTCTCACCGGCCCTTAGCTCGTTGAAGTCCACCCCGCGCTCACAGGCGCCGCGCAAATCTGAGCAGAACGAGGTGTCGATCCCGCATGCCGGCCATGTGGATCAGCCCGACGGCGCGCTCCAGAACATGTTCCGCCCGCTCGATCAGCCCGGTATGCCCAACATGCCGGGTCCGATCAAGGGCTGGGAAGGCATGGGCTTTGCGCCGATGAACAACGGGGCCCCGCCCGACACCAACGGCGAGGTCGGCCCCAATCACTACGTGCAGATGGTTAACTCGACGATCGCCGTCTGGGATAAGCAAGGCAACCTACAGGCCGGCCCCCTCTACATCAACGAACTGTGGAGCAACGCCTTCGACGCTTGCTATTTCAACAACGACGGCGACCCGATCGTGATGTACGATCAACTGGCCGACCGCTGGCTGCTGAGCCAGTTCACCGCCTCGGCGCCTTACCACGAGTGCATCGCCGTCTCGCAGACGGGCAATGCCGCGGGCAACTACTGGGTCTACTCCTTCCAGCTAAGCTCCAACGACTTCCCGGACTATCCGCACTTCGGGGTGTGGCCCGACGGCTATTACATGACCGTCAACCAGTTCAACGGCGGCCAGACCTATGCCGGCAGCCGGGCCTACGTCTTCGAGCGCGACAAGATGCTCAACGGCCAGACGGCCAACTTCCAGACCACGAATGCGCCCCAGGCGCCGGCCCTTGGCTACCTGCTGCCCGCGGACCTGGACGGCTCGACGCCGCCTCCGGCGGGCGCGCCGAACTATCTCGCCGCCTGGTCCAACAACATGGCCGTCTTCCGCTATCATGTCGATTGGGCCAATCCCGCCAACTCGACGCTCAGTCAGGTCGCCAGCCTGCCGGTGGCCGCCTTCACCGAGCTCTGCCCCAGCACCCAGAACTGTCTGCCCCAATTGAGCACCACCAACCGGCTCGATGGGCTGGGTGACCGGTTGATGTTCCGCGCCGCGTATCGCAACTTCGGCACGCACGAATCGCTGGTCCTGAACCATAGCGTGAACGCCAACAACTATGCGGGCATCCGCTGGTACGAACTGCGCGGCCTGGCTACGACCCCGACGATCTATCAGCAGGGCACCTACGCGCCCACCGACGGCAATCATCGCTGGGTGGGTAGCGCGGCGATGGACCGCTCGGGTAACATCGCTGTCGGCTACAGCGTCACCGGCAGCGGCATGTACCCGGCGATCCGCTACACCGGCCGCCTGGCGGGCGACCCCCTGGGCACGCTGCCGCAGGGCGAAGCCACGCTCAAGGCCGGCACCGGCGCCCAGTTGGACCCCGTCCATCGGTGGGGCGACTACAGCGACCTGACGGTGGACCCGACCGACGACTGCACCTTCTGGTATACCACCGAGTATCTCCAGACAAACGCGGACTTCGGCTGGAACACCTATATCGGCGCGTTCAAGTTCCCGTCCTGCGGCCAGACCACGCCGCCCACGGCGACCCCGCGCCCGACCAACACGCCCGGTCCGCAGCCGCCCACGGCCACCCCGCGCCCTGGCGCCACCGCTACGGCCACCCCGCCCGCCGGTAGCTGCCAGATCAGCTTCTCCGACGTGCCTAACGGCAGTCCGTTCTATGCCTTCGTCCAGTGCCTGGCTTGCCAGAACATCGTCGGCGGCTACAGTGACGGCACCTTCCGCCCCGGCGCCAACGTCACCCGCGGCCAGCTTTCTAAGTTCGTCGCCAACGCCGCCGGCTATCAGGACGCCATCCCAGCCGGCCAGCAGACGTTCACCGACGTGCCCAACACCAACCCCTTCTGGGTCTTCATCGAGCGCGTCGCGGCCCACGGCGTGGTCGGCGGCTACAGTGACGGCACCTTCCGCCCCAACAACAACGTCACCCGCGGCCAGGTCGCCAAGTTCGTGTCTAACGCCGCCGACTACCAGGACGCGATCCCGGCCAGCCGCCAGACCTTCAGCGACGTGCCGTCCAGCGATACGTTCTGGCTGTTCATCGAGCGGGTCTACGCTCATGGGGTGGTGGGCGGCTACGCCGACGGCACATTCCGCCCGACGGCGAACGTGACGCGCGGGCAGACCAGCAAGTTCATCTCCAACACGTTCTTCCCCAACTGCCAGGTGGCCCGCTAGCCGGACCCCGCAAACTGGGACTACCCAGGAGGCCGCCCTGGCGGGGCGGCCTCCTTCTTTTCCCCCATGGCTGTTTATCGCCAGGTGCAACAGTCCGACCCGGTACCGCCAACGACAACATGTTATAATGCACAATATGTAGCGTAGATTAAATGAAGGGAGAGAAGCCGTGGCACTGGTTATTACCGATCAGCCAATCCCGCTCCGTGCGGATACCAAGGGCACGATCCGAATCGGCCAGACCCGTGTCAGCCTGGATCTTGTCGTAGCGGCGTTTCAGCAAGGGGCAAGCGCCGAAGAGATCGTGCAGGCATGGCCCACGCTGGATCTGGGCGATGTTTATGCCGTATTGGCTTTCTACCTGCACAACCAGGCCGCGGTCGACTCCTACCTGCTGGAACAGCAGGAAGCGGAAGCGATCCGTCAGCAGATCACGACCCGCCAGCACCCCGATCCGTTGCGTGCCCGCCTGCTGGCTTTACGTGGGCAGCCGAGTCAGTAAAGACTGCGCGCCACGCAACAGAACATCAACAGCGCATGGAATAGCTTCATCCCCCACTCTGACATCCGTTCATATACGCTTATTTTGCACCGCGAAGAACAACACTTACACTAATAATCTTCGCTTCCTTCGTTCCTTCGCGGTGAATTCCTGAACGGATGCCGGCCCCCCTGCCTTGACCCCGTTTCCGGCTCTCTGGTACAATGAGGCAGCCAGGGCGTCCCGCAAGACGCCGGGCATCTGCTGAAAGCGGGAGTCCCATGCCGTCACACCAACCGCGGGTCGCCAAGTTCACACTGCTCCTGCTCGGGCTGCTGCTGATCCTGCCCGCATGCGTACCGTTCACGACCGCCGGGCCGGCGGCACGACTGGCGGCCACCCAAAGCCCGACCCCCGCAAACCTCAAAGCCGCCGACCAGGTTTTCACCCTCATCGGCAGCGTCGACGATCCGCCCACGCTGGACCCCGCGCTGGCCTCCGATTCGACATCCGCCGAGTTGATCCGCCACCTGTTCAGCGGCCTGGTGCGCCTGGACGATACGCTGGCCGTGGTGCCCGACCTGGCCGCCGCGCTGCCGGAATTGTCCGCCGATGGCCGGACCTACACCTTCCGCCTGCGGCCCGGCCTGCGCTGGCCCGACGGCCGGGCCGTGACGGCGGACGATGTGCGCTACTCGCTGGAGCGGGCCACCGACCCCGCGTTGGCCGCCCCGCAGCCCGGCACGAGCCTGCCCGCGGGCCTCTACCTGAACGACATCGTGGGTGTGCCCGAGCGGCTGGCCGGCGCGCCCGGCCCGCTCAAGGGCGTCAACGTCCTCGCGCCCGACACCATAGCGCTGACCATCAGCACCCCGCGCGCCTATTTCCTGCAAAAACTCGTCACCTTCTACGTGGTGGACCGGCGCAACGTCGAGGCGGGGGACCGCGACTGGTACCGCCACCCGCAAGGCACCGGCCCCTTCCGCCTGCAGGACTGGCGCAGCGGCGACCGTATCACGCTCGTGCCCAACCCCACCTACTACGGCGGCGCGCCGCATCTGCGCCAGGTCAACTTCCTGCTGGGCGAGGCGGCCACCGGTGGCCTGGTGCAATACGAGCAGGGCCTGATCGATTTCGTGGGCGTGCCCGCCGACGACGTGGATCGCGTGCAGGATCCTGCCGGCCCCCTGCACGCGGAACTGCATGTCACGCCCGGCCTCTCCACCACCTACCTGGGCTTCAACATGAGCAAGCCGCCGTTTGACGACCCCAAGGTGCGCGAGGCGTTCAGCCTGGTCGTCAACCGCGACAAGATCGCGCGCGTCATGTTCAACGGCCGGGTCGAGCAGGCCGCGGGCATTGTGCCCACCGCGCTGCCGGGCTACACACCCACCGTCACCGTGCCGGCCCCCGACATCGCCCGCGCGCGGCAGTTGCTGGCTGAATCGCGCTACCACGGCGCGAGCGGATTGCCGCGCATCGCCGTCTACTCGAACGGCGGCGACATCGGTCCCATGCTGCAACAGGTCTTCAAGGCCGCGCTCGGCGTCGGAATCGAGGTCCGCGTGCAGGATTGGGCCGAATACCTGGCCGGGTTGCACCGCGGCGACTACCAGGCGTTCATCAGCGGCTGGGAGGCCGACTGGCCCGAGCCGTCAACCTTCCTGGAGGCGCTCTTCCGCTCGACCAGCCCGGAGAACGAGACCGGTCTGCGCGACCCGGAGGTGGACGGCACGCTGGACCGGGCCGCCGCCACGCTCGACCCGGCCCAACGCTACGCCCTCTACGCCGCCGCGGAGCAGCGCGCGCTGGCGGCCACTCCGCTGGTCCCGCTGTTCCACAGCGTGAATTACGAGTTGTTGCGTTCCTACGTCCACGGCGTAACAATTACCCCGCTGGGCATCTTGAATCTGAAGGATGCCTATATCGACCGGGGGCACTAGGCGGATGGGACTCTCCGGGCGCCCGCGGCTCTCCTGGAACTTTCGCTCGCGCAGCGAGGCCGAGCCGGTGCGCACCCTGGTCCCGCCCGATGTGGCCGGGCTGCGCCTGCCGTGGACCAGCCGCTTCAGCCCGACCAGCCTGGCCGCCCATCTGACCCGCCACCCCGGTTACGGCTGGGTTATCCCGGCCACGGGCGAGTACCTGATCGCCGAGCCGTGGCGCCGCCGCGACGAGATCGGCGGGGTGCTGGAGATCCATGCCCGGCGCGGGCGTGGTGGCCTCCTGGCCCAGGCTGCCGCCGACCTGCGGGCAGCGGGGGTACGCATGCTGCTGTTACCGGAGGGCGACTGGGCCGCCCACGCGCGGGTCTACACTGAGCAGGGCTTTGTGCGGCTGGAGCGGGTGGTCTACTACCAGCTCCTGGGGCTGGAAACCGACCCGGCGCTCACGCGCCCGCTGCCGCCGCTGGACTGCGCGCCGCTCACCAGCGCGCAACTCGGCACGGTCCTGGCGGTGGATCACGCGGCGTTTCCGTGGCTCTGGTGGAACTCCGAAGCCGAGTTCCGGGTTTATCACGCGCAAGCCGGGGTGCAGGTCTGGCTGGGCTGGGCGGACGGCGTGCCGGTCGCCTATGCCGGGTACACTATCCTGGAGCGCTGGGCGCACCTGGACCGGCTGGCCGTGGACCCGGCCCGGCATGGCCGCGGCTACGGGGCTGCCATGCTCAACTTTGCCCTACGCCGGATGGCGGCGGCCGGCGTCAACCGGGTGACGCTGAGCACCCAGGAGACCAACGTCCAGTCGCAACGGCTCTATCGCGGCTTCGGCTTCCGCCAGACCACCGAAGCGTATGATATTTACGGTCAGTGGCTCGACGAATAGCTATTAGCCGTCAGCTATCAGGTTTCTAGGATAACGAGCCGCTTAGGCCAGCGTATTCCAAGGGCTGGTTAGCCGGCGGCAAAGCCGGGATTAGAGTGCTGATAGCTGACGGCTGACGGCTGATCGCGAAGCGATGCGTAGCACATAGCTGACGGCTTCGCAGGAGGGGTTACATGCGCGTTCTGATGCTCTCGTGGGAGTGGCCCCCGAACATGGTGGGCGGACTCGGCAAGCACGTCGTGGAACTGTTGCCCGAACTGGTGGATGAAGACGTGGAGGTCCACCTGGTCACGCCGCGCCTCAAGGGCGATGTGCATGACGACGCCATTATCTCGGCGGCGACCGGCAAGCCCGCCGAAAACGGCAGCCACTTCTACCGCGTGGATCCCTTCCCCTACCAGGTCGGCAACTTCTATGCCAACACCGCGCAAACCAACGTCACCCTCGAAGCGGCCTGCCAGCAGATCATCGATCAGGTTGGCGGCTTTGACCTGATCCACGCGCACGACTGGCTGGTGTCCTTTGCCGCCATCACCCTTAAACACACGCGGCGCCTGCCCCTGATCTCGACCATCCACGCCACGGAGATGGGCCGCAACCACGGCTTCCTCTGGGAAGACATGCAGCGCGACATCCACGGCGCCGAGTGGCGCCTGGTCTACGAAAGCTGGCGCACCATCGCCTGCAGTAATTACATGGCCTGGGAGATCATGAACTACTTCGGCGCGCCCGCCGAGAAAATCGACGTGATCCCCAACGGCGTCGATCCGCGCCCGTTTGACCGCTGGAACGGCCAGGACCTGAGCTGGTTCCGCAACACCCTGGCCCGCCCCGACGAAAAGATCGTCTTTTACGTGGGCCGCCTGGTCTGGGAAAAAGGCTTGCAGGTGCTGGTCGACGCGGCGCCGCAGATCGTGGCGATCTACCCCAACGTCAAGTTCGTCATCGCGGGCGGCGGCGATTTCCGCTTCGACCTGGCGAACCGGGCGCGCGCCGCGGGCGTGGGCGACTGGTTCTTCTTCCCCGGCCGCATTTCGGACGACGATCGCGACCGGCTCTACAAGGTCGCCGATTGCGCCGTCTTCCCCAGCCTCTACGAGCCGTTCGGCATCGTGGCGCTGGAGGCGATGGCCGCGGGCACGCCGGTCGTGACCACCGACACCGGCGGGCTATCCGAAGTGGTGCAACTGCACGAAACCGGCATCAAGGTGAATCCCAACGATCCCGGCTCGCTGGCCTGGGGCATCCTGCACACGCTCCAGCATTCCGAATGGTCGCGGCAGCGGGCGCTTAATGCCCGCAACGAAGTGGATCGCCAGTTCAACTGGGACCGC
>DASSGZ010000257.1:0-11544 GCA_035693165.1 Chloroflexia bacterium | reverse complement strand
GCCGACAGCCAGACCATCTCCGGCTATCGCATCGAGCATGACGGCACGATCACCCTGCTGACCGCCAATGGCGCCACCGGCACCACGCCACCCGATACCTTCCCGCTGGAGGAAGCGCTGAGCGGCCCCGGTCGCTACCTGTACGCGCTCGACTCGCGGCTGCTGCTGCCCGTGCCCGGCCCCGCGACCATCAGCGGCTGGCGCATCGGCGCCGACGGCAGCCTGACCTCGGTGGTGGACCCGGCCCAGATCGTCCTACCCTTCACCGCCATCGGCCTGGCCGCGGATTAGCGCACGGCCCCGTGTCCCGGCGCTGCCGCCACGACGCGGCAGTGGCCGGGCACAGGCACCCGCGCGAGCCGGCACACAAAATACGGGAAAGGAGGTGCTGCTTTGAACTAGTTTCGGGCGCAGGCGCGCCCCTGTTCCGGGGGTCACAGGGCAATGCCTGGCCGCGTCTCCAGCCGGAGCGCACAACACTTTACTACAGGATAGAGGAGCAAGCAATGAAAAAGCTACTCTCGATTATGACCGTTGCCGTGGCGGTGCTGTCCTTAATGGTCGGCGTGGCCCCAATCGTCTCGCGCGGCGCCGATCACCTGGACGGTCCCCTGGCTGAAGCCGACGGGCGGATGGATATCACCGACGTTTACGCTTTCGAGTCTCCGTCCAACCACCATAACACCGTGCTGATCATGAACGTCGACCCGGCGGCCGGCGTGCTCAGCCCCACCAGCTTCCGCTCGACGGCCTCGTATGAGATCCGCGTGATCCGCAACGGCCACGGCGATCAGCCGGCCACGAGCGACGACTCCGAATCGAATACCCTGGTCTACCGGGTCACCTTCTCGGCCCCGAACGCCAGCGGGAAGCAGCGCCTGACTCTGCGCTGCGCGCCCAGGGGCCAGTGCCTCGACGACAAAGATCTCGCCACCGACGCGCCCGCCGCGAAAGATCCCTCGGATAATGTGGCGGATAATCCCCAGGATGGGGCGAGCGTGATCCTGGCCCAGGGCTGGACCGACAGCACCCTCTCCGTGCGGGGCGGCGGTCGCGTGCGCGCCGGCGTGTTCGACGATCCCTTCTTCTTCGACCTGGCGGCCTTCCGCAACAACCTCACGTTCTGCCCCGGCGGCGTCGGCACCAACTTCTTCCTGGGCTTGAACGTCGCCTCGATCGTCCTGGAAGTGCCGACCAGCACCCTGGGCCGCAACCTGGGCATCTGGGGGCGCACCACCCTCAGCGGCAACCAGGT
Source organism: Chloroflexia bacterium (assembly GCA_035693165.1). Taxonomy (GTDB): domain Bacteria; phylum Chloroflexota; class Chloroflexia; order QHBQ01; family JAICKM01; genus JAICKM01. The sequence goes on along the minus strand of DASSGZ010000257.1, from coordinate 10,289 downwards.
GGACCGCATGGGGCGCCCGGCCATCAATACCGTCTTCAACAACCACAACGATCCGGGCAAGGATCTCTACAACATCGGGCGCCCGCGCAACGACCGCCGCGACTATCGCGCCCAGTTCATCACCGTGCTGGAGGCGCTGGGGAACGACGCCACCCGCGCCGGCCAGCTCGCCGACTTCCTGCTGCCCGACGTGCTGACTTACAATACGTCCGCGGCGGAAGGCTTCCCGAATGGGCGGCGGCTCCAGGATGATGTGATCGACATCGAACTGGGCCTGCTCACCAATGGTGCCGTGACGACCGACTGCGTCGCCAACGACTCGAACTTCCGCCACAGCTTCCCGTATCTGGCTCCGCCGAACCACTAAGCGACGCGGCGCCTCGCGGCTGGGGAGGGGCGGGGTCACCCATCCCGCCTCTCCCTCAAAACTGGGCTCTGGAGGGAAAAGATGCTTCCTCGCAGAATGGTTTTTCTGGTCGGCGCCGTGCTGCTCATCATCGGCGCGTCGTATGTGGTTAATCGCGGGGCCACCGGGGTCCCGGCGGCGCCCGTTGCCCCCGTCGCCCTGGACGGCGAAGATGCCAGCGGCGGGGTGGGCATGAAGACCACCGACGAGCTGATCGCCTTCTGGGACGCGCGCGTGGCGCGGGACCCGCGCGATTTCATCAGCATGACCTTTCTTGCCGGAAGCTTCATGCACAAGGCCCGCGAGACCGGCGATATCGCCCAGTATCAGCGGGCGGAAACCACAATCCACCAGGCGCTGGCGATTGATCCCGACTACGAGGGCGCGCAAGCCTACCTGGCGGCGGTCCGTTATACCCAGCACGATTTCACGGGGGCGCTGACCCTGGCTACCCAGGTCTACGCCGCGCACCCCAACATCGTCTCGGCGCTGGCGACCATGGGCGACGCCCAGTTGGAACTGGGCAACTACAAGGAAGCCGAAGCCGCTTACCAGCGCCTGAACCAGCGCAACCCCGGCCCCGCGGTCGAGAGCCGGCTCTCGCGCCTGGCCTGGCTGCAGGGCCACCCGGACCAGGCCATCGCCTTGATGCAGCAGGCCACCGCCGAAGCCCAGGACCTGGCGCTGACCGGCGAAAGCGCCGCCTGGTATCAGTTCCAACTGGGCGAACTCTATTTCCAGACGGGCAATCCTGACCGGGCCGCGGGCTACTACAGCCAGGCGCTCGACCTGTTCCCCAATTACTACCTGGCCCTGGCCGGGCTGGGCAAGGCCCGCGCCGCCCAGGAACGCTACCCCGAGGCCATCGGCTACTACCAGCAGGCCGTCGCCATCATCCCGCAGCCGGATTTCCTGGCCGCCCTGGGCGATCTCTATACGCTGACCGGGGAACCGGCCAAAGCCCAGCAGCAATACGACACGGTCGAGTTCATCGGCAAGCTGGCGGCGATCAACAAGGTGATCTACAACCGGCAACTGGCCCTCTTCTACGCCAACCATGATCGCAAGCTGGACGAGGCCCTGGCCCTGACGACCCAGGAACTGGCGGCGCGCAAGGATATTTACGGCTACGATGCCCAGGCGTGGGCGCTTTATAAGCGCGGGCAGTATCAAGAAGCCCAGGCGGCCATGCAACAGGCGATGAAACTGGGCACCCAGGACGCGCTGCTGGATTATCACGCCGGGATGATCGCCAAAAGCCTGGGCGACACAGCCCAGGCCCGCTTGCTGCTCTCGCGCGCCCTGGCCCGTAACCCCCACTTCGACCTCCTGCAGGCGCGCGTCGCCCGCGCCGCGCTGCCCTGAGCGGGACCGGGCCGCCGCCCTCACCGCACCGCCCGATCCGCCGGCCTGGAATCCCTACCGGCCGGCGGATCACCGCCGGCCCATCGCGCCACCCGCGCCGCGGCGGCATGGTATAATGCACACGCCCGGCGACATGCCTGCCCGGCGCAAGGCGCCTACCCCTGCACCTATGCATATACGCCTGTTAATGCTGCTGCCCGCCGGCCTAGAGGCCGGCGGCGGTGCACCGCGGGCGCCATGCCGGCGGTGATTGCCGGGTTTCTCGCCCTGCTGTGGATACTGCTGGTGGGAATCCACGCGCTGCTGGACCACATCCTGCCCGACAGGGTGATCGCGGTCGTGTCTATGATTCTCTTCACCTGGTGCGTCGCGGGCCTGACCAAGCTGCGGGACTGGTGGACACGGCGGCGCCCGCGTGCCTAGCATACGCCCCGGCCTGCGGTGGGCCCCTACCCCCGGCCAGGCGCTGGTCCGTGTGCTGACGCACCGCTACGCGAACAGTCAGCAGGAGGTCGTTATGACAGCAACAGCGCACGAAGCAGCCCAGAACGGCCGTTATGTGCGGGCCAATGGCCTCGACATCTACTACGAAGAGCAGGGCCAGGGCCCGCCGCTGCTCTTGATCCACGGGGGCGTGCTCACCGGCGACTCGTGGCAGCCGTATCGGGCGGCCCTTGCCGCCCACTACCGCGTGATTATGCCGGACAGCCGCGGCCATGGCCGCACCGCCAACCCCACGGGCCAGATGAGCTATCGGCTGCTGGCGGATGATATGGCAGCGCTGGTGCAGGCCCTGGATCTGCGGAAACCGCTGATCTGCGGCTACAGCGACGGCGGCCAGGTGGCGCTGGAGATCGGCATGCGCTACCCCGACCTGCCCCAGGCCCTCGTCATCGGCGGCGCCTACCCCGAACTCACCGAGCCGTCGCGCCAGTGGGTGCGGTCCCTACTCGGCGATGCCGCGTCGCCGGATGTGGACACCGCGCAGTTCGAGCGCGACAACCCCGGTTTCGCGGCCCTGCTCCGGCAACTGCATGGCCCGGAGAAGTGGCAGACGTTGTTGCAACAAATCAAACCGATGTGGAACGCCACGCTGAACTACAGCCCGGATGACTTCGCCAGGGTCGGGGCGCCCACCCTGGTCCTGCTGGGCGACCGGGACGGCTTTGTCTCCGTCGAAGAAGGGGTCGCGATGTACCGGCTGCTGCCCCATGCCGAATGTGCCGTGGTGCCCGGCGCCGAGCACACCGACTTCATCGACTCGCCGGCCACAGTCGCCCTCGTCCAACCCCTCATCCTGGATTTTCTGCGGCGGCACGGCGATCCGCAGTAACCCGATTAGTCACCGCAAAGGCGCGAAGGGCGCACAGAACAAAGAACCTTCGCGTGCTTCGTTCCTTCGCGGTGAACTTCTCGACCGATAGGGGCAGCGGCGCGTTGACGGCCCCCGGCGAACCTGCTACAATCGCCTCCACGGAGCACACCCAACCAACCGGGAAGTGGAGGAAAGAAACCCATGGTCAACGCAACCAATCCCGCCGCCCCGCACACACCGGGCGAATTGCCGGGCGACCGCACCAAGTATCTGCTCGACGAAAGCGCCATGCCGCGCGCATGGTACAACATCCAGGCCGACTTGCCCACGCCCCTGCCCGCCGTGCTGCATCCCGGCACAATGCAGCCCGTCGGCCCCGCCGACCTGGCGCCGCTCTTCCCGCTGGAGATCATCCGCCAGGAAGTGAGCCAGGAGCGCTATATCGAGATCCCCGCCGAGGTGCAGGCCGTCTACCGGCTCTGGCGGCCCACGCCACTGTATCGCGCCCACCGGCTCGAAAAAGCGCTCGATACCCCCGCGCGCATTTTCTACAAGTATGAAGGCGCCAGCCCTGTGGGCAGTCACAAACCGAACACCGCCGTGCCGCAGGCCTTCTACAGCGCCGCCGAGGGCGTCAAACGGCTCGCCACCGAGACGGGCGCCGGGCAGTGGGGCAGCGCGCTCGCCATGGCGACCCAGATGTTCGGCCTGGAGTGCCAGGTCTACATGGTCAAGGTGTCCTATTTCCAGAAGCCCTACCGCCGTTCGCTGATGCAGACCTTCGGCGCGCGGGTCATTCCCAGCCCCAGCCCCGAGACCCACGCGGGCCGCTCCATCCTGGAGCAGGATGCCGAGTCGCCCGGCAGCCTGGGCATCGCCATCTCCGAGGCGGTGGAGGACGCCGCCACCCGCGACGACACCAAGTACTCGCTCGGCAGCGTGCTCAACCATGTGCTGATGCACCAGACCGTCATCGGCCAGGAAGCGCAGCAACAGATGGAGATGGCCGACGCCTATCCCGATGTGGTGATCGGCTGCGTGGGCGGCGGCAGCAACTTCGCGGGCCTGGCCTTCCCCTTCGTGGCCGACAAACTCACCGGCAAGTCGCCCAACCTGCGCATCGTCGCCGTGGAACCGGCGGCCTGCCCCACACTCACGCGCGGCGTGTATGCCTATGACTTCGGGGACACGGCGCGCATGGCGCCCATCGTCAAGATGCACACGCTCGGCCATGGCTTCGTCCCGCAGACGATCCATGCCGGCGGCCTGCGCTACCACGGCGTGGCCCCGTTGATCAGCCATCTCTATCAGGCGCAGACCATCGAGGCAGTCGCCTATCCGCAGAACCCGGTGTTCGAGGCCGCCTTGCGCTTCACCCGCAGCGAGGGCATCGTGCCCGCGCCCGAGTCGGCCCACGCGATTCGCGCGGCCATCGATGAGGCGCTGCGCTGCAAAGAGGCGGGCGAAAGCAAGACCATCCTCTTCAACCTGAGCGGTCACGGCTTTTTCGATCTGGCTGCCTACGACCGCTACCTGGCGGGCGAACTCGAAGATTACGAATACCCGGTCGAGGCGGTCCAGGCCGCCCTGGCCGATCTCCCGGTCGTCGCCGGCTAGCCGCCCCGCCGCACCACCGGGCCGCGCCGTCCGCCGAGGGTCGGGCGCCGCGCGGCCCGGCACTGTGTCGGGATCTTGACCACCGGCAGCGTGATTGTGCCCCGATCTTGACCGGCCCACGGGTTGATCCAAACGCCTTCCTCCGCTATACTGAGATAGTCTACGGGTAAACCGATTCGCCGCCCCCACGGGGCGCCTGGCGGCACCCGGCCAACACGCGAACCTGGACAGGACTTATAGGACCACACCCGGCTCGTTTGGCACCGGCCGTCCATTAGCCAGCCTGTCAGTCGGGGTAACTGCATATGTCCGTGCAGGTGGCGTACCAGTACGACCTCTTCATCTCGTATGCCGGGGCCGACCGTGCCTGGGTCGAAGGCTACCTGGCCGATGCCCTGCGCCAGGCCGGCCTGCGCTGGTATGCGGACGCGGCTGTGGCCGCGGGCGCGGTGCCCGACCCCGCCGCGGGCGTACTCCGCGAGAGCCGCCGCGCGGTGCTCGTGGTCTCCCCCGCCTATCTGGCTGAGCGGCTGCCCGAGGTTGTCGCCCTGCTGGCCGAGGTCTACGGGACCGGCGCGGCGCCCTGGCCGGTCAGCCTGTTGATCCTCCAATCGGTCACGTTGCCGCCGTTGCCGCCCATGCTTCCACTCCTGGACGCCCGCGACGCCCGCGAGTGGCCGTATATCGTCAATCGCCTCTGCGCCGAACTGGGCCACCGCATCCGCCCCGCGGGGCGCATTCCCCCCTGCCCCTATCCGGGCCTGCGCCCCTTTGCGGCAGGCGACGCCCGCTTCTTCTACGGGCGCGATGCCGAGATCGGCGCGCTGCTGGGTCGCTTGCGGCGCGAGCGCTTGCTGCTGGTGGTGGGGCCGCCGGGCAGCGGGAAAACGTCGCTGATCCAGGCGGGCCTGCTGCCGCAGTTGCCGGCGAGTCCCCACTGGCCGCCGGGCTTCTGGCTGGTGCGCACCATGCGCCCCGGCGGGCACCCCCTGGTTGCGCTGGCCGCGACCCTGCAGGCGGGCCATACGCAGCCTCGCGACGTGATCACTGCCCTGCTCGGCACGCAGGACGGCGCCGGGCGGCTGCTGCTGATCGTCGACCCGCTCGAAGAAGTCTTCGCGCTGGCCGCGCCCGCCGAGCAGGAGCGGTTCCTGGCCGCGCTGCGTGCGTTGCGCGCCGATGCCCGCTGCGCGCTCATCCTGGTCATGCGGAACGACTTCTACGCGGACCTGGCGAACAGCCCGCTGTGGCCCATCCGCGCCGGGCAGCGCATGGAAGTCTCGCCGCCCCAGGGCGAGGCGCTGCGCGCGGCGATCCAGGAACCGGCGCTGGATCGCGGGGTCCACATCGAGCCGGCGCTGCTGGAGCGCTTGCTGGCCGACGCCGCCGATGAGCCGCGGGCCCTGCCGCTGCTGCAAGAGACGCTGGGCCTGCTCTGGACGCGCATGGAGCGGCGGTTGATCCCCCTCGCGGCCTACCAGCGCGCCGATATGGGCGGGCGCGGCGGCCTGGCCGGCGCCCTGGCGGCCCGCGCCGATGCCGTGTTCGCGGCCCTGCCCGCTGAGCAGCAGGCCGTCGCGCGGCGCATCTTGCTGCGCCTGGTGCAACCGGGCGCGGGCCGTCCCGACACCGGACGGCCCCAGGCCCTGGCCGATCTGCGTAGCGCCCATGACGATCCGGCGCTGCTGGAGCCAACGCTGCGCGCCCTGGCTGCCCGGCGCATGATCCGGGTTGACGACACAGCCGGCGCCGGCGATCCACCCGTGGAGCTGGCGCACGAGATCCTGATCAGCGCCTGGCCGCGCCTGGGCCGCTGGGTGCGCGAGTGGCGCGAGGCCGAGCAAACGCGGCGGCGCCTGGACGAACATGCGCGGACCTGGATGCGCCAGGGCGCCCCCGCCGCCGGGCTGCTGGACGGCGCAGCGTTGCACGAGGCCGGGCGCTGGCTCACCGGGCCGGGCGCCGCCACGTTAGGCTATGACGCCGCGCTGCCCGTGCTGGTCGAGCGCAGCCGCGCGGCCCTGGCGCCGCGCCCGCCCGCGCGGGGAGGAACGCGCCCGCTACCCGCGCTCCCCCGCGACGATACTCGCATTACCCGCCCCTTGCTGCTGGAACCCGCCCGTCCCGACCGCGCCGCCCCGGAAACCCCCGGCCCCACCGGGCAGGCCGGGAACAAAGCTGTACGCAACGCTGCGGCGCGCGAGGCGCCGGCTCGCAACGGCGCCGCCCCCCGCAAGCCCGCGCGCAACGGGCACACGGCCCCGGCGCCGGAACATAACGGCCACGCCGCCCTGGAGCCGCCGCGACCGGGCACGCTGACCATCACCGCCGCCGCGCATCCTGTCGCCGCGCTGGAGTTCGATTGGCCGGCACCCCCAGCGCCGCCGGACGGACCGGCGCCCGCGGTGGAGGCTGTCGCGCCACCAGGCATCGAGGAGGTGCCGGCGCCGCCACCATCCGCCGCGGAGTCGCCGGACGTATCCCCGCAAACGCCCTCGCCGGAAGAGCGCCACATCCCGCTGCCGGCGTTGGAGGTAGTCGCGGCGGAGGACCGCGCGCAAGCCAAGGCCGATGCCGTGGCCGTGGCGCGCGAGCGCATGGCCTGGCTCGCCAAGCAGCGCGCCGACTACGAGCGCAGGGAGATAGCGGAAGCCGCGCGGGCCGTGCGCCGCGCCCGGTTCATGCGCGGCCTGGTGCGCGTCACGGTAGCCGTCCTGGTGCTCGTGGCGGTGGTCGCCGGGGGTCTGGCCCTGCTGCAACCGCCTGCCCCGGCCGGCACGCCGCCACCCGCCACCCCGCAGGGCCAGAGCGCGCCGGCCACACTACCGGCCACCAACCCCACGCAAACCCGCCCGGCGCCCACGGCTGCACCCACGCTTCGCCCAACGGTCACGGTCGCGCCCACCCGCACGACCGGGGCCGCGCTGGCGTTGCCGGCGGCCCCGTCCCTCACCGCCGCCACCGTGCGTACTGCGACCGCGTCTAAAGTGGCACTGCCCCCGCGCACGGTGGCAGCAATTGTCAGCCGGGTCGTCAGCGGCGATACGCTCGACGTGATGATCGGGCCGGAGCCGGCGCGGGTGCGGCTGATCGGCATTGAGGCGGGCGGCGATGCAGCCCCGCCCGGTGGCGGGTGCTTCGGGCCGGAGGCGACCGCTCGCGTGCAGCAGTTGGTGGTCCAGGCCGGGCGGCAGGTGCTGCTCGAAAAAGACGTGTCCGAGGCCGATGCGAGCGGGCGGCTGCTGCGCTATGTCTGGTTGCCGGGCGCCGGGGTGCCGCTGTTGCTGAACGAAGAACTGGCCGGGCAAGGCTACGCCCAGGTGCGCCCCACCCCGCCGGACGGCAAGTACCAGGACCGCCTGCGTGCCGCCCAGCAGACCGCCCAGGCGCAACGCCGGGGCCGCTGGGCCGTCTGCGCCCCGGCCACCCCGCAACGGTGAACGTCCTTCCCGCCTCCTTGCCCACGCGCCGAGACTCTTCGCTGCGCTCAGAGTGACAAGCCCCCGTTGTCATGCTGAACGCAGTGAAGCATCTCGTCTCCTGTCCCGCGAGACGAGACTCTTCGCTGCGCTCAGAGTGACAAGGAACAGTGGGAGGCGCCGGGCCACAAAAAGGCCGCAACGCGGGAGGATCGTCCTCTGCCGTTGCGGCCCTGTCAGGTGCGGGATATGCGCGAACCCCGCCACGAGGGGGCGCCACTTAGGTCTTGAACCTGCAACACATGTGCAGGTGGGTGCTCTTCTTCAGGTTACCGCCTCAATCGGACAAGCCGGCCACAGGCGTCCCCATCCGCTACAAGCTCCCTGTTCAAAACTGTTGGATCAAGACTTTCTTGTGACGTCCCCGCGTGGCGGGGCTGCGTCATTATATTACCACATTGGCCCGGCTACGTCAAGCGCCTGGTCCGTTCCCGCGCCGTAGAAGTGCCTAGCAACGGGATTAATTTCACGGCTACCGTCAGCCCTGAATGCGATTCGCGTGCCTGCCGGGGCGCCGGTTAGGGCAGGAGACTGGCGGTGGGCGAGCCACCCGGCACCGGGGAGATAGCGGTCCACTGGTGCGTCTGGAGATTGAAGATGAAGGTTTCATGGTGCGGGGATTCGATAGCGGTTACCGTTACGAGATCGCCGTCGAGCGACACAATGTCGAAAGCGCCTGTTTTCCCTGGCCCGAAATAGGTCTCGCGGGTGCCGCGCGTCAGCACAACAATTTCCCCCTGAGTTGGATCGTCGTCCGAACCCTGCCGGCCCACGCGCACTTCCATCAGATGACCGGCTTGATACCCGCGCCACATATTATAGCATTGGAAGCCGCGTGAATTCGGACCGGGACAGTCGCCGACGATGCCGAGTACGGGGGTGAAGGTTGGCATGTCCGGCGGCCCGCCCGGCGTCCGAGTCGGCGCCCCTGTAAGCGCGACGGAAGTGGCAACGTGGATGCGATAGGTGACCACCTGCGTGTTTTTGGCGATATCGGTAGCTACTGCGGGTGGCAAGGAGACGACGGTCGCCGTATCGGTCGGGAGGGACACGGGCGTGCCGGTCGGGACGGACACGGGCGTGCCGGTCGGGACGCTCGGTTGCGTACCGGTGCTGGAGTCACACGCGATCAGCCCACTGGCCAAGAGAAGGAGCAGCGCGAGGCGCCATAACACGGATGGCCCCTGTAAGGAGTGCATTTGGTAACGGTTCACGATCCTGACCTCGCTTTCCACAATCCGCTTAGTGTAGACAATAGCGCCGCCGATCCCTCACGATCAGTCATGAATAGACGGGGAACAACCGGCATAGGGACCATTACTGCATCGAATATCTGTGGAATATGGTATGTCTTGCTGGGTAATCTGATCCGCATTGAGTTCTAACCAGAAGACCTGCCACGCTTGTTGTTCGCTAAAGTCCGCCGGGGGTTGGCACCCACTGGAATAGCATTCACTCATCACACCTTCGAAATCCATCGGGAAGGTTAATGGTATTGGTCGGGTTTGACTCCAGCGTTTCACTCGATACCAGTCACGTGCGTAGCTTGACTTGTAAATCTCGGGCAGGGGTCGTTGCCCAGAGATTCCCCGGGCGATGTTATAGAACTCGTCTACACTCCAACTAGAGTGGCCCCAAGGAGGGGAAACGACGGGTGTTGGCTCGCCCGGCGCGAGATCCGGGTAGCCGTCAGTGCTGCCGAAATCGTGGCACAGTGTGTGCCCATTTGTACTATAGCTGTTTACCCAGTCAGCCGTATGGCTATAGGCGGTATCGAAATTCGGTTCAGCGTCAATTCCAGCTTCTACGACAATTCCCTCAATATAGGAGACATCGCTCGTAACCTTATCTACCATCTGCGCCCAGGCAGCCGCGTGATCGGCAGTAAGAGCAACATTGGATCCTTGCTGATCATTCGACGTGGCAATCGCCAGATAAATAGTCTGGCGAGGGCCGGATACCGCCGGACACTTCGTGGGATTGACGCCGGTATAAGCTTCGTCGTAGCCCTTAGCGAACTGATCGGCGAGATGGCGAATGTCATATGTAGTGTTATCAGTGGCATAGGCGTGAAAACCGGTACCAATGAGACGAGTGCCAAACTGCG
>DASSGZ010000256.1:0-21549 GCA_035693165.1 Chloroflexia bacterium | reverse complement strand
CGGAGGTGGATGGCGCGACATCCGGCGCCGGCACTATGCAGGATTCTCGGTATCGTCCGCCCAGCGTGCGGGATTCTCTGTGATATACTGCCGCACCCGATCCAAATCGATCTCATTCCGAATAATATGCTCGTAATAATTCGCCTGCCAGGTAAAGTCCGGGACGCCACTCGTCCGCAGGCGCCGGGTGGTCACCGCCTTGAACGCCCGGATGATGGCGCCGAGTGGTGGCATCGCACCCGGCTCCAGCACCACAATCCCGTGCAGATGATTGGGCATGACGACAAAGGCATCCAGCGCCACGCCCGGAAAGCGGCGCGGCACATCCTGCCATTCGGCGGTGACCAGGGTGCCGGGCGGGCTCGCCTGAAATGCGGTCCCGACGATGGAGCCTAGCACACAACGCCGCCCCGCGGTGCAGATAGTGACAAAGTAGGCGCCCGCCTGGGCGTAGTCGTACCCGGCCAAGCGTAGGACTTTCCGGTGAGGTTCGGCAGCGTCCGGCATCGTGGTACCTTGCGTCAAGAGTACAGATTCCCCAAACCTATTGGGAACAGCCCGCGCTAACGTCCAGCGAGTACGGGCGCGATTCATCGCGCCGCTACGAATCTACCTGCCGGCATCCCGGTAGGGCGGCAGGCGCGATTCATCGCGCCGCTACGAATCTACCTGCCGGCATCCCGGTGAGGTGGGCGCGCCGCGCCACCCGGCTCAGGGCGCGTAGGCCGTCGCGAGGGCGACGACGCCGCTGAGGCTGAGCGTGCTGCCTTCGGCCCAGGCGGCGGCGTAGGCGAGGGGGGCTAACTGAGCGCGCACCTCGGCCAGCGTTTGCTCGTAGTAGGGGCGCTGAGCAGGCGGCAGGGGCGCGCCGATGGCGTCGCGCAGGGCGGCGGCGGCGGCCAGCAGGCGCACCGCGTGTTCCGGGTGGCCCTCGCCCTGCACCGCCCCGGCCAGGCCCTCCAGCCCCACGGCGAGGCTCTCGCGGTGGCCCAGTTCCAGCAGCAGGTGCAGGCTCTCGCGGTAGAGCAAGACCGCGTGGCGGTACTCGGCGCGCAGCCGGGCCAGCAGGGCCAGGTAACTCAGGCAGGTCGCCACATACTCCTTGTTGCCCAGTTCCGCCGACAGTTCCAGGCTCTCCTCCAGCAGCGCGGCGGCGCGGGCGTCGTCGCCCTGCTCATGGGCGGCGCGGCCCAGGTTGAGCAGGGTGAAGGCCATGCCGCGGATGTCGTGCAGGTGGCGCGAGAGGGCCAGGCTTTCTTCGAGCAACGCCGTGGCCCGCGCGCTGTCGCCCGCCAACTGCGCCGTCAGGCCCAGGAAGTTGAGCATGTAGGAGATGCCCCAGGAGTGGGCCAGCGCGCGCATGACGGCCAGGCCCTGCTCGTAATGCCCGGTGGCGGCGTCGAAATTGCCCTGGCCCAGTTCCACGCTGCCCAGCGTCGCCATGGCCTGGCCGATCTCCCACTTGTTGTCGAGGCTGCGCGCCAGGGCCAGGCTCTGCCCGGCCAGGGCGCGGGCACGGGCGAAATCGCCCTGGTTGTAGGCCAGCCAGGCGGTGCCGTTGAGCAGCCGCACGCGCACCGGCGGGGACACGGCGTCCTGGCGGGCCAGCGCCTGCGCCAGCCAGCCGCGGCCCTCGTGGAAGTGGCTATGCACATACCAGAAGCGCCACAGCGCCCCGGCCAGGCGGGCCAGCGCCTCGGCATCGCCGCTGTCGCGCGCCCAGGCCAGCGCGGCGCGGAAGTTGTCGTGGTCGGCCTCCAGGCGCTCCAGCCACGCGGTTTGCTCGGCGCCTTGCAGCAGCGGGTCGGCCTGCTCGGCTTCGGCCAGGTAGTGGGCGAAGTGGCGGCGGCGGATCGTCTCCACCTCGCCGCGCGCCGCTAAGGCTTCCAGCGCGAACTCGCGGATGGTGTCGAGGATGTTGAAGCGCGGCTCGGCCTCCGACGGCTCGTCCTGGCGCAGCAGGCTCTTGTCGAACAGCGAGGACACGCCGTCGAGCGCGTCGAAGGGCAGGTCGCCGGTGCCATTGCAGACGGCTTCCACGGCGTCGAGCGTGCAGCCGTTGACGAAGACGCTCATGCGGGCGAACAGGGCCTGCTCCCCGGCGTCGAGCAGGTCATAGCTCCAGCCGATGGCGGCGCGCAAGGTCTGCTGGCGGGCGGGCAAGTCGCGCGGCCCCCCGGCCAGCAGCGGCAGGCGGGCGGCCAGCCGGGCCAGCATGGCCGCGGGCGTGAGCAGCTTGCTGCGCGCGGCGGCCAGTTCGATGGCGAGGGGCAGGCCGTCGAGCCGGGCGCAGATGCCGGCCACGGCGGCGGCGTTCTCCTCGGTCAGCGCGAAATCGGCCTGCACCCCGGCGGCGCGCTCCACGAACAGGGTCACGGCGGGGTAGCGGGCCAGCTCGCTGAGCGGCGGCAGGTGGGCCGGGTCGGGCAGGGCCAGCGGCGGCACGGCGAACTGCTGCTCGCCGCGTACGCGCAGCGCCGCCCGGCTCGTCACCAGCACGGTCAGCCGCGGGCTGGCGGCCAGCCACTCGACCAGCAGCGGGGCGGCGCCCAGCAGATGCTCGAAGTTGTCGAGCACGAGCAGCAGTGCCTTATCGCGCAGGTAGGTCAGCACCCGCGCGGGCAGCGGGGCGGCGCCGGTGTCCTGCAGTCCCAGCGCCTGAGCCACCGCGGTCGGCACGTAGTCCGGGTCGCTGATCGGGGCGAGGGGCACGAAGCAGACGCCCCCGGCGAACTCGCCGCCCATATCGGCGGCGACCTGCATGGCGAGGCGCGTCTTGCCCACGCCGGGCGGCCCGGTGAGGGTCAGCAGGCGGCCCCCCGTGCGGTGCAGCGCCTCGCGCACGGCGGCCAGCGTCTGGTCGCGCCCGATGAGGCGGGTGAGCGGGGCGGCCATGGCGCGCACGGGCGGGGCAGCCAGCGGCGGCACGGCGGCGGCCACGGCGGGCGGGGTCGCGCTGGTGGGCATCAGCGGGGCGGCGGCCTCGCCGGTGTGGCCGGTGCGCGCGAATTGCACGAAGGCCGGGCGGTCTTCCGGCGGGATGCCCAGCGCCTCGGCCAGCAACTCGGCCACCTGGCGCGAGGGCCGGCGCTCATCGGCCTCGATGCGCCCGATGGTCACTTCCGCGCAGCCCACGCGCTCGGCCAGGGCAAACTGGGTCAGGTCAAGGGCCTTGCGGCGCTCTTTGAGCCAGCGGCCAAAGGACGGTTTCGTATCGATCATTCCACCCAATTCCGGTCTCTCAGTGGGGCGCGCTCGCGACCAGCCCGGCGCCCGCGACCGGCGGCGCCGCTGGATTCTGCGTATTATAGCCGATCTTCGGCCCAAACGGAAGCATCTGCATTCGCCTGCCGTTTCTGATCACCGCAGAGACGCAGAGGCCGCAGAGTTTTAACGGGTTTGGTCTCTGGTGTCGTCTGATCTCGATAGGAGACCCGATGACGCCGCACACGAAAACCGCGAAAATCTCTGCGGCCTCTGCGTCTCTGCGGTGCTAATCAGGCCGGTCGGCGGCAAAATCGTGTCTATAGAATATGGCGCGCGCCGCCCGCCGGGGTTTACGGCTGGAGACCGATTTCGCGCCTGGGTAAATGCCCCCGTGCCCTGGACACAGCAAAGCACCCCGCCCCTGACGAGGCGAGGTGCCGGCGTGCGCGATATAACGGGCCGGCGCGTGCTCAGCCGTTTGTCACAAGGCTTTTGTCACTCTGAGCGCAGCGAAGAGTCTCGTGGCTTGTGTTACGTGACGGAGATTCTTCGCTGCGCTCAGAATGACAGACCTCGGTTGGCAGCCGGCTCAGGCGCCCCAGATGACGCCGAAGCCGTTGGTGCCCAGCACCATGCCCACGGCCAGCGCGATGCCGGTCGCGTACTGCGCGAGTTTGAGCTTCATCGTTGCTTCCTCCTCATAGCGCGGCGGGCGCTCAGCCGCTCCAGACCACGCCGAACAGGTGCGGGCCGCCGGCGACGGCCAGCAGCAGCGCGATGCCCAGGTAGCGATACAGTGCCGTTTTCATTGTTGCTTCCTCCACAGGGCGCGGCGGGCGCTCAGCCGTCCCCGCCCCAGACGATGCCGCAGGGGTTGACGCCTCCGACCAGCATCAGCGCCACCATGGCCGCCATCAAGTAGTAATACAGCCGCGTTTTCATCGCCGGATTCTCCTTGTCGTGGTGTGTTTGGTATTCGCAGCCGGGCCGGGGCCCGTGTCCCCTTCAGCATAGCCGCCCTGTTTGCTCACCGGCCAGCCCAATTCCTGCTCATTTTCCGCCCAGATTGCACCGCAGAGACACGAAGAACGCGAAGATTATTGAGATCCGTTATATTCTTCGCGTCCCTCGCGCCTTTGCGGTGAAAAAAGCGGCGCGGGTTGGCGAGTGGTATGCGGTGTGCTATACTGCTGCGGCGGGCGCACCGGGAGCGCCCAGGCTCTAGAAGATCGAGGTATCCCCATGAGCACATCCCCTCCGCCGGAGTCGCCGTCGCGCTGGGGCCGGTTGGGCCTGAACCCCTGGTTGCAGGGCTTCCTGACCATCATCGCCGGGGCCGCCGTGGCCGTCATCGCCTGGACGATCATCGAGCGGTTCCTGCATATCATCGTCCTGGTGCTGGCCGGGTTCCTGCTGGCCTTCCTGTTCGGCCCGCTGGTCGACCGGCTGGCGCGGCGCGGCATGCCGCGCATCCTCGCCATCCTGCTGATCTACCTGGTGGTGCTGGGCGGGCTGGTGCTGGGCGGCGTGCTGCTGATCAACCCGCTCACGGCGCAGTTGCAGGGCGTGGTGGACCAGTTGCCCACGCTGGTCAACGCTTCGGGCGGCGCGTGGACCCAGGTCGAGCACTTCCTGGCCGGGTTCGGTGTCGCGGTCAGCATCACCAGCCTGCGCGACCAACTCGTGGGCTACCTGACGAGCGCGGGCGGCAGCCTGCTCGGCGGCACGCTCAGCGTCGTCACCGGGCTGGTCACGCTGGCGACCGACATCATGCTGGTGCTGGTCATCGCCTTCTACCTGCTGCTCGACGGCGCCAACATGCGCAACTGGGCGCTGCGCTTCCTGCCCAGCCGGGCGCGCGAGCGCTGGTTCTTCATCGAGGCGACGCTCAATCGCGTGCTGGGCGGCTACATCCGCGGCCAGATCATCGTCGCGCTGACGGTGGGCGTGGCGGCGGGGCTGGGCTGTGCCGTGCTGGGGGTGCAGTTCCCGCTGGTCATCGGGCTGCTGGCCTTCCTGTTCGAGTTCATCCCCATGGTCGGCCCGGTGCTGGGCATGATCCCGGCGGTGGTTATCGCCGCGTTCCAGCCGCTGCCGCTGGTCCTCTGGGTCATCATCTACTTCATCGTGTTGCAGCAGGTGGAGTCGAACGTGATCGTCCCGCGGGTGAGCGGGCATGCGGTGGGGCTGCACCCGCTGGCGGCGCTGCTGGCGCTGCTGGCCGGGGTGGAACTGGGCGGGCTGGGCGGCGCGCTGATCGCCGTGCCCATCGTGGGCGTGCTCTACGTGATCGCGCTGGCGCTCTACAGCGACGCCACGAGCCAGTCGCAACTGCTGGCCGCGCCCGAGCGCCCCACCGCCTACCGATCGCTGCGCCAGGCCATCCGCCGCCGGGGCGAGACGATCGCCCTGCCGGTGGAGCAGCCCGCGGTGCCCAACGAGCGCCTGGCCTCCATCGCCGAGGATCAGGCCCAGCTCAAGGCCCAGTTCGAGGCCGATGTGCAGACCGAGACGGCACACGCGGCGACCAGCGCCGCGAAGGCCGCGGATGCCGCAGCCGGCGCGGCGGCCCACGCGGCGGATGCGGCGAGCGCGGCGGCGGACGCCACGGGCAAGACTCCGCCCGCGCCCAGCGCGCCCACCAAGCCCGCGCCCGACGCTCGCGCGTAGGGGGCCCGGCGCGCGCCCGGCCAACCTCTCCCCCGGCGGGGATATACGCCCCCCCGCCGCGGGGTGGGGAGATTGCATTTTGCGCCGTCCCTCGCCCCGCTTCCCGCAGCGAGAAGGGGGCTTGGGGGGTTAGGTTGCTGGGCGCTACCGCGCGTCCCACGCCTGGCGGCCCAGGAAGCCGAGCAGCACGTTATAGGGTGGCGCGTTCTCCGGGTGGAGTTCGTAGCGCGCCCGCTCGAAATATTGCACCCGGTAGGTCTTGCCGTCGCTGCTGCGCTCGGCAAACTCCTCGCTGATAGGGTAGCCGTTGACGAACAGGCCGCCGTGCGCCTGCCAGTACTGGTAGAAGACGGCGCTGACGTTATGCCCGGTCTGGGCGAAGTAGAACCCGCCCGCGTTGGGCGCGGCGGTAACTCGCGGATCGGGCCGGTGGAACTGTGTGCCGAGCAGACCCAGTAGCACGGCATAGCGCGCGTCGGCGTTTTCGGGGTGCAACTCGAAGCGGGCGCGCTCGAAGTATTGCACCGTGTAGCGTTTGCCGTCGGTGGGGCTGGTCTCGGCCAGCCAGTCGCCGATGGGGTAGCCGAACTGCGCCAGCCCGCCGTATTGCCGCCAGTAGCTCTCCATCGGTTTGCAGATGCTGTGCCCGGTTTGCGGGAACGCCGTGCCGCCCGCGCAGGGGTCCGCCGGGCCGGGGGTGGGCGGCGCCGGCGGCGCACCCTTCCACTGCGTGGCGTACTGGCGCGTCAGGTCGAGGTAGCGCGTGCCGTACGTGGCGCTCGGCTCAATCTGGGTGCCCTCGAACCATTCGTTATAGCTGGTGATGGTAATCCAGTCGGGCTTGCTGGCGACGGCCGCCTGCCAAGTCTCGCCGTACAGCGCTCCGTCGCCCCGCGGGAAGACCTTGGCGTCCGGGCGCGGCGGTTGCACGCGGCTCTCGTCCCAGCCCGGAATGACGCCGGCGGCCCAGAGCCGTTGCGTCCCATGCGCCCGGTTGTAGTCGTCGATGACCTTGCGCCACTGCGCGTCCACCGGCGCCACGGCGGTAGCGGCCGTCCATTTCCCCGCGCTGAACAGGTGGATCGTGTCGAAGGCATCCAGGTACCTGGGATCGACCGTGTCCACGGACCAGATCTGGCCCTGGTTGGGGTCCACCTGCCGGCGCAGCCGCTGCCACGCGGCGGCGTCGCCCAGCGCGCCCGGTGCCCAGAAGAAGACCACCGGCTTGCCGTGCCAGCGCAGGTAGGCCGGGTGGTTGGCGTAGCGGGTCAGCGCGGCCTGCAACTGCCCGGCCACGTCGCCCTGCTGCTGGGCATAGTTGGTCTCGAAGTAGAGCGCGGCCCGGAAGTGCTGGGCGGCGGCGATATCCAGCAGTTTGGCGAAATTCTGGTCGGTCACACTGCCCGTGCCTTGCCAGGAACTGATAAAGGCGTCGATGCCCGCGCCCTGCGCCTCGCGCACCTGGCGCGTGATCACGGCCGTATCCCCGGAATCGTAGGGCGCGACCGGCTGATCGGCCATCTGCCCGGTGCCGAAGGTGGCCTTGCCGTACCAGGGGAAGTAAAACGCCAGCACGAGTTTATCGGCGGCTTGCGCTGCCTCATTAGAGGCCGGCGCGGCGGGCGTGCCCAGGGGCGCCGCCGCCAGCAGGGCGCCGGCGATCAGCAGGACCATGCCCAGGCCGCGCAGCCGGCGCGCTCGGGCTGCATACCACGGAACCATCGGTTTGCCTCTCTACTAATGATGCCACGGAGCCGGCGCCGGGGGACGATGGGGGACAGCGGAACCCAGAGGATGCGACGGGCGCAAGCCGATTATAGCAGACCCCGCCCGACGGCACAATCGGGGCGCGGGCAACCTCACCCCCGGCTCCACCCCACGCGGGGAGGGGAGATCGCATTTTGCGCCGTCCCTCGCCCCCTTCCGCCGCGGGAAGGGGTTGGGGGGTTAGGTTGCTTCCCGCCCCGGATGCTAGCCCCCAAATCTCATGCTTCCCTAATGATCGGCCCGCCGTTCCCTAATGCCCGCGCGCTAGACTGGTGGTGTACCGCGAAACGACGCGGGACGCGGCAAACGGATCAAGAACACCCAACGAGGGAAAGACCAAGGAGCATATATGAACAACAAGACGATCATCGGTTCCACGGCCGCCGTGGCCCTGCTCGGGCTGGGCATGCTGGCCGGCAGCGTGGTGGGCGCGGACCACGCCTTCGCGCAGACCGGCGGCGCCACCGCCACCCCCACCGCCGTGGTGACGGCGCCCGCGGCCCCGGCGACCACCCCATCCAGCGGGCCGTCCACCGTCCCGGTGGCGCCGGCCCCGGCGCAGACCCCGGCGGCGGCGCCCGCCATCACGCAGCAGCAAGCCGAACAGGCGGCACTGGCCGCCAGCCCCGGCAATACTATCGACCACACGCATCTGATGAATGACAACGGCCAGGCGTTCTGGGATGTGGACTTCACCAACGGCGGCGGGGTGAAGATCGACGCGCAGACGGGCGCCGTCCTCGCCGTCGAAGCCGCCGGCACCGACCAGGGTGGCCCGCATGGCGACCGCGGCGGCGCCGACCAGGCTGCGCTGGCCGCCCAGGCCACCGTCTCGCAGGCCGACGCGGAAAAGGCTGCGCTGGCCGCCAGCCCCGGTAATACGATCGACCATAGCCGCCTCGGCGATGACAACGGCACCGTGTACTGGGATGTTGACTTCACCAACGGCGGCGGCGTCGAAGTGAACGCGCAAACCGGCGCGATCATCACTGTCGAAGCCGCCGGCACCGACCAGGGCGGCCCGCGCGGCGGGCACGGCCCGCGCGGCGGCGCCCCCAACAGCAGCACGCCGAACACCACGCCGAACACCACGCCCAACAGCTCGTCCGGCGTGCAGTAAGCGCCCCGGCAGCCACGCAAGGAACGCCACCATGGACGCGCGGGTGGGCCGGATTGCTCCGGTCCACCCGTTTGCTATCGCCAACTCTTACGTAGCCCGCCGATGCGGGCTACGTAAGGGGTCGGGCCCGATCCCTGAGAGGTCGAGCCCATCAAGCCGGGAGGTGGTATAATGGGTTGCACGCACCCGAAGCGGAGGAGCAAATATGGCCTCGCCCCCCAAGCGCTACTACACCCCGGAAGAATACCTGGCCCTGGAACGCGCGGCGGAGTACAAAAGCGAGTACGTCGGCGGCGAAATCTTCGCCATGACGGGCACGAGCGTGGACCACAATACCATCGCCGGGAACATCTTACGCTTGTTGGGCAACCAGTTCCAGGGGCGGCCCTGCCGGGTTTTCATGAGCGATCTGCGTGTGCAGGTGGCGGCCACGGGGATGTATATCTACCCGGATGTGATCGCCGTGTGCGGACCGCTCGAATTCGCCGGCGGCCAGCGCGACACTCTGTTCAACCCCACCGTCATCGTCGAGATACTCTCGCCTTCCACCGAACTCTATGATCGGGGCGCGAAGTTCGACCACTACGCGCGCCTGCCCTCGCTGACCGAGTATGTGCTGGTCGCCCAGGATCAGATGCGCGTCGAACACTTCACCCGCCAGGGCGACGGCTGGTTGCTGACCGAGGTGGACGCCCCCGACGACATCCTCCGCCTGCCCCTGCTCGATGCGGCCCTACCCCTGGTCGCGATCTACGAGCACGTCGAGTTTCCGGCGCCCGCTGGGCCGAACCCCCCGGCTCCCTTCCCGCGCCGGGAAGGGGGAGACGGCTAGCACCCGCCCGCGCGGGCCGCAATCAAAAATTCCGCCCCGATTCCCTGTAACGAATCCAGGCCACCGGTAGACTAGATCGGTGAGGCGTTTAACGCTCGCGGCGCCGCCGGATCGCTACCTTACCCGTAACCTGACCGTGCCGCCGCACAATTGATTCTGCCGGGAAACAGGTGTATGCTTAGGATGCCGGTTCGATGCTGTATTCGCACCCTCGATGATGTACCCTCCCGCAGACAGTATGTAGCGCCGGGGAAGCGCGGCCAGTAGTACTCCCCCCCGCCCACTCCCGAAAGGAGAATCCCCCCAAAGTGGCTTTGACGTTCTCGGAAGATGATATCGCCTGGCGTGGCAACGGCAATAGTTCGTATGTAGACCTCGGCAACCCCGATTACCTCAATTTCACCGGCCCCATCACCATCGAAGCCTGGGTCAGCCCCACCACCGGCACCGGCTTCCGCAACATTGTGGCCCACGGCTACAGCTTCGCTCCCAACGGCGAAGTCTTCCTGCGCCTCAACAATGGGCGCTACGAGGCCGGGTCCTGGGACGGCACCAACCATCTGGCCTCGGCGCCGATGTACTCGACCGACATCGGCAACTGGGTCCACCTGGCCGCGGTGTATGACGGCACCACGTGGGCGTTGGTGCGCGACGGGTCGTATGCCGACCGCACGGCGCCCACGACCGGACCGGTGCGCGTGAATGCGCCCTGGGCCATCGGGGCGCGGGGCGGCGGCGGCGAACGCTCCTTCGCCGGGCGCATCCGCAACGTCGCCATCTGGAACACCGCCCGCAACCTGATCCAGATCGACGCCGATCGCATCGGCACCCCGAACTTCGCCGACCCCCACCTGCTCGGCTTCTGGGCGCTCGACGAGGGCACGGGCGGCGCCACCGCCTTCGACTACACGCCGCACGGCCTCACCGGCAGCTACATGTACGGTTCCTGGGCCTACCCCTACGCGCTGGAGTTCAACGGCAGCAACGCCTTTGTGGACCTGGGCAATCCCGCGGCGCTGAACGTGCAGGGCGCCATCAGCCTGCAAGCCTGGGTCAAGCCCTATACGCTCGACGGCATGCGCAACATCCTGGCCCACGGCTACACGCGCGATCCGAACGGCGAGGTCTACCTGCGTATCACCAACGGCCAGTACCAGGTCGGCGCCTGGAACGGCACCGATCATGTGGCCAGCGCTGCCATCCCGCGCGAGGACGTGGGCCACTGGGTCTGCCTCTGCGGCACCTATGACGGCGTCACCTGGCGGCTCTACCGCAACGGCGAGATCCTCGCCCAGAAAACGGACCCCATCGGCGCGGTGCCCGTCCCTGGTTCCTGGGCCATGGGGGCGCGCGGCGGCGGCGGCGAACGCTTCTGGCAGGGCCAGATCCGCCACGCCGCCGTCTGGAACCGGACGCTGAATATCACCGAGGTCTGGGCCAACTTCCGCCGCCGCGTGCTGTCGGCGGGCGACGGCAGCCTGGTCGGCTACTGGCCCTGCACCGAGGGCAGCGGCGCGCAGGCCGTCGATCACTCGCGCGTGCCCAACGCCAACACCATCCACAACGCCGCCTGGGTCGAGGTCCGCGACCAACTGCCCGACACACAGATGCAGCCCACGGGCGCCGAGCAGTTCGTCAGCTATACCGACCACGCGCTGGCCCTCGACGGCACCACCACGTATGTGGATCTGGGCGCCGCGCCCTCGCTGAACATCCAGGGGGCGATCACCATGCAGGCGTGGCTCAAGCCCGCCGCCACCGACGGCCTGCGCAATATCCTGGCTCACGGCTACACCTTCAATCCCGCCGGCGAGGTCTTCCTGCGGCTCGCCAACGGCCAGTACCAGGTCGGCTCGTGGGACGGCACCGACCACTATGCCGGGGGCGCGGTCACTGCCGACGACCTGCAGCGCTGGACGCATATTTGCGGCGTCTATAACGGCAGCGTCTGGATCCTCTACCGCAACGGACAGGAGATCGGGCGCTCGGCGCCCACCACCGGGCCGGTGGCGGTCAACGCGCCGTGGGCCATCGGGGCGCGCGGGGGCGGCGGTGATCGCTATTTCGCCGGGCAACTGCGCCATGTCGCCCTCTGGAACCGCGCCCTGGAGCCGGCCACGATCGCGACCCACGCCGCCACGCAGGACGCGCTCAATATCACCGAGGCCGGGCTGGTCGGCTACTGGCCGCTCGGCGAGGGCACCGGCACGGCGGCGGTCAACGCCGTCAACCCCACCGCCAACGGGACGATCCACAACGCCGCCTGGCAGGATGTGCTCAGCACCCACGGCCAGCCCTACCTGGTGTCGCAGGCCCGGCTCATGCAGGACTATCGCCCCGATCCCGGCCATCCGGGCCAGACCATCGAGATCAGCGGCTTCCGCACGGTGCTCTCGGCGCGCACGGCGGCGGGGGCGCCCCTGCGCACCAATATGAGCCTGTGGGGCACCGCCCCGGCGCTGATCCACTTCCCCGACGGCACCACCGCCGTGCTCGACACTATCCGCCCACTCACCCGCGCCACCAACGCGCAGGGCGAACTCAGCTTCGTCATCGAGGCCCAGGGCCAACTGACGACCCCGCTGATCAAGGTGCGCGCCGACTTCATGGGCGATCAGGAGCGCCTGCTGCTGGCGCCCGACCGCCAGGCCCACCAGCAACTCGGCATGATCACCGGCGACCAACTGCGCGGCCTGGCCCCGCCGCCGGGCGCCCTGGACCTGCGCCCCGCCGTCGTGCCCGCCAGCGTCACCCAGACGCAGGCCGATGCCGCCGCCGGCGCCATGCGGATGATCCTGACCACCGTGGTCAACCACGACGTGCAGCCCACCGTCGCGCAGGTGGCGAGCCGCGACCTGGGCGGCGCCGCCCCGCTGCCGCCGCCCCGGCCCTACATCCCGCCCTACATGCAGGCCGAGCGCGACCTGGGCGGCCCGCCCAACCCCCTGCGCGACGACATGCCGATGCATATGCTGCCGGTGGACCAGCCGGTGCGCCGCATGCTCAACGTCGGCAGCATGGGCACCACGCCCTGGGTGCTCGACCTGCGCGCCGGCACGTTTACCCAGCAGGCCGGCGCCGCCCCGCGCGGCCTCGACGGCGGCGAGATGGTCTACCTGGACGACGCCAGCCGCATGCTCGACGGCCTGGCCCCGCTCGGCACCTCGTTCATCAGCCTGGGCGAGACCCGTGGCTTCCTGGACGACTTCACGAACTTCTTCACCCACACCATCCCTGACGCCGCCAACACCGCCGCCCAGGAAACAGCCAACTTCTTCAACAACACCCTGCCCGCCACCGCCACCACGGTCGCCAACCAGGTGGCCGGCGGCGTTACAGGCGCCTACACCACGGCGGAGCAGCAGACCACCGCGGCGTTCCAGCAGGCCGGCGACGCCATCAAGACCGGCGGCACGGTGGTGCTCAGCGCCGTCTCCACGACGATCCAGCAGGCGGGCCAACTGGCCGAGCAGGTGATCACCGGCATCCGCGTGGTCATCAACACGGTGGTGGCCGGGGTGCAGAAAGCCTACACGCTCGTGCTGCAAACCGTGGAGGACGCCGGGCGCTTCGTGGGCAGCGTGCTCGACAGCCTGGGCGCCACGGTGCAGAACCTGATCAACTACCTCAAGTCCCTGTTCAACTGGGGCGACATCGTCGCCACCCAGTTGGTGATCGAGGACGCGCTGCTGCAGATCCAGCGCGTGATCCGCGAGGCCATCGCCACGCTGGCCCAGGGCCAGTTCGTGGACGACGCCATCAGCCGGCTCCAGACGCTGATCAACACCAACTTCGACTCCTGGATCACCGCGCTGACCGGGCACGCCGCGCCGGTCAACACCGACGGCAACGCGCCGCCGCAGGACGTGCAGAGCAAGTACCTGCAATCGCTGTTCAACGACAACATCTCGCGCACCGGCGGCGGGCTGGACGCCTTCCAACTGAGCCAGCAGGTGATCGCCGTGGCCCAGCAACTGGCGACCCGGTTGCAGGCGGCGGGCGGCACCCTCTTCTCCGCCGAGACGTTCCAGAACTCCGGCCTGAACGACCTGCTCCAGCACCCCGAGCACCTGCTGACGCTCCAGGGCATCGCCGACCTGCTGGGCATCATCAAGCCGCTGCTCAACGCCGGGCTGAGCATCGCCGGCGCGGTCATCCACGCCATGCTCGAACTGATGGGCGTCGTGCTGAACGCGCTGCTCGACCTGTTCACCACGCGCATCAACATCCCGATCCTGACCGACTTCGTCGAGCAGGTGGTCTTCCAGGGGCAGAGCCAACTCACGGTCGTCAGCCTGGTCAGCCTGCTGGCGGCGGTGCCGTTCACGATCATCTACAAGCTGGCGAGCGGCCACAACCGTCCGCCGATCACGATGGCCGATACAGCGATGCTGCGCAATCTGCACTGGAGCGACATCTGGGCCAAGGTCACGGCGGCCTTCACCGGCACGCGCGAACTGGCCGCGGCGGGGGCGGACGCCCGCGACGTGGCTCGCCCCGACGATGCGGCCTGGAACGCGGCGGGCTGGGCGCTCGGCTTTGTCGGCATCGCGGTCAGCGGCGTCATCGGCACCATGACCGTCATCGAAGACCTCAGCCTGGGCATCGCCGAGAAGACGCCTTTCGGCATCGTCAAGCTGGTGCTGAGCGGGGTCAACTTCCTCATTGGCTTGCCGCTCGACGTGGTGCGCGACGGCTTCACCAACACGCCGTCGGACCTCAACTTCGCCCTCTGGCTGTCGGGCCTGGTCGGGCTGGTCAGCAGCATCGTCGGCGCGGTCAACCCGGCCTGGGGCGACAAGGGCGATCCGGGGCTGGCGACCTTCTTCGGCGTGACCCAGGTCGCCATGTTCACGGCCATCTGGGTGCTGAAGGACCAGATGACCGACCCGGACACCAAGGGCGACGCGCTGGAGGGCACGACCAACATCCTCTCCACGCTGCAAGGCTGGCCGCAGTTCCTGAAATACACCAAGGACACGGAAGCCGCGCCCATCGCCTTCCCCATCCTGGCCGCGGTGGACGGCTTCTCCTACGCCACGGTCGCCGCCTTCAACCTGGGCCGCACCGCGGACGACATCCACTCCAAAGCCTAGAATGCGCCACGGTAGGGGCCGGGTTGTAACCCGGTTCCTACCTCGCCAGCCGCTGTAGGGGCCGGGTTGCGACCGGCCCTTACTGTTGGGCCCAATTCATGCCTCATGCGCGGTGGAATAGGGGAAAAACCAGTCTATATGGAAGATATTTTCTACTTCACGCGCCAACCGATTCAACTTGACGAGTTAGAAGCCATTATCGCGGGCTTAGGCTACGAAACGGCCCGTTTTAGTGCCGCCGATGCGGCCATCCCCATCCCGCCGGGCGGCCAGGACGCCCTCCGGTCGTTTAACGTGTACTGGCCGCCGGACCCCCGTGTCTTTTGGTCCTGGGCGCCGACTGACACCCTCGCGGTGCATGGCGACGCCGCGCTGCTCGTCCTCAAGCAGTACGGCTATGCCACGGAGTACACGATTTCTTTGCGCAACGAACCGTGGTCCATCGATCCCCTGCGCGCCCTGCTCCGGCAGCTTTTACAGACCTATGGCGGCTGGATTGGAATGGATACGGAAACGCTGGAACCTACCTACGGCCTGGAGACGTTGGATCAACTCGCCTTTCCCCTGTACGGCAATAGCCGCTGATTTACGAAGCAGCCAGTGCCCCGCCTACCCCACCGCCGCCGCCGCGGCCCGGCCCGCCGCGCGCCCAGAGAAGAGGCAGCCGCCCAGGAACGTGCCTTCCAGGGCGCGGTAGCCGTGGACGCCGCCGCCGCCGAACCCGGCGGCCTCGCCCGCCGCGTAGAGGCCGGGCAGGGGCCGGCCGTCGGGGCGTAGCACCCGGCCCGCCAGGTCCGTCTCCAGGCCGCCCAGCGTCTTGCGCGTGAGGATGCGCAGGCGCACGGCGATCAGCGGCCCGGCGGCGGGGTCGAGCAGCCGGTGGGGCTTGGCCGTGCGGATCAGCCGGTCGCCCAGGTAGTGGCGCGCGCCGCGGATGTGGGCGATCTGGCTGTCCTTGGTGAACGGGTTGGCGATCTCGCGGTCGCGGGCCAGCACCTGCCGCTCCACCGCCGCCGGGTCGATCAACGGGTCGGGGGTCAGGGCGTTCATGCCGCGCACCAGGTCGCCCAGCGTGTCCGCGACCACAAAGTCGGCGCCGTGCTGCTTGAATGCCTCGACCGGGGCAGGCGCCGCCTTGCCTACCGCGCGGCGCAGGATGCCGCGCACGCTCTTGCCGGTCAGGTCGGGGTTTTGCTCCGAGCCGGACAGCGCGAACTCGCGGCGCAGGATCGCTTGCGTCAGCACGAACCAGCTATAGTCGGAGCCGGTCTGCATCAGGTGGGCGAGCGTGCCCAGCGTGTCGAAGCCCGGATAGAGCGGCACGGGCAGGCGCCGGCCCCGCGCATCCAGCCACAGCGACGACGGGCCGGGCAGGATGCGGATGCCGTGGTTCCGCCAGATGGGGTTCCAGTTCTGGATGCCCTCGGTGTAGTGCCACATGCGATCGCGGTTGATCAGATGCGCGCCCGCCGCCTCGCTGATGCCCAGCATGCGCCCATCCACGTGCGCGGGCACGCCGGCCAGCATGTCCGCGGGGGGCGTGCCCAGCCGGGCGGGCCAGTTTTGCCGCACCAGGTCGGGGTTGCCGCCGATGCCGCCCGACGCGATGATCACCGCCTGCGCCCGCAACGCGAACGTGCCGACCGCCGTGCGCGAACTGGCCTGCCCGCGCGGGGCGTCGCTCGGCTCCAGCACCTCGCCGCGCACACCCGTGACCACGCCGCCCTCGACGGTGAGTTCGCTGACGCGGTGGCGGAAGCGGAAGCGCACCAGCCCGCGCCGCTCCGCCGCCCGCACCCGTCGCACGAACGGCGCCAGCACGCCGGGGCCGGTGCCCCAGACGATGTGGAAGCGCGGCACCGAATTGCCGGGGCCGCCCGCGTTATACCCGCCGCGCTCGGCCCAGCCCACGATGGGGAAGAAGCGCACCCCCTGGGCGTGCAGCCAGGCCCGCTTCTCGCCCGCCGCCCACTGCACATAGGCGTCGGCCCAGCGGCGCGGCCAGTAATCTTCCGGGCGGTCGAACCCCGCCGTGCCGCGCCAGTCCTGCCGCGCCAGGGCCAACGAGTCGCGCACACCCAGCCGGCGCTGCTCCGGCGAGTCCACCAGGAACAGCCCGCCGAACGACCAGAACGCCTGCCCGCCCAGGCTCTGCGGCGGCTCCTGCTCGACAATGATCACCCGTTTGCCCGCCTCGGCCACCTCCGCCGCGGCCACCAGCCCGGCCAGCCCCGCACCGACGACAATCACATCCGCCGCGTCGCTCATGCCCCCCTCCTGTCCGCCCCCTGGAATCTGGGCGTATCATAGGGGGTTCTCCTCGGCGTGTCAAGGCATTCCGGGCGGCGGGCCATATAAACTCACCGCGAAGAAACGAAGAACGCGAAGAATACGATTAATATAAAGAATCTTCGTTTCCTTCGTTTCTTCGCAGTGAACAAAGAGGGGCAAACAAGATACCGGGTCGCTCCTGGCGGAGCGGCCCGGCGGGGTAGAGG
This sequence comes from Chloroflexia bacterium, assembly GCA_035693165.1. Lineage (GTDB taxonomy): Bacteria > Chloroflexota > Chloroflexia > QHBQ01 > JAICKM01 > JAICKM01. The sequence continues at coordinate 4,359 of DASSGZ010000256.1, read as the reverse complement.
GTGGGGCGGGCGCTTACTTGCCCAGGTACCACTCCTGCGGGTCTTCCAGCGTCCCGCCCGCCGCGGCGTGCAGGTTCTGGAAGTTGTTGGTCACGATGTAGAGCGCGGGCAGGCCGAACAGCGGGAAGGACGGCAGCTCCTTCGAGAAGACGACCTGGTGGTTCAGGTACGACTGGAGCCGTGCATCGGAGTGGCCGATGTACGTATCGGTGTCGCGCCCGTACTTGTCGGCATCCGCGTTGCTCCAGAACAGGTCGTTCGAGCCCGAGAAGCCGTTGGCCGCGGTGGGGACACCCGTGCTGTCGAACAGCGGCGTCGGCGAGATCTCGTCGTTGAAGAACTGCCAGGCGAACTGGACCACGCCGAAGTTGCCGTAGCTGCCCGTGTAGAGCGGGCCGTCGGGCGGGTTGGCGAAGACCTGCCCGGCCGTCTGCACGTCGGGCACCGAGTCGAAGCCGACCGCGCGCAGGTACTGCTGCTGGGCCGTGGCGATCAGCTTGCGATACGCCTTGTTGGTCGTCAGCCAGTCCACCTTCAGCGTCTTGCCGTTCTTGCTGCGGATGCCGTCGGCGCCCTTGACCCAGCCCGCGGCGTCCAGCAACTGGTTGGCCTTGGCCACGTTGTAGTCATACTTAACGATCTGGCTGGTCAGGGCCGGGTACTTCTTCATGTTGTCCGGGTTTTCCGCCGAGGCCCAATGATTCGGCGGCAGCCAGGCGTTCATGATGGTCAACTGGCCGCCAAAGACGGCGTTGTTGATGGCGTTGCGGTCGAGCGAGTAGGCCAGGGCCTGGCGCACGCGCAGGTCGTTGAACGGCTCCACAGTCACGTTGAAGTCGACGTGCTCATAACTGTAGCCGCCCTGGTTGAGTAGCTTGCCCTTGCCCGCCTGCTCGACGGTCTTCTGGATCGTCGTGATCAGGTCGGGCGTGATGCTCTCGGAGGTGGTCAGGTCGAGCGTGCCCGTCGCGATGCCCACCGGCAACTGCTTGTTGTCCGAGAAATAGGGCATGCTGATGCGCTTGATCACCGGCTTATTCGGGGTGACGTTGTAGTTGGGGTTGATCTCCATCTCCAGCGTCTGGCCGGTCTGGTACTTGGTGACATGGTACGGGCCGGTGCCCCAGATGGTCTGCGAGTAGTCGCTGCTGTCGATGTCGCCGGGGGCCATCTTCGCCAGCGCGTGCTGCGGCAAAACGGCCAGGAACTGCTCGTTGTAGAGCGGCGCCGTGACCGGGATCTTCTTGTCCACGAAGGCTTGCAGGAAGCCGTAGGTCGCCGCGTCGCGGGCGATGAGGGCGGCGGCTTCCTTCCAGGTCAGGTAGTTGAAGATCACCGTGTACGGGTCGGGGTTGTCGAGACTGGCGAATTGCTGGGCCACCTGGCGACCCACGCCCGCCGGGAAGTCGGGATTCAGCCACAGCTTGTAGGTGAAGATGACGTCGTTGGAGGTGAACTCCTGGCCGTCATACCACTTGACGCCTCTCTTCAGCTTGTACTTGACCACCAGCCGCTTGTCGTCGCCGGTGCCCACATAATAGGCGCCGCCGTTCTCCAACGTCGGCACATAGGAGGCCAGGTCGGGCAGCACGTTCTCCTTGTCGTCACGCTTGACCAGGCTGTTATAGACAAAGTTGCGGATATTGCCGCCGATGAGGCTGTTGTCGTCGTAGGGGATCAGCGTGCCGGGGTCCTGGCCGCGCCCGATGCGCAGCACGTCCACCGGGTTGGTGCCACGCTGGACTTGCTTCTCCATGACCGGGACCTGGCCCTTTTGCTCGGCGCCGAGGCGGCCCAGCAGCACCTCAAACGGGGTGCCCTTGTTTTCGGGGTGATACTCGAAGCGCTGGCGCTCGAAATACTGGACGAGGAAGCTCTTACCCGCCACCTTGGGATCGGTCTCGCGGGTGACTTCCTGGAACGGCTGGCTGATCGGGAAGCCGAACTGGCTCAGACCGCCCTTTTGCTGCCAGAAGCGCGCGATGGCCTTGCCGCCCTCGCTGCTGTCGCCGAGGGTGTGCTTGGTCTCAGGGAACCACTGCACGCCGCCGCCGGGGTTGGCGACGGTGCGGAACGGGGTGTCCTTGCGGCCCTCGGCGCCGAACACGCCGAGCAGGCCCAGCAGCACATCGTACGGCTGCTTGTTCTCGGGGTGCAACTCGAAGCGGGCGCGCTCGAACCACTGCGTCTTGTAGACCTTGCCGTCGGTCAGCGAGATTTCGTCGTGCAGGTCGGTCAGCGGCAGGCCGTTGATGAACAGGCTGTCGTTATACGACCGGCCGCTCTCCCAGGTATCGAGGATGCGGCCCGAGACGTCGAGATTGGTTTCGCTAAAGTGGCGGGTGCGGCCTTGCTGGGCCGGGGCCGAGAACGAGGGCCGCGGGAACGCGGTCACGGCCAGGGCGACGATCATCATGAGATAGACCAGGCGGCGGTCCCATCTCCTCCTTGAGTTCATGGTGTGCTCCTACTACTGGGGCTGGGACAGCGGCGACGCCCGTGGACGGCGTCCGGGGCGTGAGCCCGCGGTCCCGCTGATGCTGCCTCGGTGGGGGCGCGGGTGCGCAGCCCGGCCCTCACCGCGTCATAGGTCCGGGGGGTAGCCCCGGTGTGCCCCGGCAGGTAGTGGGCAGACGTGCCTGGCCCTCCCACTCTTATCCCGCGGCGCCCGCCCCCTGCCAGGCAGCAGGGCACGGTGCGCGCCGGGATAGTCTCGCCTGCTCGGACTCGAACAACGGCTGATCAGCTAGCATAAATACCACGCAAACCGGGCCGGGGTTCAACCGAGTGCTGAGTGGGGCCGAGTGGTCGGTGGTCAGTGGTCAGTGCGGGGAGCGTTTGCGGCTTGTCACTCTGAGCGCAGCGAAGAGTCTCGTCTTGGACCCCCACGAGACGAGATTCTTCGCTGCGCTCAGAATGACACGGCCCCCGGCCCTCGACATCCTGCCCCCTGACGGCTGACGGCTGACGGCTGACCACTGACCACTGTGGTATAATACCGCCGATGCGCAGGTTCTGGTCTCTGGCGGGCGAACGCCTGGTCCTGGCGGTGATCGTGCTCGCTTATCTGGTGGCGGCGGGCGGCTTCGCCCTGGTCACGCCGTTTGGCGAGGCGCCCGACGAGCCCGCCCACCTGCTCTATGTGGACTATCTCGTCACGCGGCACGCTCTGCCACCCATCGGGGCCACCTATTACACCAACGAGGCGGTGCAGCCGCCGCTCTACTACACCCTCTGCGCCGCCGTCGCCGTGGCCGGGCGCGCGCTGACCGGGGCCGACCTGAGCGCCCCGCTGGCGCCCCCCCTCCAGGCCAACCCGGCGTGGTTCGACTACACCTCCAACCAGGTCATGTTGCATCCGCCCGAGGAGCGCTGGCCGCTGTGGCCCTTCGTGTTCCGCGGCCTCTCCATCCTGGCCGGGCTGGGCGTGGTGGGGCTGACCTATGCCACGGCGCGGACGCTGCTGCCGCCGCCCGCCCCGGCGGCGGGGCCACTGGTCGCCGCCGCGTTCGCCGCGCTGCTGCCCCAGGCCAACTTCATCCGCGCCAGCGTGAGCAACGAGACCCTGGCCGCCCTCATCGGCGCGTGGGTCGTGCTGCTGCTGGTGCAGCAGCTCATGCGGCCCTACAGCCGGCGGCGCCTGGTCTGGCTGGGCGTGGCGCTGGGGCTGGGGCTGCTCACCAAGGCCAGCACCCTGGCGCTCTGGCCGGCGGTGGGCGCCGTGCTGCTGGTCCACCGCCCCGTGCCCTGGCGCCTCTGGCTCGGCGATCTCGTGCGCCTGGCCGCCGTCGCGGGCGCGCTCGCCACTCCGTTCTACCTCTGGCGCTGGGCCGTCTACGGCGACCCCACGGCCGGCGCGGCCTGGGCGGCGATGCTGCCGCCCGACAGCCCCTGGCACCTGACCGACTTGTTCTGGCTGGTCGACCCTTTCCGCGAGGTGCTCTGGCAATCGTTCTGGGGCGTGTTCGGCTGGCAGAACGTGCCGCTGCCGGTCGGGTTCTACTATGCGTTTCTGGGGCTGACGCTGCTGGCCGTGGGCGGCGGCGCCTACCTGGTGGCGCGGCGGGCGCTCAGCCCGGTCCAGCAGGCGGCCTGCGGGGTGCTGGTCGCGGTCATGCTGCTGCTCTACCTGCTGGTGATCCTGTTCAGCCTGCGGCTGGTGGCCTGGCAGGGCCGCGAAATGTTCCCGGCGCTGTCGAGCATCTGCGTGCTGTTCGGCGTGGGATTAGGCGGGCTGGCGCTGGGTCGGGCGGCTACCGGGGCCTCTTTCGAGGCCGGCCCGCTGCTCGCCCGCGGGCGGCGCCGGGTGGCCGCCGCGCTGGCGCCCGCCGTCACGCTGGGGCTGCTGGGGGTGAACCT
>DASSGZ010000255.1:0-12549 GCA_035693165.1 Chloroflexia bacterium | reverse complement strand
ATGAGTACGGCGCGATAAATCGCGCGGCTACACATAACAGATTGCTTGTTCCTGCATTCGCCGCGCTAATCCTTGCTGATCCATGGTCAGGACTCCCCGGCGTGGGGCAGGCGGCGATGGGCGAGCAGCAGCGCGAAGGCGCTCCCCGTGCCCGCGATGAGCGCCGCGCCTGCCCCGGCTGCCGGCCAGAGCCAGAGCGGCGCGGGGGCCTCGGTTTGGGCGGCGACGACCAGCGGCAGGCAGAGGATGCCGCCGGTGAGGCCGCCGAGCGCCAGGGCCAGCAGTTCGCCGAGCAGGCGCGCGCCGCCATCCAGCAGTTGTAGTGGATCAGCGGGATGGGGCCGAGCGAGGACGACGCCCATGCTGAGGGTGACGGCGAGCATGCTCAGGCCGACCAGTTCGACGCCGCCCCAGCCATAGAGGAAGCCGCCCAGACTGAAGCCCCGCCAGAGGCCGACGACGCCCAGCAATGCGCTGCTCAGCAACACGAACGGCAGCGCCAGGGCCAGGAACCAGCCGCGCAAAATCGTGGCCCCGGCGATGGGCGCGAGGCGCAGGATCGACCAGGCGCGGCCCTGGCGGCTCAAACTGCTGAGGCTCAGTTCGAGGAACAGCAGCGCGGCCATCACCAGGACCACGGCGGCCAGGAAGGCGTTGATCTGCGCACCGAGTTGCGGGGGCGCCCCGCCACCGGGAACCGCACTGCTACCGGGCCGCAAGGCGCTCGCGGCGCAAACCAGCCCGCCGCCGTAGAGCGCCCAGAGCGCCAGGTGGGGCGCCAGCGTGGTGAGGGTGCGCCGGTCGCGCACGAGGCCGCGCCACTCGCGCCCGGCGATGACCAGGGCCAGCGGGGTGCGCGGGGTGCGCGCGCCCCAGGCCCGCGGCGCGGGCACTGGTCCTACCGCGCCGCGGGGGGTAGCGCTGCCGCCGCTTTGCAGGCGCGCCCAGGCGGGCAGGTAGAGCGCCCCGGCCAGTTCGGTGCAGACGATCAGGCCGCCCACGGCCAGCGTTATGTAAAGCGCCAGCGCGGCCAGGGCCAGGCCCGGCGCATCGGGGGCCGCCGCCAGACCCCGCGCCGCAATGAACGGCGGCACCGGCGAGTCCAGCAGCGCGCGTCCCATGGCGGGCAGGTCGGTCCCCCCCTCCCCCGCGCCCGCGGCCAGCCGCCCCAGCAGGGCGCAGCCACCGAGCAGCAGCAAGACCGCGCCGCCCAGCACCATCCGCAGCCCGCGCACCGGCCCCCAGCGGGCCGCCAGCAGCACGACGAGTGCGGCGGCCCAGGTGGTGAGCACGGGAGTCGCCAGCGCGGCCAGCAGGGCCAGCCCGGTGTAGAGCGGGCCCAGGCCCAGGTTGTTGCCGAAGGCGACCAGCGGCGCGGCCATGCCGAGCACCGGCAGGATTGCGCCGCGTGCCAACCCCGCCAGCAGCTTGCTGAGGAACACGGCCCGCGGGTCCACCGGCGCGCTCAAGAGCAAGGAGAGGTCGCGGTCGAAAAAGAGGGCGCCCGCCGCGCCGCGCAGGGCCAGCAGCACGAGCAACAGCGCGCCGAGGCCCAGCACCGCCGCCGGGAAGAGGCGCGGCACCCCGGCCTCGGGGAAGCGGGCCGCCGCGCCCGCCGCGAACGACCCGGCGATGCTGCCCGCCAGGATCACGGCAAGCGCCAGGACGGCGGCGAAGATCACCCCGCCCGCCTTGTCGGCGGGGCCGAAGGTGTGCCGGAAGGTGTTCAGCGCGCCGCGGCCTTGCAGCCGCAGCAGCAGCCACGTCTGGCCGGGCATCGGCGTCAGGCGGGTTGCAGGACCGCGCAGGTCTCGGCGGCGCGGTCGGCGATGAGGCGCGCAATCGCCAGCGACGACGTGGCTGCGGGCGACGGCGCGTTGCGCACATGGACCATGTTGTCGGCGGCGTAGACCAGGAAGTCGTCGGCCAGCACGCCGCCGGCGGTGACGGCCTGGGCGCGTACGCCCGCCGGGCCGGGCACCACGTCGCGGCTATCGAGTTCGGGCACGTAGCGTTGCAGCGCGCGCACGAAGGCCGCCTTCACGAAGTCGCGGTACATCTCGTCCACGCCGACGCGCCAGTATTCGCGGGCCATGCGCCAGAAGCCGGGATACGTCACCAGCCCGGCCAGTTCGGGGATGTTCACGTCCACCCGGCGATAGCCCTCGCGGGCGAAGGCCAGCACGGCGTTGGGCCCGGCCCAGACCTCGCCGTCGATGCGCTTGGTGAAGTGCACGCCCAGGAAGGGCAGCGCCGGGTCGGGCACCGGATAGATGAGGCCGCGACAGAGGTAGCGCTTCTCGGGCCGCAGCACGTAGTAGTCGCCGCGGAAGGGCACGATCTGCACATCGCGCGGAGCGCCGGCCATGATCGCCAGTTGGTCCGATTGCAGCCCGCCGCAGCTTATCAGGCTCCGTGCAGTCAGGCCGCCGCGGGTGGTGCGCAGGCGGATCGTACCATCGGGCAACACGCGGATGCCCGTGACCTCGCAATCGGTGACCACGGCCCCGCCGGCCTTGCGCACATCGGCGGCGTAGGCGCGGGCCACCTGGCGGAAGTCGACGATGGCCGTGTTGGGCGAGTAGACGGCGGCGACCCCGGCGGCGTGGGGTTCGATCTCGCGCAAGCGCTCGGGGCCGATGCGCTCCAGGCCCGGCACGCCGTTGGCCTGGCCGCGCGCATAGAGGTCGTCCAGCCGCGGGAGCTCGTCCTCGTTCGTGGCGACGATGAGCTTGCCGCAGCGGTCCACCGCGATGCCGTGGGCCTCGCAGTAGTCGAACAGCATGCGCACGCCCGTCGTGCAGAGCGTCGCCTTGAGCGAGCCGGGCTTGTAGTAAATGCCCGCGTGCATCACCCCGCTGTTGTGCCCCGTCTGCTGGCCGGCGATCTGGCGGTCCTTCTCCAGCACCGCCAGGCGCAGGTGCGGGTAGCGGATCAATAGTTCGCGCGCCGTCGCCAGCCCGACAATGCCGGCGCCGATGATAATCACGTCCCACGGTCGTTTGCTCATGCTTGCTTCCTCGTGCTGGGGACCCCGGCGGCGCGCTCACGGTGCGGCAGCCGCGGTCCCCTCGCCCCGCGCCAGATCTGCGACGACGCGGAAATAATAGGCCATGCGGTTCTGAATCCCGCCCAGCCCTTGCTTGCCCTGGTACAGATGCACCCGCCGCCGCGCTTCGTGCAGGCCGGCAACAAAGTCGTCTTCGGCCAACGCGCTTTGTTGCCAGAGCCGCAACGCCTGGGTGACGTTGGCCGGACCGTGGACCAGGTCGCCCAGTTCGCGGGAATGGTCGATGACGATGCCCGCGATATACGGAGAATACGGCGGCGCACTCGTCGTGTCTTTCCTGAATTGGGGTGCGGCCCGATTCGAATCGTCGTTGGACTCTGTTTCTTGGTCTGTTTGTTGTGAGTCGGATTCGCCAACTACCTCCCGCGGATTATCCAACCACCCTGGTTGTTTTTTCCGACCACCCCGGTTGTTTTTTCCAACTACCCCGCTCTGTGCCCCCTGGTTCGATTTTCCAACCACCTCCGCCGGACGAACCTGGTCTAATTTTCCAACTACCTCCCGCGCCGTCTGTGACGCAACTCCGACCGTGGTGGCCGGGGTTTTGGGCACGAGGGCGACAGCGCGCTCGCGCCCGCGGCGGGTGGGCGGCGGGATCGGCGGCGCTGCGGGCGGTGGCGGCTCGGCGGCGGCTTCGTCGCGCCAGCGCAGAGCATAAGTGGAGGTGAGCGCGGCGCCCTGGTCGTCGGCGGCGCGCACGACGATGATCAGACCGCGCGCCTCCAGGCTGGCCAGCGCGGCAACCACGGTCGAGCGATTGAGGCCGGTGCCGCCATCAAGCACGCGGCCGTCGCGGGTGGTGATGCCGTGGACCATCTGCGACAGCGAGATGGCGTCGGCGTCTTTCTTAAAGCCCAGGGTGCGCCGGACGATATAGAGCAGGCATTTCAGCTCGGCGCCCGACAGCACGGCGAGCCACTCGTCGAACAGCTCGTCGGGCACAGGCGTGGTGGTGGGCCGGCGGAACCCAGGGGCGCGCGCCGGCTCGGCGGGCGGCGGTGCGGTCCTGGCGCGGGGCATAGCGATCCCTTATAGATCTTGACAGGCCCGCGCGGATTTGCTATGATGGGGCTACATACGTAGCCCGCAGGGTTTCCGCCAGGGATCCTGTCCGGTTCGGAAATAGAGTCGCCCTGAGGCTTTGGTAGGCAGACGGGGCGGCTCTATTTTTTTGTTCACTTGTCGGGCGGGGCGGGCATCGTCACTTACCGTCACGCGAGGGACAGGGCTACCCCTGAGTCGCGTTCGCCCCTCACTCTTGAATCAGATTATATACCAGGTTTTCTATTTGTCAAGGGGTTTTGGCGATCAATTTGATCTATGAATTACTGTCCTTGATCTCTCCAAAGTGCAGCATAGTACAATCCTAGCGTTTTCCGGGACAGGATATGACAAAATATTGCGTTGTTGATATTGACAACGCGGGTGAGAAGTGCTAGAATGACCTTTAGTGTAGTACCCGCGCGTACAACGCAGGTTTCACCTGTCGCCGGAACCCGCTTCGCACCTAGAGAGAAAGGACCTCCCATGGCTGGAGAATGGCTGTCGGTCGACGAAGTCGCGCGTGAGTTGGACCTTCACCGCAAGACCGTCGAGCGCTATATTCAGAAAGGCGAGCTAAAAGCCTCAAAAGTGGGGCCGCAGTATCGCATCCGCCGGGCCGACCTGGCGCGCTTCCTGGGCGCCGACCAGGCCGCGCCGCCCTGCCAGGTCATCGCCATTGCCAACCATAAGGGCGGGGTGGGCAAGTCGACCACGGCGCTCAACCTGGGCGCGGCCCTGGCCGAAATGCGCCGGCGGGTGCTGCTGGTGGACCTCGACCCGCAGGCTTCGCTGACCCTGCACCTCGGCTTCATGCCCGACCGCATCGATAATACCATCTATCAGGGCTTATTGGCCGCCAGCCGGCGCATGCCCTACAATTATCGCCGCCTGATCCTCGACGTGGGCAGCGGCCTGAGCTTGCTGCCGTCGAACCTGGAACTCTCGCAGGCCGACATGACGCTGGTGGGTATGTTGCAGCGCGAGAACCTGCTGCAGGTAGTGCTTGAAGAGGTACGCGACGACTACGACTTCGTGATCGTGGACTGCTCGCCGTCGCTGGGCATCCTGACCGTCAACGCGCTGACCGCCGCCGACTGGGTGGTGGTGCCGGTGGAGGCGGAATACCTGGCGATCCGGGGCATCACGCTGCTGCTGGACACCATCGAGCAGGTCTCGCGCACGGCTAACCGCGATCTGCAAGTCGCCGGCATCGTGATTACGCAACTGGATACGCGCGCCAACCTGACGCGCCGGCTGACCGACACGCTGCGCGAAGCCTATAGCGGCGATATCCGCGTGTTCGACACGACCATCCCCAAGGCCATCCGCGTGGTCGAAAGCTCGACCATGGGCAAATCGGTGATCGCCTTCGACCCGGAAAGCCCGCCCGCGCAGGCCTATCGCCGGTTGGCGCGCGAACTGCTGGGCGTGATGGGCCTGCTCGAAGGGCCGGTGGTCGAGGAGCCGGTCGAGGATGAACCGCCCGCGCCCGCCACCAACGGCGCCGCCGATGCCTCTTCAGAGGCAGTACCGCCGCCGTCGCGCCCGCGGGGCCGGCGCCCGCGCACGGGGGTGACCCATGCCTAAGCGTCCCGTTGACGTGTCCACGTCGATGCTGCGCCCGGACCGCAGCCAGCCCGCCACTGAGCGCGGGGCGGACATCAGCGCCTATTTCACGCAGCAGAACGTTGTCTCCAGTTATGTGCCCGTCGAATTGCTGCACCCCAATCCCTACCAGCCACGCAAGGACTTCCGCGCCGAGGAACTGGACGAGCTAGCCACGTCCATGCAGCAACTCGGCTTCTTCGGCACGCTGCTGGCCCGCCCGGCGCCCGACGGCGGCCAGGGCTACGAGATCGCCTACGGCGAGCGCCGCTTGCGCGCGGCGGCTATCGCCGGGCTGGCCCAGATCCCGGTCTATGTGCGCGAACTGAGCGACCAGCAGATGCTCGAAATCGCCATGGCCGAGAACATTCTGCGCGCCGACCTGAACCCGCTGGAGGAAGCGCAGGGCCTGGAAGAGATGCGGCGCACCTTTGGCCTCTCCATCCGCGAACTGGCGGTACGGCTGGGCAAGGGCAAGGGCTATGTCGAGAAGCGCCTGTTCCTGCTGCGTGCCCCCGCCGACGTGCAGGCGATGATCGCTCGGCACCCCGAAACGGTGCGCGCCGCGCGGCCCCTGGCGAGCATCGACGACGCGGACCTGCGCGCGCAGTTGATCGAGGAAGTGGCGAGCGGGCGGCTCTCCAGCGACGATATCGAGGACCGCGCGACGCAACTGCAATACGAAGCCGAGCATCCCGAGGCCGCCGCTGCGCGTGGCGCGGTGTCTCCCGTGGGAGACAGTGCCGGCCCGCCGGCCCCCACGGACGCCCGCTCATCAAATGCTATGCGTGGCGCGGTGTCTCCCGTGGGAGACAGCGAGGCCCCGGACGACAGCACGGCCACATACCTGAAGCGCGACCGTCTCAGCATCGGCTATCGCGCGCTCACCGGCTTCTTCGGCACGCGCCGCGTCACCTACGACGAGGATACGGCCTCCAAGGTGCGCTCCATCCGCGAGTTATGCGACCGCTATTTGCAGATGTGGGAGGCCCGCGGGGAACACTAGCCCGCGCGCGCTTTCCTCCACAATCCCTTGCGCTAACGGCGCGGGGGATTTTCTTTTGCCCCCGCAGCGTCTGATCCCACCATAATGTGTCCACCTTTCGCCGTTCCGGTGTTTGCCTCACTAGACGAGACTCTTCGCTGCGCTCAGAGTGACAAGCAGCCAAGGAGGGTGCCTTGTGACTACTGTGGCCGGCGCTGCTGGAGTGTGTGGATTCCGAGCGCATGACAACCGACCTCGCTACTTGTCATTCTGAGCGCAGCGCAGACTCTCCGTCTCCGTGTGCCCGGCTACTTGCCATTCTGGACACGGCGAAGAGCCTTCGCCACCACCTATCTGTCGATTTGTCATTCTGGGCGCAGCGAAGACTCTCCGTCTCTTTCGGCACTCGATGAGACGCTTCGTCCTGTTTCGCTGAAAACCGGCCGGACCCGTAGGGCGGCAAGGCGGGTTTGAAACCCGCCCCTACACCGGCATCCCGGCCTTTATCGGGCGTGCCTACGAACTCTGGTCGGTGACTCAGGGCAACAGTGCCTATGTCGCCCAAGTATAGGTAGGCTTGTCTGTAGGGGCCGGTTTGAAACCGGCCCGCGCCGTCGGGACGCGACTTGCTATCCGATTCATTGTAGGGGCCGGTTTCAAACCGGCCCGCGCTGGCAAGGGAAGGGTGTGTAGCGCGGTGTCTCCCGTGGGAGACAGCAGGGGAGGGGAGATGATAACGTGACGAGGTGAGTGTATGCGTAGGGTGGTATGGCGCGATGCGGCGCAGGCGGGGCTTTATGTTGATTGACATAACTAGCGGCAGTGGAATAAGGAGAGCCTGTAGTAGCGCTGTTTCACGTGCAACAATGCGCTTCGCTGCTTGACATAACGAATCATGAGAATGCCATGCAAACAGCCTCGGCCGATGCTATAATGGGCCTATGTTGGCCGGTCACTGCCAGGAGGGTGCCCTTGTCCACGGATCTCGCGCGTTTCCTTGCCACGCAGACGCCGCTGGCTTCCGAACTCGATGTCTGGGGCGAGGGCACGTTGCCGTTGCGGATTACCGCGTATTGGGGACAGGAGATGCCGCCGCCGGCTTATGTGACCTCGGTGCGGGCCATGGTCTTTCGGGCGGGGGAGGTGCTGGTGCTGCGTAATGCCGATGGGCCGCACGTCTTGCCGGGCGGGCGGCGCGAAGTGGGGGAGAGCCTGACGGCGACGTTGTGCCGCGAACTGGGGGAGGAGACGGGTTGGCGGCCGTGCGCGCTGCAACCGCTCGGCTTTTGCCGGTTGCAGCACCTGTCGCCGCGGCCCGCCGCCTATCCGTATCCCTATCCCGATTTCTGCTGGCTTATCTATCGTGCGGAGGCCGGGGCGTTCGATGCGGCGGCGCGCCTGGCCGATGATTATGAGCAGGACGCGCGTTTCTATCCGCCGGCGGCGGCTCTGGCGCTGCCGCTCGGTCCGGTGCAGCGGGCCTTGTTGGAGCGGGCGGTGAATGACGTGCCGTTGCATGTCCGGCCCTATGTGCTCAACGGAAGCGTGGGTTCCCGCAATCTATTGGGAACAGCACGCGCTAAAGACGAACGAGTACGGCGCGATGAATCGCGCGGCTCCGGTTGAGGGGTCAGCACGCGCACGATGAACGAGTACGGCGCGAGGAATCGCGCGGCTACGGTCGATAGGGCAGGTGATAGCTTTACAGGAGCGGCAACGGCATGGTGAAGAAAGTGGCCCTGGTGTTGAGCGGCGGCGTGTCCCTCGGCTCGTATATCGCCGGCGCGCTGGACGAGTTGCTCACCGCGTTTGCCGCCGCGCCCGACCAGTATCAGATCGATATCATCACCGGCGCCTCGGCGGGGGCCACCTCGGCGGCGCTGATCGCTCACGGGCTGCTCTATCGCGGCGGCCAGACGGAGTTGCGCCCGGCCTGGGTCGATAAGGTGGACATCACCGACCTGCTGGCGCCCGACATCCCGCGCGGTGAGCCGCTGTCGCTGCTCAACAGCCGGCGCATCCGCGAAGTGGCCCGCGAGTCGCTGGCCTGGGACTCCGCCGCCCCGCTGCGGCGCGCGCCGTTTTGCGCGTCCCGCCTCACCGTCGGCATGACGCTGACCAACATGACGGCGCTGCCCTACGCCTCGCACGTGGCCCAGCCGTCGGCCCACGGGCCGGAACTCTACGTCCAGTCGCGCAACGCCGAGCAAGAGACCTTCGTGCTGACCACCACGCACGACCCGCTGCACCCGGTGTGGGACCGGCTGGCGACCGTGGCGCGGGCGTCCGCGGCCATCCCGCTGGTGTTCCCGCTGGTGCAACTCGAACGCCAGGCCGAGGACCCCGCGCAGTATCCCCAGCCGCCGGGCTTTGCGGGCAAGCGGCGGTTCTGGTACTGTGACGGCGGCGCGTTCAACAACCTGCCGGTGGACCTGGCCTGGCACTATATGTGCGCGGCGGCGGGCACCGACCAGGAAGAGCGCGTGTTGCAGGACCGCGTCGTCGTGGTGGTCAATCCCTGGCGGCCCAACCTCAAGCTGCCCGCGCCCACCCTCGCCTATCCCACGCTGCTGGAGCAGGCCGCCGGGCTACTGGGCGCCATGTTGAACGAGAGCAGCGCGCGGGCCTTCCAGGGCGAGGTGGTGCCCCGGATGCCGCCGCCCGCCCTTGCCGGAGCCGAGCGCGGTATCCCCGGCCTCGACGCGCCGCCCGCCGCCGTGCTGGGCCGGTTCGCGCTGGTCATGCCCGCCGCCGTCGATGCGCGCCTGCGCGGCAACCACCTGCACGCGCTCGGCGCCTTCCTCGACCGCCGCTTCCGCGAGTATGACTTCCGCCGGGGTGCGGCCGATGCCCGCCTGGTGGCCCGCGCCACGCTCGGCATCCGCTACCCGGAGCGCCCGGCCCATTTCTACGAGCCGGACAGCGATCCGCGCCTGCATTGCGATCTCACCGGCTATGCCGCGCTGGGCGAGATTCCCAGTTCCAACCTGCGCTACGCCCACCGCAGCGTGCGCCAGGTGTTCGAGGCGGCGCTGGATCGGCGGATCGACGCGCTGCTGGCCGCGTGGGACCTGCCGTTGCCGGGGCTGGTGGAGGCGCCCCTGGACAACGCCGTTAAACCGCTGATCAAGACCTATCTGCGCGCCCAGCTCCCCGCGGCCTGGGATTTGTAGGCGCGTAACCGGCCGGCAGACCCGTCATTAGAGTAGGGGGAGGGTATCGACATGGCAAAGAAACAGGTGGCCCTGGTGTTGAGCGGCGGCAGCTCCCTCGGAGCGTACATGTCCGGCGCGCTCGACGAACTGTTGAAGGGCTTCGCCGCGGCGGCGGATGCGTTCGAGATCGACATCATCACCGGCGCCTCGGCGGGCGCCACCACCTCGGCGCTGATCGCCCATGGGTTGCTCTATCGCGGCGGCCAGGCGGCCCTGCACGACATCTGGGTCGACAGCGTGGACATGGTCGACCTGCTGGCGCCCGACGTGCCTACCGGGGTCTGGCCGTCGGTGCTCAACGGGCGGCGGCTGCAGGAACTGGCGCAGCAGGCGCTGGCCTGGCCCAGCGCGCAGGACCAGGGCACCCGCGCGGCGTTCTGCGCTCCCAACCTGACCGTCGCCATGACCATCACCAACACCAGTTCGCTGCCCTACGTCTCGCGCATCCGCCAGCCCGCCGCCGGGCGCGAGGAACCGTATGTGCAGTACCGCAACGCCGAGCAGGAGACGTTCTACCTCGGCAGCCAGGTCGGCCCCACCGACCCGATCTGGCAGCGCATCGGCACGGTGGCGCGGGCGTCGGCGGCCATCCCGTTCGTCTTCCCGCTGGTGCAACTCGCCCGCCGCGCCGGCGAGCCGTCCGACGACACGCAGTATATCCAGAAGCCCAGCTTCTCCGGCGAGGCCAATTTCTGGTACGCCGACGGCGGCACGTTCAACAACCTGCCGGTGGACCTGGCCTGGTACCACATTCGCAAGCGCGACTCGAACCTCGACGACCGGGTGGTGGTCGTGGTCAACCCGTGGCACCGCAGCGCCGATCCGCCCGACCTGAACCCCCCCTATCCGGGTTTCATTCCCCACGCGCTGGGCATGTTGAGCGCGGTGATGCGCGAGAGCAGCGCGCTCCAGTTCCAGAACGAGATCATCTTCCCGTCGCAGGGCGGGCTGCCCGCGAGCGGCACGCCCACGCCCACCACGCTGCCCGCGGACGGCGAGCGCGCGCTGGTCGGCGTGGACCCGGCGCCGGTGAACTTGCTCGGCAACTTCGCGCTGGTTATGCCGCAGGCCACCGACAGCCGGCTGCACGGCAACCACCTGCACGCCCTGGGTGCCTTCCTCGACCGCCGCTTCCGCGAATACGACTTCCGCCGCGGCGCCGCCGATGCCCGGCGCATGCTCCAGCAAACGTTGCAGATCACCTATGACGCCGCGCGCCCGGCGGGCTTCTACGACCCCGACGGCGACCCGGCGCTCCAGGCCGACCTGTCCACCTACGCCGGCCTGGACCAGATCCCCAGTGCCCGCGATCCCAAGCAGACCGTGCGCCAGGTCTTCGAGGGCGCGCTGGGCCGGCGCATCGACGCGCTGATCAAGGCGTGGAATATGCCCGGCCCCGACCTGGTCGAAGACCCGATCGCGGCGGCGGTCATCAAGCGGCTGGTGTTCCAGCAGTTGCCCGCGGGCTGGTAGCCGTCAGCGGTCAGTGGTCAGACCGTAATATTGTCATGCTGAGCACAGTGAAGTATCTCGTCTCGGGGGAACCCGACGAGATACTTCGCTGTGCTCAGCATGACAAGAGGGGTGGGGCGGGCGCGTGCGCCACCGTGCCGTCAGGGGTGGCGCGCGCTGTGCACGGTCTGGGCGAGGTGCGCGTGCTCGATGGCGACGGCCAGTTGATCGGCCAGCGTCTCCAGCATCTGCACATCGCCGGGGCTGAAGCTGTGAGGGGCGCAGCTTTCCACGTCAAGCATGCCGATGGTGCGCCCCCGGTGGATGAGCGGGGCCACCAGTTCGGCACCCGGCGTTTCCGCCGCGCAGGCGCGGTGAAAGCGCGGCTCGGTCGCCACGTCGTTGGCGACGACGGTCGTGCCGTGGTCCGCGACCCAGCCGATCAGTCCCACCCCGGCAGGCTGCCGGTAGCCGACCGGCACACAGGCGATATATTCCCCGGCAGACGCCTGGCACACCAGTTCGCGAGTCACCGGGTCGATCAGGAAGATCGCCACGTTCGCGTAGCCGAGTTCGCGCTGGAACAGGCAGGCCACGTGGTCGAGCAGGGTCGCGCTGTCGCCGGCCAGCAGCCCCGCCATGGCGTGGGCCACGCGATTGATCAGGCCTAGTTGGGTGGCCTGCTGCTGGGCCGCGGTATACAGGCGCGCGTTCTCCAGGGCGATGACGATCTGCGGCGTCAGCGTCAGCAGCAGATGCAGGTCGTCGTCGGCCAGCGGGTCCGGGCTATCCGACTCGATATTCACCACGCCGAGCACGCCATCCCGGCCGGTGAGCGGCACACAGATTTCCGAGCGCAGGGCCGGATGCACGCCGATATAATCGGGGTCGCGGCGCACATCGGGCACCAGGGCCGGCTGCCCCGTGCGCACCACCCGGCCTACCACGCCGTCGGTGATCGGGATCGCGGGGATCCCGCGGATGCCTTCATACCCATACCAGGCGCGAAAATGCAGGTGCGTGCCCTCGATCAAGGCGACGCTGATCAGGCTATGGCTGAAGGTGGCGCCCAGCACCTCCACGATGCGCCGGCACAGCGCATCGACATCCAGGATCTCGATCAGGCTGCGCGCCGTTTCATAGAGCACGGCCAGGTCGCGGCTGCGGCGCGCCAGCGC
>DASSGZ010000254.1:0-3864 GCA_035693165.1 Chloroflexia bacterium | reverse complement strand
GTCAGCCGTGGATGATCCTCAAGAAGCTGCTCGACCGTCTCGCCGGCCGCCATCTTCTCCAAGATCAGTTCCACGGTGATGCGGGTTCCAGCGATCACCGGCTTGCCTATCATCACATTGGGATCGGAGATGACAAGTTTGTGCTCCATGCTCGCAACTGCCTCTGTAGACGGGAGCCACGGCGACGGGTCAGCATCCCCGTGGCTATTGTACTGCCAGATCGGCTGGCGGGATCCCCCTTAACCCTGCTTGGCCGGCCGCCAGCGCAGGTTCGGCTCACGGGCCGCGGTCACTTCATCCAGGCGCCCGAACTTGGTCGTGTGCGGCGCGTGGTTGAGGATCTCCGGGCTGGTGCGCGCTTCCTCGGCGATGGCCTTCATGGCGGCACAGAAGGCGTCGAGCGTCTCCTTGCTCTCGGTCTCGGTCGGCTCGATCATGAGCGCCTCTTCCACGATGAGCGGGAAGTAGACCGTCGGCGGGTGGAACCCGTAGTCGATCAGGCGCTTGGCCACGTCGAGCGTCTTGATGCCGTACTCGCGCTTCAGGTTCTTGCTACTGAGGATGACCTCGTGCATATTGATGCGGTTGTACGGCAGCCAGTAGGTACCGGCCAGTTGGCCGCGGATATAGTTGGCGTTCAGGATCGCGTTTTCGCTGACCCGCTTGAGGCCGCGCAGGCCCAGGTGGCGGATATAGGTGTAGGCGCGGTCGAACATGCCGAAGTTGCCCATGAAGGCTTTGACGCGCCCGATGCTCTGCGCGGGCATGAAGGGCCGGTAGAGCACCTGCCCGTTCTCCTCGTAGCGCTCGACGCAGGGGCCGGGGCGGAACGGGGCCAGGTGGGCCTTCATGGCGACCGGACCCGCGCCCGGCCCGCCGCCGCCGTGCGGCGTGGTGAAGGTCTTGTGCAGGTTGATATGCATCACGTCGAAGCCCAGGTCGCCGGGGCGGATGTGGCCGACCAGCGCGTTCAGGTTGGCGCCGTCGCCGTACATCTGGCCGCCCGCGCGGTGCACGCGCTCTCTGATCTCCAGGATATTCGGCTCGAACAGGCCGAGGGTGCTGGGTACGGTCAGCATCATACCCGCCGTGCGCTCGTTGAGGTTGGCGCTCAACTGCTCCAGGTCCACGTTGCCCTGCGCGTCCGACTTCAACTGGATCATCTTGAGACCCGCCGAAGTCGTGGTGGCCGGGTTGGTGCCGTGGGCGCTGTCGGGCACGAGCACGGTGTCGCGCTGTTCCTCGCCGCGGCTGAGGTGATAGGCGCGGATGATCAGGATGCCGGTGAACTCGCCGTGCGCGCCCGCGGCGGGCTGCAAGGTCACGGCGTCCATGCCGGTGATGGCGGCCAGATACTCTTGCAGGCCGTACATCACTTCGAGCGCGCCCTGCACCGTCTCCGGCGGCTGCATCGGGTTGATCGCCGCGAAGCCGGGCAGGATGGCGACATCCTCATGCACCTTGGGGTTGTACTTCATGGTGCACGAGCCGAGCGGGTAGAAGCCGCTGTCGATGCTGTAGTTCATTTGCGAGAGGCGCACGAAGTGGCGCATCACATCAACTTCGGACAGTTCCGGCAGGTCGAGGTGCTCGCGCAGCAGCCCGGCATCGGGCAGCGGGGCCGCGGGCACGTCGTCGTCGGGCAGCGAGGCACCGAGGCGACCGGGGCTGCTCAACTCGAACAGCAGCGGTTCGACCGCGCCCGCGCGCGGGTTCAGATTCCCCTTGGGAGTACCCTGCCCGTTGGGCGCGCCGTCGTCGGGCGTGACGGCATCTTTGACGGTTTTGGCGATGTTGTTCAGCAGGTCCATGTTAGGCTTCCGCTCCTTCCCCGCCGGTAATCGTGCGCAGAGCGGCGACGAGGTTATCGAGTTGTTGGCGACTGTTCATTTCGGTGACGCACAGCAGCCAGCCGTTCGGGATCTGTTCGCTGATGTCGAGGCCGCCGATAATCTTGTGCTCCAGCAGGCGGTGGTTCAGTTCCGCCGGGGGCAGGGGCGTCTGCACGACGAACTCCTTGAAGAAGGGGCCGTCGTTCTGGATCGAGAAGCCCGGCAATCGGCTGATCTGGTCCGCCAGGTAGTGCGCGCGGTTGTAGCAGATCTCGGCGACGCGGCGCAGGCCCTGCTTGCCCATCAGCGCCAGGTAGGCGGTGTTGGCGAGCGCGATCAGCGCCGAATTGGTGCAGATGTTGGAGGTGGCTTTCTCACGGCGGATATGCTGTTCGCGGGTCTGCAAGGTCAGCACGAAGCCGCGCTTGCCGTCGCGGGTATCCTTGGTCATACCCGCCAGGCGACCGGGCAGCGAGCGGGTGTACTTGTCCTTGGCCGCCAGGATGCCGGAGTAGGGGCCGCCGAACTGCTGCGGCGCGCCCAGCGCCTGGCCCTCGCCGATAGCGATATCGACATCGAGTTCGCCCGGTGCCTTGAGCAGCCCTAGCGAGATGGGGTCGAAGACCATAAGGAACAGCGCGCCCGCCGCGTGGATCTTCGCCGCCGTGCCGTTGAAGTCACGGATGGTGCCGAAGAAGTTCGGCTGCTGCACGATCACGCAGGCCACGTCGTCGCCGACGTTCTCCAGGTCCTGGGTGATGTCGATCTCGCGGACTTCCACGCCGTGGGATGGCGCGTAAGTGTGGACGACCTCGCGGTACTGCGGATGCACGCCGCGGCTGATCAGCACCACTCGGCGCTTGGTGATATTGGTCGCCATAATGGCCGCTTCGGCCACCGCGGTTGAGGCGTCCCACATGCCGGCGTTGGCGACATCCATGCCGGTCAACTGGCAGATCAGCGTCTGCCATTCATAGGTCCACTGCAACGTCCCCTGCGACAGTTCCGGCTGATAAGGCGTATAAGCGGTGTAAAACTCACCGCGCGACATAATCCGATAGACGGCGGCGGGGCTAAAGTGGTTATAAGAGCCCGCCCCCAGGAAGGTAGCATAGCGCGTCGCATCACAGTTCTTATCGCTGAGCCGGCGCATCTCCGCCATGATCTCGCTCTCGGACAGCGGCTCGGGCAGATCAATCGGCGGGTCGAGCACCTGCGCAGGCACCTCGCGATACAGATCGGCCATCCGGGTCATCCCCAGGCTGGCGAGCATCGCCTCCCGGTCAGCGTCGGTATTGGGAATATAAGGCATCGGTTAAACTCCGTCACTAGCGAGCGCGACGGGCAGTTGGGGAGTCACCGTTGACCCCGCCCCAACCCCCGCCGCGGTGGCGCAGGGCCTACCCCTGGGCCTGCTCGTACTCGTCATACTGCTCGGCCGTCATCAGGTTGTCGAGTTCTCCCGGATCGGAGGCCCGCACCTTGAGGATCCAGCCTTCGCCATAGCAATCGCGGTTAATTATGCCCGGATCGTCGAAGAGGGCTTCGTTGCGCTCCAGCACCTCACCACTGAGAGGCGCATAGAAATCCGCCGCCGCTTTCACGCTCTCCAGCGCCCCCGCGCTGGCACCCTGGGTGATGGTGGCCCCGACTTCGGGCAGATCGCCGACGAACACCATATCGCCCAACTGGCTCTGGGCGTAATCGGCCAGGCCCATCACCGCCGTGTCGCCGTCCAGGCTCACCCACTCGTGATCCTTGGTGTACTTATAGTCCCGCGGGTTGTTCATTGCTGCCTCCTCCTAGTGATGCTGGTTATTTGCCACGCTTGTACATGGGGCGCTTGAGCACCCGGATGCCGACCGGTTGGTTGCGCACCAGTACGGCAAGTTCGGTGCCCGGCGCGGCCAGGTCGGCGGGCACCCAGCCCATCCCCACATTCTTGTTCAGCGAGGGGGCGAAGGTGCCGCTGGTCACTTCCCCGACGGGTTGCCCGGCCTGGTTCACAATCGGGTAGTGCACCCGCGCCACG
>DASSGZ010000253.1:0-2966 GCA_035693165.1 Chloroflexia bacterium | reverse complement strand
CGTACAGCATGCCGGCCAGCCCGGCCAGCAGGCCACTGATCATGAACACGCTGAGCTTCACCCGGTTCACCTTGATCCCCACGGAGACGGCGGCGGTACGGTTGCCCCCGGTGGCCAGCACCCGGCGCCCGAACCGGGTGTTGTTGAACAGCAGATACCCGATCCAGACGATGCCGAGGGACCAGACGAGCAAAATGGTGAGATCGCCCACCTGCCCGCTCCCGAACCAGAAATTGTAGGTGTCGGCGGTAATGGGCACCGCTTCGAGGGTCGTCGCTCGCGCCAGGCCCTGAAAGACCGATAAGGTGCCCAGGGTGACCAGGAACGACGGAATACGCAGCAGGACCAGCACGAAGCCGTTCACGAAGCCGGCCAGCAAGCCCACGCCGAGGCCCACCAGGATGGCCACGGGCACGCTGCCTGTGTACCGCAGCGCGAGGGAGACGGCCAAGGCTGCTAAGGCCAGAATCGCACCAATAGAGAGATCGATCTCCCCGGCCGCGAGCACAAACACCATGCCGACGGCCATCACCGTGATCGGCGTGGTCCCCCGGATAATGCTCATGAAGTTGTTCCAGGTGAGGAACCCGGTGTCGCGCAGCGTCACGGCGAAGAAGAGCAGGATCACCAGGAAGCTGATGTAGACGATGTAGTCCCGGATGTCGAACCGGCGGGCATCCAGCACCGGGCGTCCTGGCGGGCGCAGGCGCGCCGCCGGCGGCGCACCGGCTAACCCCGGTTCCCCCGTAAGGGCGGGGCTATCGACCGAGTCCGGTGACGGGGATCGTTGAGTCACAGGTGAGTCTCGCTTCCCAGTGCAGGCCGGGTCCGCAGGGACCACGGCACCGCCGCGCAGGCAACGGCACGCATCGAGCTAACCCGCGTGCCGCTGCCGGCATCCGGCGGACTTGATTACTTCAGGGCGTTGAGCACTTCGGGAGGTGGGCTCTCTTTGAGTGAGGCTTGCCACCCGGTGATCAGGTTATCCTTAGTGATCTTCAGTGTGGGCACGGTGGCAAACGGCGGGGATGTCTTACCAAGCAGGCCCCAGAGCGCCTCCACCGCCATCCCGCGGCCAATCTCGTATGGTACATCCGCAATAATCCCCACGACATTCTCGCCCTTGGCGAGACTGATGGCGATCGTCGGGTCCAGATCGAGCGTAATGACTTTGACGTTGCTCTTGCCGTTCGCGCGCAGGGCCTCGACGACGCCGGCCGCCGGTACCGACCAGGGCACGTAAATACCGTCGATCTCCGGGTGTTTCAGGATCATCGCGTTCGCGACGTCACCCGCCTGTTTCGGGTCGGCAAAGCCGCCCTCCGCCACGATCGGCATGTCGGGGTAATTGGCCGTGAGCACTTCTTTGAAAGCGCGGTCGCGCTGATTGGTGACGTATGAGTTGGCGTCATGGAAGATCCAGCCGATTTTACCCTTTTTGTTCATCTTGTCGGCCAGCAACTCAGCGGCGGCTTGGCCCATGCCGTACAGGTCATCGGTCACTACCCCGACGTAGTCCTTGGGGTGCTGAAAGCCGGTGGGCAGATTGCTCATGAACGAAACCTTGGTGCCTTGGGCGAGCGCCCGCCGGAAGGCATCCGTCTCTTGTACCGGATCGACCAGCCAGGTGAAGATCAGGCTTGGCTGGCGGGCCAGCACAGTTTCGACGTCGTTGGCCTGCTTGGCCGGATCATAGCCGGAGTCTGTCTCGGCAAGAACCTTGCCCCCGACTTTGTCCAGCTCCGACTTAATGCCGGCGCTCGCCACCTTATAGAATTGGAACGACGCCGGCCAGAGGATAGCTGCGGTGACGGCCTTGCCTTTGAGTTGTTGGATATCCGCGTCGGTGAGTTGCAGATCCTTGGTCGAGGCGGCGGCCTCGCCGTTCGGGCCGTGGGTCTTGGGACTGGGCGGAATCGGATCGGCGGGGCCGGTCCCTACCGCGCTGGGATTGGTTGCAGCCATGGTCGCGGTCGGCGCCATGACTGCAGGGGCGGGGGTTGCAGTCGCCGCTCCCACCGCGGATACGGCTGTGGCCGTCGGCGCCGTGTCTGCGGTGCCGCACGCCGTCAAGAGTACCGACATCACAGAAACGAGCGCCAGGAACCGTCTTCCACCCATCTCTCCTCCTCCTTCTCCTGCCTGCCGGTGGACACCGCGTTCATCGTGCGATGTTGCTTTTTCATCATGACAACATGATGTCATGATGATATGATCTATAGCACAACATCGGCTGGAAGTCAATACCTGACATACGGCGCATTGCCCAGAATATTGGCAGGCGATACGGACGTACTTGCGGACAGGGTGGGTACCGACAGCGGAGATCCGGGTAGGATCACGTGGTAGTGATTGGGCGTTAGGCGATGGCGGGTAATCTCTGCCGTTAGCCAGGCGGCCATAGCCGAGCCCCGATCGAAGCCTGGGTTGCCTCGTAGAACCGGTGCCGCCAGGGCCGCTGACTCCTGGCTGTGACTCGCGGACCAGCCTCAGTATCAGCAGATACAGACCGCCAACAGTTCCCTCTAATCAGGAACGTTATTTTTGGTCGGCATTTACTCTCCCGCTGCAAGACGCGGAACACCGTTTTCTCTTGTTTGATTCCCGCTTCCACGCTCGCCCGGGCGTTGTACTCATGAAACCACACCGCCAAATCGGGAACCCGGCCGCCTTCCTCGCTGTGGTAGCCCAGCAGCACACTGTACTGCCACCCCTCCGGCGTGTGAAACCGTTCCAAGCCCACGGTCAGTGGGTATGGGCAGGTACGCAGATAATACTCCGGCCAAGCCACCATCTCCACATTCTGGCCCACGCGCGTCCAGGGGGTCGGCGCGGGCGTGCGCGCCTGTAACGCCCGCACGCCCGCGGTTCCATGCGCTTTCGTGTCGAGGTCGTACCCCAATTCCAGTAGTAGGGTCAGGTTCTCCCCGCTGCTGCAACCCCCATCCAGCCGAATCCGCCAGCAG
>DASSGZ010000252.1:0-15610 GCA_035693165.1 Chloroflexia bacterium | reverse complement strand
CCCGGCGCAGCCGGTCGCGCAGGGTCAGGCCCAGCCCGGCGGGCGCCGGGGCGCGGGCGATGATCAGATCCACCCCAGCCTGATCGAGGTCGCGCAGGGCAGCGAAGAGGCGGCGCGCCTGGCCGGGCAGGTCGGCGCCTGGCCCCAGCGCCAGCGGCACAAGGTCGGGGCCGGGCGGCAGCGCCGCCAGCGCCGCCAGATCTTCCTCGGTCAGCAGCAAGCCCACCCGCCGCCCGGCGGCGCGCGCCGCTTGCACGGCCTCGGCCAGCGCCGCGCGCACCGGCGCCGTATCCTCCCCATCCAGCACCAGCACCTCGGCGCGCGGCGAATAGTGCTTCAACATGGTGCCCGGCGACCGGCGCGCCGCCGCCGGGTCCACGGGGCCGGTGGGCGCGGGCGCGGCAAGGTCGGGCAGCACCGCCCGCAGCGCCTCCACGGTCAGCGCGCCGGGGCGCAGGACACGCGGCACATCACCCGCCAGGTCGAGCACGGTCGATTCGACGCCGTGGGTCGTCGACCCGGCATCGAGGATCATGGCAATGCGCCCGCCCAGGTCGGCGGCCACGTCGGCGGCACGGGTGGGGCTGGGCCGGGTGAACAGGTTGGCGCTGGGCGCGGCGATGGGCGTGCCCGCGGCGCGGATGAGCGCCAGGGCCACCGGGTGGGCGGGCATGCGCACGCCGACCGTGTCGAGCCCCGCCGTCACGTTTGACGGCACGGCGGGGCTGTGCGGCAGCACCAGCGTAAGCGGCCCCGGCCAGAACCGCGCCGCAAGCGCCCGCGCCACGGGCGGCAGCGCCGTCACCAGCCCGGCGACCGTGTCCAGGTCGGCGACATGCACGATCAGAGGGTCGTCGGCGGGGCGCCCCTTGGCGGCGAAGATCCCCGTCACCGCCGCCGCGTCGAGCGCATTCGCGCCCAGGCCGTAAACGGTCTCGGTGGGGAAGGCCACCAGCCGGCCCGCCTGGATATAGGCGCCGGCCCGCTCCAGGTCGCCCGGATCGGGGTGCTGCGGATCGACCGGCACGATCTCGGTGTCGCCGCTCATAGCCCGCAGAGGGCCACCGGCAACACCCCGGCGAACGGGTGGGCCAGCAGACTGAGCGCACGGGCGCCTGTGCGGACCAGCCGCCGCAGCGCCTTCCGCCCCAGGCTCACCTGGTCGCGCACGAACGACTGTACCGCCGTGGCCGGGTCTACCTCGACCCCCTGCTGCAGGCTGAGGTAGTAGCGGTGCTCGACGATCCAGAGATAGAGATCGCCTTCGGTGCGGTGGGGGAAGAGGTCCATGATCCCGTAGCTGCGGATGACCCCTACCAGCGGCTGGTACACCGTGTCGTACCAGCTCAGCACGGCTTCTTCCCAGCCGAACGGCCGCCCATAGGCTACGCCCAGGAACCAGCGGTGCGCGGCGATATGCTCGCGCAGCAGGTCGTAACGCCCCAGCGCAGTGAACGCGATCGCGCAGCCGGGGCGTAGCGTGTCCAGGCGGGTGCTTTCCAGGAACCGGGCATACTCGGCCAGGCGCAGCAAATCGCGCGGGTCGGTATTGGCGGCCAGCGGCACCAGCGTCCGGCACTCGATTACCTCGGCGTCGATAAACTCCATGCCCCGCTGCCGCGCCACTGATACCCGGTGGTTGCCGTCTTTGACGAAGTAGAGCGCGCCCACCTGGTAGACTTCGATGGCCGGCAAGGGGATATCGGCCAGCCCGGCGCGGTCGACGCTCTCCCAGCGGACGCGGGTGAAGGTCTGCTTCGGCAGGAAGTTGCGATCAAAATCGTGATAGCGGTCCACGCTGCCGCGCACGGCGGCCAGCGGGATGGTCCGAACCCCGCGATAAATCTGGCCCTGGATCGGCAGTTCCCGTTCCACCTCGGTGTAGGAGATCAGCCAGTTGGGCCGGCGGCGCAGGATCGCGGCCAGGTCGGCCAGGAAAGCCCGGCGCCGGGCGCGGTCGAAGTCCACGCGCGCCTCGTGGGCGATGCGTGCGGACACAGATGTTGTTTCCATAAGGACGGACTCCAGGCGCGTTCCACACAACTCGGCGGCACACCAGTGGACCGGCCGGAACGGCGGGAGGAGCAGCGCGATACGCGCGCACCGGACGGGCCGGCGGCGCGCAAGATTATCGGTTTAGCAATCGTTTCCTGGCATCCGGGCGAACCTCCGGCGGAAGGCACCCCGGCACCGAGCCTCGGACGGTGACCAGCGGCGTGAACCGCAGCCGGCATCCGCGCAGCACAATGCATACCAGCGAACCCCGAACCAACGCGGTCGTGTCTTCATGCCCAACAATATAACGTACAAATGTTGCCGGCGGATTAACAAACCAGCCCGCGCAGGCGGGCTTCGTAAGGCTAGCCGGCGGCTCATGGAGTATACCCCAGCCAGGGCGCCGCCCAAAAAACCAGCGCCCCTCCCGGCGAGCGAGAGGGGCGCGAGGTGCAGGGCCGGCCCGCGCTTAGGGCGTCGTGTGATAGGCGCTGTCGATCATCTTGGCGAGCTGGCCGCGGGTGATATTGTTGTTCGGGCGGAAGTAGCCGCCGGGGCACGGCTCGCCGGGGCTGCCGCAGGTGTAGCCGCTGATGATGCTGTGGTTAAAGGCCGTCTCGATAAAGCTGTAGAACGGATTCGCGACCGGCACATCGACGAAGTGCGGCGCGCCGGCCAGGTTGGCGGACCAGCCGCGGGCGTTGACCAGCATCTTGGCGAATTGCCCGCGGGTCACGTTGTTGTTCGGGCGGAAGTAGAGTCCGGGGCACGGCTCGCCTGGCGCGCCGCAGGAGTAGCCGCTCATCACGCCATGGGCGTAGGCCGTCTCGATCACCGCGTAGAACGGCTGCGAGGTGGGCACGTCGCGGAAGTGCGGGCCGCCGGTCGTAGTGATCGGCCAGCCCTGGGCCAGCACGATCATCTTGCTGACCTGGCCGCGGGTGGCGGCATTGAGCGGGCGGAAGCTGAAGGTGCCGTCGCCATTGGCATAGCCGGAGACAATCCCGGCATCGGCGACCCAGTTGATCTGATCATAGAACAGCGCACCTGGCGGCACGTCGGTGAAGTGCTGGCCCGGCGCCAGGGTCGGCGTGGGCTGCGGCGTGGCCGTGGGCTGCGGCGTCGCGGTCGGGATCGCCCCCTGGCAGAAGGAGAACTTGAAGGACGCGATGCGCGTGCGCCAGGGCGCCGTGCCGGTGTTCAGGATGTATTCCTGCGTGTACCAGAAGGTGCAATCGTCCACCGGGTCGATGCTCATCATCGAGTAGTCGCCCCAGCGCGAGCCGGTGCCGGTTTGCGCGCCGGTGCCCTCGATGATGCTGAATTCGCCCTGGGTCATCAGCCCCGGCGGGTCGCTCGCCAGGCGCCCGGTGTAGCGAATGCTGGGATACATGCCGGGGCCGCTCACGCTGTAGCCCAGAGCCATGTTGCCGTCGCCGTCCATAGCCACGCTGCCCATCCAGCGGCTGTTGCCGTCGGGAGCGTAGGTGCCCTGCTGGTAGATCGTGGGCGCCGTGGCCGGGTTGCGGATCTCGTACCAGCGCACACCCGCCTGCTGCGCCGTGACCGCCACGGTGTGGTTCAGTACCATCGTCTGGTAGCTGCCGAAGTTGCGATAGGCCAGGCGGAACATCAGCCGGTCGCCCAGGCCGTCGAGCTTGATGGCCGTGCCCGCCTGCGGCACACAGTGCGATGTGGTCGGGCAGAGATAGTTGTAGGGCGCGGTGGGCAGATTGGCCGTGTTGATGAAGCTGGACGCCGCCGGGTTGGCCCAGTCCACATGGAAGTTATACAACTTGAGCACGTTGGCCGAATTGCTCATCATGGCGAAGACGTTGGGCGCGCCGGGCGGCGGCAGCGTCGGGCCGTCCAGGTCCGACGGCATCAGAGCGTCGTCGTTAGCCGAGAGCGCGAAATACTGGAAGCTGGCCGGCTGGCCGGTGAGCATCTTGGCCCGATCAAAGACCACCGCCCAGGCCCCCGAGAAGCTGTAATTGCTGCTCTGGCTGTCGAACGTGTTGAACGAGGCATAATAGCCGTCGGGCCAGACGCCGAACTTGGGGTAGTCGTCGAAGTAGCGGGTGCTCAGTTGGAAGGCGTAGCGATACCAGGCGCCCAGCGGGTCGGACGTTTGCGAGACGGCCACGCACTCGTAGAAGGGCGCCACCGGAATACCGGCGCTGACGTTGAACGCGAACTGGCTCATCACCCAGCGATTGTCGATGCTGTCGTAGACGACGACGGGATCGCCCTGGTTCGTCGTCTCGCACACGCCGCCCAGGCCGCTCCACAGCGCGTTACCCGCCGTGGGGCCATAGAGCGACACGCCGGCTTTGTTGAAGACCTGGAAATGGGTGTTGACCCACTGGATATAGTGGTTCGGGCCGACATCGCCCACGGTGTCGGGCGGATAGACATGGTCCAGGTTGCCGACGCCCTCCCAGTTGGTGAGCGGAGACGGCATGGACGCCTCCTGCTGGTCGCGGCTGAACCAGTTTTGCACCACCGGGTCTTTCACGACGGGGAAGGGCTTGCCGCCCAGGGTGGGCATTTCGCGCTCTTCGCCCATCCGCGGCGCGGCGGGCACCGCCGTCAACTGGCTGAGCGGGCGCGAAAGATCGTTGCGTTCGGAATAGCCGATACCGGGGCCGCCGTCCGGGCCTTTGGCCGCCGGTTGGGCCGCGACGGGGGCGGTCTGCCCGCCGGCGGCCGCGCCGGGCAGGGCCTGGCGGGGGCCTGTATGCGCCGGGGCGGCGGCGGGGGCGGCGCCGGGCCACCCGGTCACCAGCAGCGCGAACGCGAGCAGCAGCAATAACACGGCGCCGCCGAGGGCGCCTTTCGACGTAACGCGGGGCATGCATGATCTCCTAACCAATGGGATAGCGGGCCATATGCGTCTGATCTACCTGCCGGGCACCGGTGAACGGATACCGGTGCGCCGGCTTCCTGAAAGAAAAGAGGGGATTGCCAGGCCGGTGGCCCGTTGCTGAGCAACCAGTCTGAACTATATTGTACCATATCGCCCCGCCCGCCTGCCAGCCACAGCGGGGGGATCGGGGGCGGGACTTTTGCCGCGCTCCAGGGCGATATGGTATACTACAGTCGAAGGACAGACCCACGCGCCGGCCCCTCTGTCCGCGGGTGTGCCTGCCACGCAAAGGCCCCTGGAGCAACCCGGCGGACGTGCCCCTGCCTGGCCCCACCATCTGATTGGCCTGCATCCGGAGAAAGCCATGGCGTTGGAAGGAACGCTCGAAGAATTAAACATCGTCGCGGTGCTCCAAATGGTCGCCAGCGGCGGCATGACCGGCACCCTGCGCGTGTGGGACGCGACCCAGCGCGCGTCGATCGCGTTCGTGCAGGGGCAGATCATTCATGCCGACTCCACCTTGCAGGGCGACCGGCTTGGCGAAGTGCTGGTGCGCACCCGGCGCCTCACCCCCGCGCAGGTGGCGCAGGCCGCCGCCGTTCAGATCGACCAGCCGGGCAAGCGGCTCGGCCAGATCCTGCTCGAACTGGGGCTGATTTCGGTCGAAGATCTCGCCATGGCCGTGGAGATCCAGATTATCGAGGTCATGTCGCGGCTGCTGGCCTGGACGCGCGGGCGCTGGCAATTCCAGTTCACGCCGCCCGATCCCAGCGGGACCATCCCCGTGGGCGCGATGACGGTCGATGAGATCCTGAGCGGCCAGGTCATGTTGCTCGACGAAGCCGAGTCGCCGGGCGAGACCGAGGCGCGGCTGGACGAGGTGTATACCCTGGCCGAGGGCCGCACGCGCGACAGCGTGCGCGGGGCCCTGGACGGCGATAGCTGGCAGGTGCTCTGCGCGCTCGATGGGCGGGCCACCCTGAGCGAGGTGGCCCAGCATCTGCAAATCGACCCCGCGAAGGTCAGCCGCATTGTGGGCGACATGCTGGCGGTGAACTTGCTGACCCTGGCCGCCCCACCTGGCGCCGAGAGTCCCCCGCCCCTCGCCGGCCCACCGGTGCCTCCTGGCGCCCCGCAGGCCGCGCTGCCCGCGCCCCCGGCGCCGGCAATCCACGCACCGGGCACCGTGGTGGTCCGCCCCGGCGACACGGCGCGCATTAACCAGGTGCTCAGTCTGCTGCTGGCGCGCGCCGAGGCCAAGGAAGTCTGCCTGATCGACAGCACCGGCTCGCTCATTGCCCGCCAGGGCCGCGAGGTCCACAATAGCTACCCGACGCTGTTCGCGCTGGCCGCCAGCATCTTCGCCTCCTGGCAGGAACTGGGGCGCTCACTGGGGGAGAGTAAAGCCTCGACCCTGCTCTATCAGGGCGCCGGCCTCAATATCTGCCTGACGCCGGTCGGCTGGCAGGCCATCTTGATGACGCTGTACCAGCAGACCTCCAACAGCGGGCTGGTCAATTTCTGGAGCCGCGAAGCGAGCGCCCGCCTGGGCCGCGTGCTCGACGCCTCGACGAGCGCGCCCGCGCCGCAGCCCGCGGCGCCCGATCTGCCGCCCGGCCCCGGCACGCCCGCGCCTCTCAACGGCGCCGGGGGATCCGATAAACTCAGCGGCGAATTCCGCGACGAGATTGCCCGGCAGATGGACGACCTCTTCCACAGTTAATCACATTTCCACCCACCGGAGCACTCGCCTTCCCGCCCGATAAGTGCGTCTGCGCGGGCACAACAAACCGCCGGTAGGACTTCCCACCGGCGGCGCAACCAGGCTGACGATTCTTATTCGTGGGGGGCGTTGGCGGAAGCGGTGGCCTCGCCGGCTTCCAGGGCCTTGCTCATCTCGGCGCGCAAGGCCGACAGTTCGTCGATCCGCGCGATAATCTGGTCGAGGAGCGCCCGGCGCGGCTTGCGCTCGTATTCACTGCGCATTTCCAGGAGCAACTGGGCCAGCCGGCCCACCTTTCGCACCTGATCGATCTGGTCCTGGGGACGAAAAGGGTCCGTGAATGGCACCGACGAATCCTCCGGCTAGCATGTATGCAATGAATAGTGGCGTCCGTGGCGGCAAAGGAGCGGGCGAGGTACCCCTTGGACAACTGCCTGCAGCATACAGCAAACGATCCCGGCTGTCAAGTGCGCTTGACAGGCCCCGGCCGGGCGTGTAATATAGGCGTCGCCTCGCACCCGGCACCCGCAACACCTGTAGCGCAAGGGACGACGATGATCGGCTATTACGTGTTGGCTTTCGACGGGCAACTGTTCGAGACAACGTTGTACCCCGCGGTTCGCCGCGCCTACTACCAGAACGACTTCAGCGACCTGGAGCGCCTGGTGGGCGACTTCCCCTTGCTGCAGCATTACTATCAATACGCGCAGACCTGGACCCGCCGCGGCTGCCGGCGCCCCTTGAAACACTGGACCAACGGCATCTGCGAATACAACACCAAATGCCCCGGCATCGCCCGTCTGAACCCGCCCGACCCCACCGCCGAAGCCGACCCGGCCTGGACCCCGGTGATCGGCATGCTGGAGGAGCGGGGCCGCTGCATGCTGATCAATGTGCCCTGCGGCGAAAACCGCTCGATCCACCATGACCTGATCGATCTCTGCCGCTACAAGACGGCGGGCGGTGCATCCTGGGAGCTGGGCACGCCCGCCCAGCGCGAGTTTATCTACGCGCCGCCCGCCGACGACCGCTACGCCAACTTCGTCGCCCTGGTGGCCGGGGCGCTCGCGGGCGCGGTCGCGGTGCCGCAGGATGTGCTGGCTCTGCTCGCGAAGCTGGCCGCCGGGTTCCGCGCCGACCTGGAACTGCATTACACCGGCGATCAAACGGGCTTCCTCGGCTACCTCACCGCCGCCGATGCCGTCTATTTGCAGCAGGCACTCTCGACGGTCACACTCAGCGACCCCCTGGCGCAGAAGTATCTGGAGTGCCTGCGCGGCTTCCTCACCGACGCCCGCGACCACGGCAGCGGCATGGTGCTGGAGGTCGCGTAGCCGGGCCGCAATGGAGTACAGCAAAGGGCGGTGCCGCTATGGCACCGCCCTTTAACGTGCTGAACCGGCGCGAGCGCCCGGCTCAGGAGCGCTGGGAGTTGAGCACGACCAGGTCGCCGTCGTCGGTGTGGACTTCGTCGGCGGGGGCCACTTCACCGGCCTCGGCCGCTTCGCGCGGCGAGACCTTGTGCAGCGTGGACAGGTCTTCCACCCGGTCGGTAAACAAGACGCCGTTCAGGTGGTCGATCTCATGCTGCAACACGCGGGCGAACATGCCGTCGGCCTTCACGCGGGTGGCCTTGCCGTCCAGAGTCTGACCCTTGACGACGACGCTGGCGGCGCGCGGCACCTCGCCGACCCACCCCGGCAGGCTGAGGCACGCCTCGGTGCCCAGGGTGCGCCCCTTGCTTTCCACGATCTCCGGGTTGCACAGCGCCAGTCGCACGGCCCGGCTGCCGGGCGCGTCTTCCTCCGGATCGGGCGTCAACTCAACGACGATGATGCGAAGGAGTTGGTCGATCTGGTTCGCGGCCAGGCCGATGCCGTTGGCGGCGCGCATCGTCTCGAACATATCCTGCGCCAGTTTCTTCAACGCCGGGTCGAACTGCTTGATCTTATGGGCCTGCTTGCGCAGGCTGGGATGCTCATCGGTTACGATATTCAGTGTTGCCATGCTGCCTTATCCTCCGCCTCCACGCGGTACACCACTGGCGATCGGGCGATCCGACCAATGGCGAATAAACAAATGCTTCCTTCTATCATACCACATTTGCCGCCAAAACCGATGCTACCGACCCGCAACAGCAGGAACAGCGCCACGACCCGGTGCCTGGCTGCTGTAGGGGCGGGGTTGCAACCGCCGCGCACCCCGGCACCCCGCGCTGTAGGGGGCCGGTTTGAAACCGGCCCACCCGCCACCCGAATCACCGGCGTCGACGGCTAAGTATGCCTGACAAACCGTCTTTTCCAAGTAGCTCGAACAGATGAATGGATATTCTTTCCATGCAGCCAACGCAAAAAGAGGCCTTTCGGCCTCTTCTTGATTTGCAAAAAGGTGTTCATAGACTTACGCCTGTACCATCAAGACCTGATTGCCGGCAGGGTCCGCTCACGGTCTGCGCGGCAGACCGTGAGCGGCGGGCGCGCCCTTAGCTCGCCGCTTTCTTCACGAGCGCGGCGATCCTTTCCTCTTCGGCGGCGGTCAACTCTGTCAGCGCGTAGGCGACCGGCCACATGGCGCCGTCGTCAAGGCTCGCCGTGTCGTTGAAGCCGAGCGTCGCGTACCGCGTCTTAAACTTCTGCGCGGGTTGGAAGAAGCAGACGACCTTGCCGCCTTTGGCATACGCAGGCATCCCATACCAGAGTTTCGGCGTGAGCTCGGGCGCGTTGGCTTTGAGGATCGCATGGAGTCGCTGACCCATGGCGCGATCCGGTTCCGCCATCTCGGCGATCTTCGCGAGCACAATGCTGTCACCATCCGCTTCGCCTGCCTTCAACTCTCGGGCGCGCTCCTGCATCGCGCCGCGTTCCTCCTCCGTGAATCCCCTCTTTCGGCTCATAGAAACCTCCTCATACTGACTTGGACTAGTGTCCTGTACCTCTCCTTCAAGCCGGTTGCTTCATACCCATCCTATCGCCCAGCGCGTGCCACAAGCGGAAGCGCTTGCTAACCCCCCAGCCCGTCGCTCATGAACTCGTCTAATATCGGCGGTTTTGCCGTACCTGACTCTACCGGCATTCTAAAGCATACTCACCGGGTCGATGTCGAGGGTCCAGCCGGGCGGCAGGGCGAGTTGGGCCAACAGCGGGGCAAGATCGGTGCCGCGCAACAGCAACTGCCAGCGGTAGCGGTTGCGCAGCTTATGCATGAACGAGGGCGCCGGACCCAGCACCTCGATCTCCTCGTCCAGCCCGGCGGCGAGGTCCAGAATCACGCCGGCCAGGCGGTTGGCCTCGATCTGGCAGGCGGCTTCGGAGTAGGCGCTGTAGACCAGCTTCGCCATGCGGCTGAAGGGCGGGTATTCGTGGGCCAGGCGGAAGCGGATATCCTGCGTATAGAACGAGCGGTAGTCGTGGCGGGCCGCCGCCTGGATCGCGTAATGTTCGGGGCTGTAGGTCTGGACAATCACCTGGCCGCCCGCCGTGCGCCGCCCGGCCCGCCCGGCCACCTGGGTCAGCAGTTGGAACGTGCGCTCGCCCGCCCGGAAGTCGGGCAGGTGCAGGCCGGTGTCCGCGCTGATCACGCCCACCAGCGTGACCAGCGGCAGGTCCAGCCCCTTGGCGATCATCTGCGTGCCGACCAGCACATCGGCCTGCTGGCGCACGAAGGCGCCGAGCAGGTCGTCGTGGGCGCCTTTGCGGGCGGCAGTGTCGCGGTCCCAGCGCAGCACCCGCGCGGCGGGGAACAGATGGCGCATCTCCTCCTCGACCCGCTGGGTGCCCGCGCCGAAACGCTTGATGCTGGGCGAGCCGCAGCGCGGGCAGGGATGCGGCTCGCGCTTGTGCAGGTCGCAGCGATGGCAGAGCAGCAAGTCGATATCGGCGTGGTAGACCAGCGGGATGTCGCACTGCGGGCAGGTGGGCACGTAGCCGCAGGCGCGGCAGAGGATGAAGGTGCGGCTGCCGCGCCGGTTGAGGAACAGGATGGCCTGTTCGCCCGCGCGTAGCGTGGCAGCCAGCGCCTGTTGCAGCGCCATGCTGAAGATCGAGCGGTTGCCGCCGCGCAGTTCCTGGCGCATATCGACCACGCGCACGGGCGGCATCGGCAGTTCGGTGGTCACCTCGGCGCCGTCGGGGCCGCGGCCCAGGCCGACGCGGGCGGGCAGGCTCAGCAGGTGCCACTGCACGCCGGGCACCGGGTCAGGCGTGACCGGCGGGCGGGTGGCCCGGTGGTAGGTCGCCACGTCGGGCGTCGCGCTGCCGAGCACGACGACTGAGCCAGTGAGCGCGGCGCGCTTGAGGGCTACCTCGCGCGTGTGGTAGTAGGGGTAGCTGTCCTGCTTATACGACCACTCGTGTTCCTCGTCAAGGATGATCAGCCCCAGGCGCGGCAGCGGCGCGAAGACGGCGGAGCGCGACCCGACCACCACGTCAAAGCCGCCGTCGCGGATCTGGCGCCACTGGTCGTAGCGCTCGCCCGCGCCCAGGCGCGAGTGCAGCAGGGCCACGCGCCCCGGAAAGCGCCCGGCAAAGCGATGCATGGTCTGCGGGGTCAGCGCGATCTCGGGCACCAGCACGATGGCCTGCATGCCCAGGCGCAGAGCCAGGCCCAGCGCGCGCAGGTAGATCTCGGTCTTGCCGCTGCCGGTGACGCCATGCAGCAGGTACGACGCGGCGGGAGCGTCCGGCTTGCGCGTGCGCCGGGCTTCCAGCGCCCCGGCCAGCGCATCCCAGATCTGGCCCTGGCGCCCGGTCAGCAGCAGCGGCGCATACGGCGGCGGGCGCACCCCCGCCAGCGGATCGCGCCAGACCACCCGCTCTTCGAGTGTGACCAGCCCGTGCTCGGCCAGCCGGGTGAGCGTGCCGCGGGCGGCGCCATCCACCGCCCGGTAGAGGGCGCGGGCCGCACGCCAGCCGTCTCCGGGCGCCTCGCCGTTGCCGTTGCCGGCCGCCGGGGGCGGCGCGGCCAGCCAGTCGAGCGCGGCGCTCTGCACGGCGCCCAGCCGGGGCGCTTTGCCGTCGGGCGCCGGCGCCGCCAGGCGGACGAATAACTCGTGGCGCGGCCCCACGCGCGGGCGCACCAGCGCCGAGCGCCGCTCAATCAGGCCGCGCTTCTCCAGTTGGCGCGCCACCGTGTTCAGGTCGCCACCATCCAGGCGGCGGCGCACCTGGTCGGCGGGTAATACACCGCCCGCCTGGGCCAGCAGGTCAAGCACGCGCGCCTGGCGGGCGGTCAGCCGGGCGGCACCCGCCCGCTCGCGCCCGCCGGGTACCAGGTGCAGCGTGACCACTTCCTGGCTGCTCACGCCCGGCGGCAGCATCAAGGCCAGGGCGGCGTACAGCGAGCAGCGATAGTAGCCCGCGATCCAGCGGCCCAGTTCGAGCTGGTCCGCCGTCAGCACGGGATCGGGATCGACCAGGCGCAGCAGTTCGAGGATTTTGTCGGCGGCGACGGCGGGGGTATCGGTGGTGGCGACAGCGATGCCCTGCGTCACCCGCCCGCCGAGGGGCACCAGCACCAGGTGGCCGGGGCGCACCGCCATGTCCGGGGGAATGCGGTAGCTGAGGATGAGGCCCAGGTCGCCCTCGGCAGACGCGCCCGCCGGGCGCGGGCGGTCAACCGCTACCTCTACATATAATGCCACACGCTCACCACCCATCGCCAACGGCTACCGTTGCCCGATTATACCCAAAACCGGCGCTACTTTACAAACCGGAATCGCTGTGCTAGAATAGACATAACTACGCGTGCGCGCATGCGTTCTAACATGCGCCGTTGGCCGGCAGTTCCCCCTGATTCCTGACTGGCGATTCATCTCGGGGGCCGTGGCCCGGCAGCGCGGCGCATCGTACTTTGATTGTTACAGGCCCGCAGCACCCGCGGGCGCCGGCCATTGCCGGCAGTGACTTGCCTGCGGACGGGCGGGCGAGCAGGACCAGGAGCAAGCCATGGCAGGACACGGTGGCGGCGGTGGCGGCGGCGGCAAGAAGAAGGGTGGTCCCCTCTCGGCCATCCGCGGGAATGGGTGCCTGACCTATATCGCCCTCTGGGTGGTCGGCCTGTTGTTGCTGGTCAGCGGCGTGTGTGCCGCCGGATCCGGCATCCTGTCGGGCCTTAACCTGCCCATCCCCGGAATCACCAGCCCATCCTCGGGGATCAGCATCAGTTCCCGCCCGGTGTCGGGCGCGGCGGCCCCCGCGGCGGCGGCGCCCGCCCGCGCCCCGGCGGCGTCCCAGCCGGTCAGCCAGCCCGCGGCGTCCACGGGCGGCGGCAACACGACCACGGCGCCCAGCGGCGTCATCAACTCGGTGCCCTTGCAGGGCGCGCAGGGGGCCTTGATCACCCCATATCTGGCCCCGGCTTTCTACATCGTGCGGCCGGGCGATACGCTCGACACGATCGCGGCAATGTACGGCACCACAGCGTCTAGTTTACGCACCTATAACCGGCTCACTAGTGACCAGTTGCAGATCGGACAGGTGCTCTATCTGCCCCCCGCCACCTTCAATACGGTGCCGAATACGGGGCGCAATGCCGGTAAGGATAGCGATGCTCCGAACGACCCAACCGACGCAAACGGCAACCAGTAACTCATCCATCCGCCCGGTCGCACAACACATACTGACTCCCGCAACCCGGCGGATCGCCGTGCTCTTGCTGCTGGTGCAAAGCCTGATCAGCGCCTGCAGTATCACCGTCGGCCCGCCGCCCAGCACCACGCCCGGACCGGGCGAGCCGACCAACACGCCCATTGAGCAGGTGCACTTCGACGTGACCCATGTGCCGTCGCCCACTGCCGTGGCGCCGACCAGCACGCCCGGCCCTGGCGCCGCCGCGCCCGGCGCCACGGGCAAATATACGATCAAGCCCGGCGATACCCTCTCCGGCATCGCCCAGGAGTTCGGCATCACGGTGGAAGAACTGGTCAAGCTAAACAACATCGTGGACCCCAACCAGATCCAGGCCGGCCAGGTGCTCACGGTCCCGGCGAAAGGCGCCCCCACCTCGGCCCCTGGACCGACGGCGTCTCCGACTCCTGGTCCTTGACAGACCATTTGGTATTAGTTATAATAAGCTCAGTTGTAAGCAATGCACCTCCCCCTGGGAGGTTTCCGCAGAGGAATAAGGAGGTGATGCCCATGGATAGTAGTAAGCATGGCATCACCAGCAAGGTCAGCTAGATTTAGCGCAAGCGAAATCCAGCATGCTGGTGATGCAGACGCAAAAAGGACCCCGTCCCCCTAAAGGACGGGGTTCCTTTTTTCTCCCCCAGGCCAACCGCAACCGCCGCGCCGCCTCAGCGCAAAGCCCCGTTCCCCGCTTATTCGTCGCCGGCTCTGAAAGCCGGCGAAGCCCGACCGTTTGGTCGGGCCTCACCTTTAATGTGGGGTGTAGCAGCGGGTTGGATCAGGTAGCGGACACGCTGCGGATGACCGCGGTGGCCCGCCGGGTGGCGGTGTGGGCGAGATTCTGATCGACTTCCGCGACATGGCGCAGGTAGCGCACATAGGCGTCTCGGCCGAGTTTCAGCAACGTCATGGGCGTGCAGGCCACCACGTCGGCGGTGCGCTCGCCACCGGTCAGCAGCGCGATTTCGCCAAAATAATCGCCCGCTTGGATGGCGCCCAACTGGACGGGCGGGCCGTTGGGCCGGGCAATCTGGACGATCGCTTCGCCGGCTTCGACCAGGTAGAGGCTATCGCCGCACTCCCACCGGCGCACGATCACCTCGCCCGCCGGCACCTCAATGCATTCCATGAACGATCCCAGCACGGTGGCCTCGGCCACCGACAGCCCGCTGAACAGCGGGAACTGGCGCACCCGCTCGCCCACGTCGAGCATGGCCCGGCGTTGGTGCATCGGGATGCCTTGCTGGGGCAGCGCCGAATCGATCAGCGGATCCAGGTAGTCGGGCGGGGCCAGGCTGCTGCGGCTCGCGTGGAGATCGCGCTTGAGACCGACCAGGGCCAGGACACCTTGCTTGCCCGGCAGCGCCAGCGCCTGCTCGATCTGCGGCAGCCGCGTGCGCATGGGGTCCGTCAGATCCGAGACCAGGGCCGCGAACGGGTAAATGGTGCGGTACTGGTGGCGCAGGAACAGGTACGAGTCCTCGCTCTCGTAAGGCGGTGTGCTATGCACGACGACCATGGGCGTGTGGAAAAAGGCCAGGTTTTGCCCGGCGACGCCCTCTTCGATGTCGCCGATAAAGGCATCGACTTCCATGCGCAGCGGGCCGACCAGGATATGGAACATCGCCACGCCGACCTCGATGGGGCCGCGCGCCCCCAGTTCGTCCAGCGCCGCCAACTGCTGATTCTTCATGAAGCGCCCGATCTCGCGCACCTTGCCGGCCGGCAGATCGGGGAAAATCCGCAGGCGGTTAAACACGCCCCAGCCGTAGAGTTCCTCGGCGGGAAAGAGCGGCCGGTCCTGTTCGCGCATGGTGCAGCCGGGGCGCGCCTGCGGCGCGTCGCGCAGCACCGCATAACAGAGGATCTCCCCGGTGGCGCTGTTGCCGGCGATGACATGCACATCGCCCGGCGCGACCAGGTCCACCGGCTCGTGCTCGATGCGCGCGGCATAGACCTGGGCGTGGTTGACGAAATGGACCACCAGGTACTGGGCCATGCGATAGCGCAGCAGCTTGATCAGTTGGGCTTCGCTCAGGCCCGGCGTGCGGACGGCCACCACGCTGACGCCGTTGCGGTCGTGCAGTTGATAGAGGGCATCGGGGTGCGGCGCGGCAAACAACTCAGGCAGCCGGATCGCGTTCGCCGCCTCGATCAGCCCGCGGGCGTATTCTTCGACTTCAGGGGCATAGGGTTGGGACCCTTTGGGCAGGGCTGCAATCGTAACCATCGTTTCTCCCTCACGCGTTGTCCTGGCCGCGGTACTTCTGTGTTGTTTCCATTAAACCACAGAACCCGCGAATCCGATCCAACCAAAAACCCGACAAAAACCCGACAAGGATTCACCGCGGGCACACCGGGCGGATAGTCATGGCGGCGCGCGGTGCTATGCTGCATAGC
>DASSGZ010000251.1:0-6019 GCA_035693165.1 Chloroflexia bacterium | reverse complement strand
CGGCCAGTTGTAGTCGGGCGTGTCCTTGATATACGGCTCGTCGAGCTTGTGGCCGTTCACATAGACGCCGTCGTACGCCTTCACCTGCACGGCCTCGCCCGGCACGGCGATCACGCGCTTGATATAGTCCTCGGATTCGCCTTGCACCGGGGGCCGGAACACCACGATGTCACCACGCAAAGGGCCGCCCAACGGGTAGGTGGACCCCAGGTGGAAGTAGGACGCGCGGTCGATGAACAGGCGCTCCTGGTCGGCCAGCGTGGGATCCATGCTGTGGCCGAGCACCTGGCGGTTCTGGACCACGCTCTGCACCAGCAGGAAGATCATCAGGCTCAGCACAACCGCTTCGATGACTTCGCGGACGATCGACTTGCTGCCGTAATGCCGCTCGGCAACGGTGATATCGGCGTCGGTAACGGGCAGGAGATAGCGGGGGGTTTCCGATGGGGCGGGCACGACCGTGTCCGCGGGGCGCGCTTCGTGTGCGGATTGATCCAAGTTGACAGACCTCGGCCCTGAGGGCGAACGGGCCACGCGCGCACATCACGGCGCAGCCGGTTGGTAGATTGGGGGGTGCCGGGTTCCCGGCCGGCCGCGACCCTGGCGAGTCGCGTGCCACCCATTACATTATACGCGCAACAGGGCCAAAAGTTACACCTCCGCCCCAGGTTGACATGACCGCGCCCTATCGGCTAGGATAGGGGCAGACCGGCACTCCCCGCCGCGCGGCGGCCACGGGACCCGGCATAGGACGGAGCACGACCCTTATGCGTCTCTCTTTTGTAACGGGCCGGGCAGCCCGTTGGATTGCGTTCTTGCTGCTATGCCTGGCCGTGGCCGCCTGTGGCGACTCGCCGGTACCGCCCGCCGGCGACATCATCACCAAGAGCGTCGCGGCCATGCGCGACATCACCAGCCTGCACTTCCTGCTCGACACCAACAAGCTGGAGACCTACCCCAAGGGCCTCTTCCTGGTCCACGCCGAGGGCGATGCGGCCAAGCCCGACAAACTCCGCGCCACCGCCAAAGCCCTGCTGCTGGGTTCCGCTATCGAGGTCCAGGTCGTCGGCCTGGGCACCGAGCAGTACATGACCGACCCGGCCAGCGGGCGCTGGCAGCGCATGCCGCCGTCGTTCAATGTCCTGGCCGCCTTCGATCCCAGCAAAGGCATCGCCGACATCCTCGCCAACGCCAAGGACCCGCAAAACGACGGCACCGAAAGCGTGGACGGCGTCGCCTGCTACCGCGTGAAAACCACCCTGAGCCCCGATGCCCTCAAGGCGCTCAGCACCGAAGTCAACGCCACCGCGCCGCTGCCCGCCCGGCTCTGGATCAGCACCGCCGACTCGCGGCTGGTCCAGGTCGAGCTGTCGGGCCCGCTGATGAACGGCGAACCGGGCAACATCGTCCGCACGGTCAAGTTCTCGCAGTTCAACGCGCCCGTCGATATCCAGAAACCGACCGTCGGCTCCGCGCCGAGCAAACCGTGAGCAGGCCGCCCGCCCTGGCCGAGGCGCCGTCGCCCACCCCCGCGCGTAGCGGGCCGGGGCCGCGCGCCGGGCTGGCGATTGTCGCGGCGGGCGTCGTGCTGGCTGCGCTCGACCAGACGGTCGTCGTCACGGTGCTCTATAAAGTTCAGGAAGAGTACCAGATCGCGCCGATCCATCTCGACCAACTGGGCTGGATCGTGACGGCGTACCTGCTGGGCTACACCGTAACCCTGCCGCTGATGGGCCGCGTGGCCGATGTCTTCGGGCGGCGGCGCATCTACCTGCTGAGCCTGGTCGTCTTTCTGATCGGCTCGGTGCTGGCCGCGCTTTCGCAGACGCTACCGTGGCTGGTGGCCGCACGGGTGATCCAGGCGGTGGGCGGCGGAGCGCTGCTGCCGGTTAGCATGGCGATGGTGCGCGGCTGGTACGGCGAGGGCCGCCGCGCGTTCGCCCTGGGTCTGCTTGGCGCGGCGGCGGAAGGCGGCGGCGTGCTCGGCCCGCTCTGGGGCGTGGCGATCATCAGCGTCATGGACTGGCGCTGGATTTTCTGGCTGAACCTGCCGCTGGGCGCCGTCATCGGCGCGCTGGTGTTATGGACCGCGCCGCATCCCCGCTATCCGGGCCGGATCGATTGGCTGGGGGCCGGGCTGCTGGGCGGCGCGCTGCTGGCGCTGACCCTGGGGCTCTCCAGTTCGTCCTCCAACAGCGCCATCGCGGGCATCGGCGGCTTCGACACGAGCGCCGAGTCGGGCAGCCCCATCTGGCAGACGCCGGCCCTGCTCATCGGCGCGGTCGTGCTGACCGCCGCCTTCCTCTGGTGGGAGCGGCGCGTGCCGGTGCCGTTGCTGCCGCCGGGCCTGTTCCGCCGCGTGCCCTTTACGCTGGCTCATGTGCTGAACGCGATGGTCGGCATGGCGCTGATCACGGCCATGGTCAACATCCCGTTGCTGGTCGCCAGCGTGCTCAACGGCGGAGCCGCCGACGGTGGGCTGCTGCTGCTGCGCCTGACCCTGCTCATCCCGGTGGGCGCCGTGATCGGTGGGGCACTGGCCGAGCGGTTGAGCTACCGCGTGGTGGCCGCCGCAGGGATGGTCTGCACGGCGGCGGGCTTCTGGTTGATGAGCGCCTGGCACACCGACACGCCCAATCTCCAGATGACGCTGGACCTGGCCCTGGCCGGGTTGGGCGTCGGCCTGGTCATCGCCCCGATCACCAGCACGACCCTGGCCTGGGTGGACGAGGAGCAGGCCGGGCTGGCCTCGGCGCTGGTCAACACGGCGCGCATGGTCGGCATGATGGTCGGCCTGTCGGCCTTGAGCGCCTGGGGCCTGGAACTGTTCAAGAGCCTCATGGCGAACCACCCCGCGCCGCTGCCGGGCCTGGGCGAAACCGAGGCGGCCTACAACACCCGCCTGGCCGAGTACCAGCAGATCCTGGCGAACGCCAGCCTGCAGGTCTACACGCTCGGCTTCCTGGTCGCCGCGGTCGTCTGCGCACTGGCGATCCTGCCGGCGCTGGGCCTGCGCCGCCGCAAGGCGCAGGCCGGCGACTCGCTAGACAGCGCGGCATAGAGACCGCTCCGCAACGCGCGCTACTCCGGCGTCCAGGGGTATTCCATGCGCCGGGCCGTCGCGCGCGCCACCTCTTCACCGCACAGGCGGCTGACTACGTACAGGGCCATGTCGATGCCCGCCGAGACTCCCGCCGAGGTGACCACGTGACCGGCATCAACGTAGCGCCGGTCGTCGCGCACGGCGATGCGCGGGTAGCCCTGGCGCAGGCGGTCGATGCTGGCCCAGTGGGTGGTGGCGGCGTGGCCGTCGAGGATGCCCCGTTCGGCCAGCAGGAAGGCGCCCGTGCAGACCGACAGGGTGAGCGTGGTCCGGCGATCCTGCGCGGCGATCCAGTCCAGCAGCGCTGGGTTGTGGACTTCGCGGCGTGTGCCCCACCCGCCCGGCACCACCAGCAGGTCGATGCGCGGGTGGTCGGCGATCGTGTAATGGGGCTGCACCAGCAGATTGCCCCGGCAATGCACAACCTCCGCTCGCTCGGCCACGGTGAACACGTGGAACGGCGCGCCGTCGCCGGGCGCCCCGGTGGCCTGCCCGGTGCTGGCGAAGACCTCGAAGGGGCCGCAGAAGTCCAGCACCTCCACGTCGTCGAAGATGAGAATGCCTACGTTCAGCGTCTGATCCGCCATGAGAATTGGTTCCTTTCGCCGCGACCGGCCATAACAGTAGCGGTGTAGGGGCCGGTTTCAATCCGGCCCGCGCCCGGCGTTTGCGGTGTAGGGGCCGGTTTCAAACCGGCCCACGCTGCCGCCTTACGTGCCGTCGGGCCGCAGCAGCACCTTGAGCGCGCCGGGCCGCGCCGCGTGTTCCAGCGCCGCGACTCCTTCGCTCAAGGGATATGTGGCCTCGATCAGCGGCGCCGTGTCGATCAGGCCCCGGCTCAACAGGCGCAAGGCGGGCGCGAAGGGGCCGCAGCGCGAGCCCACCAGCGTCCACTCGTTGACCACGAAGTCGGTCGGGTTCCACGCGGCGTCGCCGTGGAACGTGCTCTTGAGCACCAGCGTACCACGGGGCCGCAGCAAGCGTAAAGCTGTCTGCTGCCCGGCGGGGTGCCCGGTGCAATCGACCACGAGGTCGGCGGGAGGCAGATCGGGCACTGCTGCTTCTAAAGAGGCAGGCACGCCCGGCGCGGCGCGCGACAGCAGCACCGTGTCGAGGCCCCAGCCCGCCGCCAGGGCCAGCTTGTCGGCGTGGCGCCCCAGCAGGGTGCAGGCGGCGCCGCTCAGGCGTAGCACCTGGCCGATCAGCAGACCTAGCTTGCCGTCGCCCACCACGTAGATAGTCATATCGGGGCGCAGATGCACGCCCTCGGCGATCTCCAGGGCGGCCGCCAGCGGTTCGGTGAATACGGCCATATCGTCGGACACATTGTCCGGCACCACGTGCAGGTTGGCAAGCGGCAGCGTCAGGTAGTCGGCAAAGGCGCCGTCGTGGTTGAGGATGCCGAGCACGCGGCGGCGCTCGCAATGGCTGCGGTGCCCGCGCCGGCACGTCGCGCACTCACCACAGGCGATATTGATCTCGCCGACCACGCGCCGCCCTTCCCAGGTTGGGTCGCCGGGACTCTCCGCGACCATGCCGCAGAACTCGTGGCCCAGTACTCCCTGGAAGCCCTTATAACCGCGCATCAATTCGAGGTCGGTGGCGCAGATCCCCGCGCGGGTCAGGCGGATTCGCGCCCAGCCGGGCGGCGGTTCCGGCGCTTTGTAGCCGGTAGCCAATTCCACGCGACCCGTGCCGCGGTAAAGTAAAGCAAACATCGTCCCTTCTCCTGTGGCGCCGCCCCGGCATCCCGCTGCCGGGGCATCCGGTGGTTGTACCTTACGGATCTGGTAAGGTCTCCCTAATAGTCACACTTATAATATTGTAATATAATCAACACCACGAACCACGCCTGCGAAAGACAGCAATCAGTGTTGCAAAGTTCAACTTGGTGAACACTAACTATTGCTTTTTACCCGGCATCTGTGCTAAACTACTATTGGCGTCCGTGTGTAGTATACTCCAAAATACCTG
Source organism: Chloroflexia bacterium (assembly GCA_035693165.1). Classification (GTDB taxonomy): domain Bacteria; phylum Chloroflexota; class Chloroflexia; order QHBQ01; family JAICKM01; genus JAICKM01. Next base: position 942 of record DASSGZ010000251.1, on the reverse strand, counting down.
CGCGCACTTCGGGGGAGGTCAGGGCGCGGACCGGAGTGACGGGCAACACGACGACTACTTGGGAGAAGGAGGTCGGATCAAGTGAATTCTGGTGACAAAACCCTGCACTGCCGCGACTGCGGACAGGAATTCATCTGGACGGCGGGGGAGCAGCGCTTCTTCGCCGAAAAAGGGCTGGTCAATCAGCCCACCCGATGTACCGCCTGCCGCACCGCTCGCCGCCAGGCCACGGGCGGCGACACCGAGGGCTTCGTCTCGCGCGCGCACGTCGCACATCCGGTGACCTGCGCCGCCTGCGGTCGTGAGACCACTGTGCCCTTTGTGCCCCGTGGTGATCGCCCGGTCTATTGCAGTTCCTGCTTCGATCAGCAGCGCGCTGCAGCCCCGAGCTACTAGTCCACCAGCTTCGCTTGAACCCCGATCTTGGGGACAATACGGACCATAACCGCGGGCGCATCTCCCCTAGACAGGCTGTATGCACCCCCGGTGGCCGGCGCCAACCGGGGAGCAGTATTACCGGCGACACGCACCCAGGGGTCAGGCACCATATGCACCAGGTAGGCCGGCGGGAGTCTTCGACTCCCGCCGGCCCGGCTTTCCAGCTACCGGTGGCGGCGTGCCCGGCCACGATATGGTAGACACACGATAGCGAGATCGCCCGGCCCGTCAACGGGCGGGCCAGGTTTACGAAGCCCGCCTTCGCGGTCTAGCGCTATTCATGCGTCAATGTCGCGTCATTACTCAGCACTCAGCACTCTGGTATAATGGCGCCATGTCCACTTTGCTTCCCGCGGGATTGCGTGCCCGCATCAAACCGTATGCCGCCGCCGCCATCAGCCGCTGCTGGGTGGCCTGGTTTCGCGTCCGCCTGGGCCGCCGTGTGCAGTTCGGGCGCAACTTCGAGACGAACGGCCGCCTGGTCATCCGCGGGCCGGGGCGCGT
>DASSGZ010000250.1:0-2047 GCA_035693165.1 Chloroflexia bacterium | reverse complement strand
GGGCGATATCCTGCTGCACCACCCCTTCGACTCGTTCAACCCGGTGGTCGACTTTATCCGCACCGCGGCCACCGACCCGAATGTGCTGGCGATCAAGCAGACGCTGTACCGGGTAGGCAGCCACTCGCCCATCGTCGGGGCGCTGCTCAAGGCGGCGGAGGCGGGCAAGCAGGTGGCCGTGCTGGTCGAGTTGAAAGCGCGCTTCGACGAGGAGAACAACATCGAGTGGGCGCGGCAGTTGGAGCAGGCGGGCGTCCATGTCACCTACGGCCTGGTCGGGCTGAAGACGCACTGCAAAGTCGCCCTGGTGGTGCGCAAGGAGGGCGACGGCATCCGCCGCTATGTTCACCTGGGCACGGGCAACTACAACGCGGGCACGGCGCGCGCCTACACCGATATGGGCCTGCTGACCTGCCGGCCCGACTTCGGCGCCGATGTCTCCGAGTTGTTCAACTTCCTGACCGGCTACTCGAAGCAGACCCGCTACCGCAAGCTGCTGGTGGCCCCGGTGACGATGCGCAGCGGGCTGCTGGCCCTGATCGAGCGCGAGATCCAGCGCGCGCGCGAGGGCGCTCCGGCCCGGCTCATCTTCAAGATGAACAGCCTGGTGGACCCGGCCTTCATCGAGGCGCTCTATCGCGCGTCGCAGCAGGGCGTACGCATTGACCTGATCGTGCGCGGCGTCTGCTGCCTGCGGCCCGGCGTGCGCAGCCTCAGCGAGCACATCCGTGTGGTCAGCATCGTGGGCCGCTTCCTGGAGCACAGCCGGCTCTACTACTTCCACAACGCGGGCAAAGAGGAACTGTTCATGGGCAGCGCCGACCTGATGACGCGCAACCTGGACCACCGGGTCGAGACGCTGTTCCCTATCGAGGACGAGCAGATGCGCGCGACCATCCTGGCCGATGTGCTCGAAGCCTACCTGCGCGACACGGCCAAGGCGCGCGTGCTCAACCCCGACGGCAGCTACACCCGCGCCGCGCCCGCCGCCGACGCCCTGGCCTATGACGTGCAGGGCACCCTGGCCGCCCGCGCCGCCAGCGACCCCGAGGTGGTCTTCCCGCTCAGCGCTCTGCCCAAGAAATACCGCAAATATCTGACCAAGTACGGCCGCGTCGATCCGCAGGAGTAGCCCGCCCTGTTATCCACCGCGAGGGAACGAAGGACGCGAAGATTATTTATATTAGTTTCGTTCTTCGCATGCTTCGCGCCTTCGCGATGCACTCCTGACCGGACCCGGCGCAGGATGGCCGCTTGGAACCAAACTTGCTCAGGGTGAAGGCCAGGCAGCCGAAAGGAGGTGGCGGCGATGGAGACGGAAGCCAAGTTTGTGGTGCCCGACGACGCGGCATTCGCGCGCTTGCTCGCGGCGGAGCAGTTCGGCGCCTACCACCGCGCCAAGGGCCGCGTGGCCCATGTGCGCGACCGCTATGTCGATACCCCCGACCGGCGCTTTTACCACGCCGGCTACGCGGCCCGCGTGCGTTCGGGCGACGGGGGCCTGTTGCTGACCCTCAAGCAACTGGCCGGCACGGTGCGCAACGCGGTCCATGCCCGCGAAGAGTACGAAGTGACCGTGCCGGGCCTCGAAATCGGCGGCTGGCCCGCCTGCGAGGCGCGCGACCTGGCGGAGAAAATCGCGGACGACCGCCCGCTGGTCGACCTGGTCGCGCTGGAGCAGACCCGCAACAAGGCCATCTTGCAGCAGGACGACCGCGCCGTGGCCGAGTGGAGCCTGGACGATGTGACCATCCCGACCGGGTCCGCACCCGCGCGCTTCTATGAACTGGAAGTCGAACTGCTGCCCGACGGCAACGCGGCGGACCTGGCGACGCTCGCCACCGTGTTCGCTGTGGACTATGGCCTGGCGCCGCAGCCCGAGTCGAAGTTCGAGCGCGCGCTGCACGCGGTGGCGCCCGCCAAACAGGCCGCCGGGACCGCGCCGCTGCGGCACCTGCCCGAGGCATCCGGCCATGCGCGCCCGGAGCGGGTCACGACATCGCTCGCCAACGGCAGGCCGGGGCGGGCGGAGGCCGGGGTCGCGCCG
>DASSGZ010000249.1:0-32467 GCA_035693165.1 Chloroflexia bacterium | reverse complement strand
TCGTACGCCCTCTCGGTGGGCCTGACCAACGGCGACCTCTTCACCCATATCCTGGCCTTCTCGCCGGGCTTCCTCGCCTCCGCCGGCCAGACCGGCACGCCGCGGATCTTCATCTCGCACGGCATCCACGACAGCGTCTTGCCCATTGACCGCTGCAGCCGGCGCATCGTGCCGAGCCTGCGCGATGCGGACTACGCGGTAAGCTACAAGGAGTTCGACGGCCCGCACACCGTCCCGCCCGACATCGCCCGCGCCGCGGTGCAGTGGTTCACACCGGTAGCCGCCTAGCCCGCCCGTGGCCTCTGTTCCTCTGAGCGCAGCGAAGAGTCTCGGCACCGGACCATCCGTGTCATTCTGAGCGCAGCGAAGAGTCTCAGCGCGACCCCAACGAGACGGAGATTCCTCGCTGCGCTCAGAATGACAGGGGACATGCCGCCCGACAGACTGCCCCCCGGCGTGCGGGAATGTCATCCGGGGCGGACGCGCTTTCGATAAATCTGCGATACGTCCCCGCTACACTAAGGGTGCAGCCGGCGGGCAGGGGAACACCACCTGGCCGGCGAGATAGCCGAGTCCGGCCGCTACCCGGTTGACAAGCGCGGCGGGCGGTTCTACAATAGATCATAGTAGGGGGTACTCAGCGATGATCCCGAGGGTTGGCACGGTGCCCAGGACGGCCACCGAGACACGGCTCTACGCGCATACCCCACCGCACGGAGAACGCTACATGGAGGTCATCGACCAGGCGCGCTCCCGGCTCACGCGCGGGGATGCGGCGGGAGCGCAAGCCCTTCTCGACAAAGCCCTCCAGGGCTACCAGGCGGCCGGCGACCGCGCGGGCGGCGCGGCGGTGTTGCATGAGATGGCGGTGCAGGCCCGCACCCGCGGCGACCTTGCCGCCGCCGAACCCGCCCTGCGCCAGGCCATTCAGTTGCGCCTCAGCCTGGGCGACCACGCCGGGTGGGTGGCGAGCGTGTTTGAACTCGGCCTGCTGGAACGCGCCCGCGGCCAGTCCGCCCTCGCCACCGATATCTTCGCCCGCGCCCTCTACAGCGCCCGCCAGCTCAACGACTACCCGCATATCGCCGCCTGCCTGCACTACCTGGCCCTCATCCACGGCGAGGCCGGCGATCTCGATACCGCCGAGACGCTGCTCAACGAGGCCCTGGAGGTGCGCGGTACCATCGACGACCGCACCGGCCAGAGCGCCACGCTGCATCAGTTGGGGCGCCTGCGCGAGGGCCAGCACGACCTGTTCGCCGCGCTCGACTACTACAAACGCAGCCTGACCTTCGCCGAGCAGGCGGGCGATGAGGCGGGCCAACTGGCGAACCTGACCCAGTTGGGCGCCGTTCACCAGGCCCGCAACCGCCCCGCCGAGGCCGAGCGATGCTATCGCGCCGCGCTCGACCTGGCCCGCCGGACCGGGCGCCCCGAGCTCATCGCCGCCAACCTGCGCCACTTCGGCGAAGCCGCCTACAACCGCGGCGACTACGCCGCCGCCTTCGACGCGCTCTGGCAGGCCCACACCCTGCAGCCCGGCGACACCCCGCTCAAGTGGATGCACCCCATCTACCTGTCCGCCGGCCCCGATGTCTTCCTCGCCCAGGCCCGGCGCCTCGGCGTCGACCCCGCGTTGCTCGACCAGGTGGCACGCTACGAGCCGCCCGGCGATTCCACCGGCCGGCCCACCCTGGCCCAACTGGTGGCCCTGCGCCTGCGCGTCGGCCCGCAGCAGTTCGCCGTCCTCGCTCAGCAATCGCAAATCCCCGCCGACATCGTCGCCAAGGTCGAATCCGCGGCGCAAAGCCTGGTCTGACCGCGCTCAGAGTCACAAGGGGCGGCCCGCAGAGCGCCGCTAGTGCACCCGTCCGCAAGCGATAAACGCCGTCGCCGTTCATTCCGAATAGCGGAGCGGGTCGCCATATTCTGGAACACCTTACCGGCTGATCTGTCGCTCCGCCGCTCACCTAGCGCGGGAAAGGCGAGTGCCACTTGCAACCTTTGCGTGGTCGCTCGCGTCTTACCTATAGCGGGCCGTGCTACCCGAGGCCTATGTCCGCGTCGCAGGTGGCCCGCCGGGGTAGCGCCGATGTAGCAATTTGCGGCCCTGGAAGCAAACAGTTACTCGGATCCTTAATAGATTCTTATCTATCTGTGACGTGTAACCGACTTGTTCACTGACTAGGAGTGTGATATACTGAGGTTGACCCGTGCTTTCACGGTCGAGTATAGTACTACACAGTAGTGGGGGGGAACTACCATGGAAACTCAGCGTAGCACGCTGGAATCGCTGGGCCAGCGCTTGCGCCAGGCGCGGCTGGAACGGCACATGAGCCAGGAAAAACTGGCCCAGCCGGAATTCACGAAGAGCTATGTCAGCGCGGTCGAGCGGGGCAAGGCGCGGCCCTCGCTGAAGGCGCTGGAGTTGATGGCGCGCCGGCTGGAGATCCCGATGAACGAGTTGCTCCACGCCGCGCCGCCCGCCGAGGATCTGCCCGATTTGCCGGCCTTGCAGGCCGACCTCAGCTATGAGCTCGATGCGGCGCAGATGCTCATCAATACCAACCAGGCCGACGAAGCCCTGCGCCGCATCAACGCCGCCGAGCAGGCCGCCGGCCCGCACCTGGTCGAGTTTGACGAGGATACGCGCTACCGCCTGTTCTACCTCCGCGCCCGCGCCTACCTGCGCCTGGCCGAGCCGGCCAGCGCACGCCACGAGCTGCAGCAGGCCATGTCCCTGGCCCAGCAGCGCGGCGCCGAGGAAGATGTCGAGCGCGTGCGCAACGACATTGGCGGCGCCTTCTTTGAGCAGGACATGCCGGGGCTGGCCCTGGAGCAGCATAAACAATGTTTGCACGCCATTCACACCGGTGTCGTCAAGGACCTGAACCTGCGCCTCAGCATCTACAGCAATATCGCCAATGACTATTGGGCGCTCAACGACGTCGAACAGGCGATCGGAGTCTATAAAGAATCGCTGGAACTGCTCGAAGATACCAACAACCTGGAGCGGCAATCGGGCATCTACTGGGGCCTCAGCCTGGCCTATCGCGCGGCGGGCGATCTTGACCGCGCCAAGCTCTACGCCGGGCGCGCCCTGAGCATCTTCGAGGCCGCGGACAACCTGGTCTCGGCGGCCAAGATGAGCGTCAACCTGGCCGACATCCTGACGGCCCGCCAGGAGTACGACGAGGCCGAGCGGCGGCTCGATCGCGCGCAGGAACTGCTGGTGCCCACCGGCAACCGGCTCTTTCTCAGCACGGTCTACGAGCACTACGCCCTGCTCGACCTGGCCCGCGGGCGCCTCGATGAGGCGGCGGACTGGGCGCGCCGCAGCCGCGAACTGAGCGAGAGCGTCATCGGCGAGACGCAGAACGCCGACGCGATGACCCAGGCCAACACGATGCGCACCGCCGCCCGCGCTCTGCGCGCCGCCGGCCTGGTCGAAGAGCAGCGCGGCGATACCCGCGCCGCCGACGACCTCTTCGGGCGCGCGCTCGACCTGCTGGCCCAGATCGAGTATGACGAGACGGCCAGCGAAATCGAGCGCGCCTACGCCGACCTGCTGGTCGCTCGCGGCGCCCACGCCGAGGCCGCCACGCACTACCAGGCCGCCTTCCGCCACCGCCAGCGCCGCGCCCCGCGCTAGCGCCCCGCTTAATATTCACCGCGAAGGCGCGAAGGACGCGAAGACTACGGTTAGTAGAAATAATCGTCGCGTTCGTCCCGCCTTCGCGGTGCGCTAATCAGCGGATAATCGACACCATCATCGCGTCCTTCGCGATCTCGCGGTGCAACGATGCGCGAATATCCTATCTGTAGGGGCCGGTTTCAAACCGGCCCCGTCTCATCCTCCGGCCCTCTCCCATCCCCCGCCCCAAACTCGGTCTTTCGATGTATTGACGCGCTTCAATGGATTGTGCTATCATGGCCGCATGAGAGAACCGATTGAACTGCTGGAACGCAAACGGGGCACGCGCTGCTGCGATCCCGCGCCGCTGGCCGGGCTGGACGCCGGCGACGCCGAGCGCCTCAGCGCCGATCTGCAGATCCTGGCCCACCCGGTGCGCCTGCAAATCCTGGGCGTGCTGGCCCGCAACGCCGGCCAGGTCTGCGTTTGCGACATCGAGGCCGCCGTGCCCGTCAAGCAGCCCACCGTCTCGCACCACCTGCGGCTGCTGCGCGAAGCCGGGCTGATCGACTGCGAGAAGCACGGCCTCTGGGCCTACTATTTCGTCCGCCGCGATGCGCTGGCCGCCCTGCGCGCCCGCATCGGCGACCAACTGGATACGCTGGGCTAACCCGGCGTTTTTCTTTCGGCACTATATCGAAGTGCATCGATTTATTCCCATACAACAGGAGGATCAACCACCATGACCCAAACCAACCCCACCGAAGCCCCCGCGATCCGCGAACAAGTGCGCGCGCGCTACCGCGAGTCGGCGCTGCGGGTGATCCAGGGCGATAGCTGTTGCGGCGGCCCCGCGCAGGCCGATTGTTGCGGCGGGGGCGGCGACGCCATCACCAGCAACCTCTATAGCGCGCTGGAGGCGCACGAAGTGCCCACGGAGGCGCTGCTGGCGTCGCTGGGCTGCGGCAACCCCACCGCGCTGGCCCAGTTGCACCCCGGCGAGACGGTGCTCGACCTGGGCAGCGGCGGCGGCATCGACGTGCTGCTCTCGGCCAAGCGCGTCGGCCCCACCGGCTTCGCCTATGGCCTCGACATGACCGACGAGATGCTGGCCCTGGCCGACGAGAACCGCCGCAAAGCGGGCGCCACCAACGTCGAGTTCCTCAAGGGCTATATCGAGGCCATCCCCCTGCCCGACAACAAAGTGGACGTGATTGTCTCGAACTGCGTGATCAACCTGGCAGCGGATAAGAGCGTGGTGCTGCGCGAAGCCTTCCGCGTGCTCAAGCCCGGTGGCCGCTTCGCCGTCTCCGACGTGGTGCGCCGGGGTAGCGCGCCCGAAGAAATCCTGCGCAGCATGGAAGCCTGGACCGGCTGCATCGCCGGGGCCTTGCACGAGGACGACTACCGCGCCCTGCTGGCCCAGGCGGGCTTCACGGACATCGGCATCGAGGTCACGCGCAGCTACAGCGCCGCCGACGTGACCGACGAGAGCGGCTGCTGCGCCCTTCCGGCCACCGCCGAGGCCGGCCTGGCCGACGATCTATTCGTCAGCGCCTTCATCCGCGCCACCAAGCCCGCCACGGTCTAGCCGCCCCGCGCCCACCCGTCGCATTACCGGCGGCCGGGTCACTGAGACCCGGCCGCCGCATGTCCGCCGGTTCCGGCTCTGGCATATTTCTTGAAGCAGGATCAGGGAGTCGCGGCTATACATCGCATACAGAGAGGAACGGCATCAACGTGGGAATGGGTAATAACGAGAAGACAGACAGCCTGCGCGAGCGGGTGGGCATGTCGATACAGGGGATAGCGGGGACCGGCGCGCCCGATCTGGTGGCGCAGATAGCGGAGGCCGAACGCGCCGGGGTACGGCAAATCTGGATCACGCAAAGCCCCGGCTCGACCGACGTGCTGACGACGTTCGCGGCGGCGTTCCAGCGGACGAGTGAGATCCGCATGGGCACGTCGATCGTGCCCATCTACCCGCGGCATCCGCTCGCCCTGGCGCAGCAGGCGGCCACCGTCGCGGCGTTCGGGCCGGGCCGCTTGCGGCTGGGGGTGGGCACGAGCCATCGCCCGTCCACCGAAGGCGTCTACGGGATCAAGATGGAATCGCCCCTGGCCTATCTGGCGGAGTACATGGAGGTGCTGCGGGCCGCGCTCTGGGACGGCGAAGTCGACCATGCGGGGCGCTTCCTCACCGCGCGGAGCAAGCTGAGCAATCCGCGCCCGGTGCCGCTGCTGATGGCCGCGCTGGGCGAGAACGCGTACCGGGTGGCCGGGGAAATCTCGGATGGCGCGATCTCCTGGAATGCCCCGGCGCAATATCTGCGCGACGTAGCGCTGCCCGCCCTGCGCCAGGGCGCCGAACAGGCCGGGCGCCCGGCGCCGCCGCTGGTGGCCCATGTGCCCGTGGTGCTGAGCGCGGACCCGGCCGCCGCCCGCGAGGCGGCCAAAAGGGGCCTGCGGAATTACGCCCGGCTGCCCTTCTACACGAACATGTGGGCCACGGCGGGCTACCCCTTGCAGGCCGGCGAGGTCAGCGACGCGCTGGTCGATAACCTGGTGGTGATGGGCGATGAAGCCGCCGTGGCCGCGCGGTTGCGGGAACTGCTCGCCGCCGGGCTGGACGAGTTGCTGCTGACCGACCTGCCCGTAGCCGATCCGGCGGGCGAATGGCTGCGGCTGGCGCACTTCGTGGGGCAGCTATAGCGCGGGCCTGTGGGCAACTACCAGGGCTGCACGACCGCAGCCCTGGTACTGACGCCCGGCGAGGCCATCCGCGCGTTCACAAGCGCCCGCGCTGCTGACATAGGGTTGTCACAGCCCTGCGCTAGAATAGGGAGGTGCAACAGCCAGCACACATGCCGCCGGCGGCCTGGCGGCGCAGTTGGGAAAGGATGAAAGCCCCTATGGCACAGCTTCGCGGACCCGATTTTATCAGCCTGCAGGTGCGTAACTTCGCGGCCTCGCGCGCCTTCTACACCGAGACCCTGGGCCTGCCGGTAGACCCGCGCTTCGACACGCCCGATTTTGTCCTCTTCGATTCCACCACGATCCCCTTCGGCCTCAGCGCGGCCAAAATCGACCTCGCGGCCGCGCCGCATCCGGGCTGGGGCGTGGCGCTCTGGATCGATTGTGACGATGTCGATGCCCTGCACGCCCGGCTCGCGGCGGCGGGCTCCCCTATCGTCACCCCGCCCTTCGACGGCCCGTTCGGGCGCACGCTCGTCTTTGCCGACCCCGACGGCTACCGCATCACGGCCAACCAGAATCCCTGGGACCGGTTCCCCCTGGGCGGCACCCGCCGCCAGGGCTAGCGGCCCAAGCGCCCGGCGCCGGGGTGCTGATTGAGCATCAAACCGCCTTAAAAGCCACGAAACAAGGCCACCACCAATGTGTATACGTTGATTAACAAAGCTATAAGCGCCCCAAGCAGAATACCTGACCCCAGGTTAGTTTTACGGCGTTTCACGACAAGACCTACCCATGCAGCACCGGCTAGTGCCAGAGTCACTAGCCAGAATCGCATGTTGATATTACTCACATCATTATAGTTGATAGAAAGCGTAGCCGTGGTAAAACGACTGGGTTCGGAAACGACATAGGTGGGCGGAAACACCTGGTTTAAGAGACCGAGGAATGCTAGCATTCCTACGATAACTACTACGATCCCGAGTAGCAGCATGACGCGGCGGCCGGGTTGATATGTAAGTCGGTTCATCGTTTGCAATCCGTTTCCGCAGCCAATCGATATTCGCGCTAATGGCGGCCAAGGCTGGTGTTAGGGCGCGAGGCGCTCCAGGAGCCAGGGCGCGGCGGGCGTGTCGCGGCGGTAGCGCAGACGGTCGTGCAGGCGGTTGGGGCGGCCCTGCCAGAACTCGATGCTGAGCGGGGTGACGCGGTAGCCACCCCAGTGGGGCGGGCGGGGGATGTCGCCGTCGGGGTGCTCGGCTTGCAGCGCCGCCATGCGCGCTTCCAGCGTCAGCCGGTCGGGGATGACCCGGCTTTGCGGCGAGGCCCAAGCGCCCAGGCGGCTGCCCGGCGGGCGGCTGGCGAAGTAGGCGTCCGACTCGGCGGCGGGCACCGGCGCGACCGATCCCTCGACGCGCACCTGGCGCTCCAGTTCGGCCCAGTAGAAGACGAGCGCCGCCCAGGGGTTGGCCGCCAGTTCGGCCCCCTTGCGCCCGTCGTAATTCGTGTAAAACACGAACCCGGCGTCGTCGTAGCCGCGCAACAGCACCATGCGCGCCGCGGGGCGGCCATCCGGCGTGGCCGTCGCCAGGGTCATGGCATAGGGTTCGAGCAGCCCGGCGTCGAGCGCGGCGGCCAGCCAGTGGCCGAACTGGGCCACCGGGTCCGAGTTCATCTCGGCCTCGACCAGCCCGCGCTGGGCATACTCGCGGCGCAGATCGGCGATCGTCATCGCGCGCCGGTCTCCACCCGGTAGTAGCCGTACGTCGTCGTGGTCGCGAACCCGCACGACTCGTAGAGGTGCACGGCGGGGGTGTTCGCCGTTTCCACCTCCAGCGTCATGGGGTTGCGGCCCTCGGCCTGCATCAGCCGGATCGTCTCGCTGAGGATAGCCCGGCCCAGTCCTTTGCCGCGGTCGGCGGGCCGCACGCCGAAGGCGTAGATGCCCGCGCCCGGCCCGTGGGTATACACCTTGAGGCTGCCCACCGGCCGCCCCTCGTACCAGCCCACATAGAACCGCTGCTGCGGGTCAGGCAGGTCGGCGGTGATGCGCGAGCGCACGAACTCCTCCGGGTCGCCGAAGGCCGCCGCAGTGATCTCGGTCAGGGCGTCGATATCCTCCAGCGTGGCGCGGCGCATTTCGACGCGCGGGGCGGCGGGCGGCTGCGGCCCCGGCCCCTGCAGTTCCATGTGGTGCTCGGCGAACTCGCGCGGCGCGTCCACCGCGGCGGCCAGCGCCCGCGCCCCCGGCGAGGCGTCTTCGCCGATCAGCAAGATGCTGCTTTTGCCGCGGGCCCGCGCTTCCGAGCGCGCCGCGTCGAGCAGCGCCCGCCCGATGCCCCGCCGCCGGTACGCCGGGTGGACCATGCCGCAGACCTCGATGTCGCCCCCCTCGTCCAGGCCGGCAAAGCCCACCAGCGCGCCGTCCTGCCAGTACAGGAAGCGGTTCGGCCCGCTGCCGCGCTCCCACGGCGCGCTCTCCACCTGCACCTTCAGGTCCAGGCCGTCTTCCCGGTTGCAGAGGTCGCGCAGGGCCGCGGCGGCGGCCAGCGTCGCAGCGGCCAGGTCGCGGGCGGCCACCAGGCCGTCGGGTTGAGTTTGCGTCATACGCCTCCTTATTATGTCTAGAAGTTACGCAGTTGGGCGCGTATCGGGTATAGTAAGCGCATGAATGCACCAAAAGTGACCGATCTCGACTATATCAACTTCTTGGTGGCCGCCCCACGCGTCGTCAGTTGCACGGAAGCGGCCCGCGTGCAACCCCCTGGCCCGCGCCGCGCCGCCCATGATGCCCTCACCCGCGTGCTGCATCGCTTCGCGCCCGATTCTGCGCCGCTGTGGGACGAAGCCCAAGCCTATGTCCGCCTGACCGACGGCTTGCTGAGCGTGGATGACACCACGCTCGACAAGCCCTATGCTACCCAGATTGCCCTCGTCCACCGCCACTGGTCGGGCAAAGCCCATCGCGTGGTGACCGGCATTAATCGGGTCACCCTCTTGTGGAGTGATGGCACCGCCACCAGCCCCTGTGACTATCGGCTCTATGATAAGCCGGTCGATGGGCTGACCAAAAATGCCCATTTTCAGGCCATGCTGGCGCCCGCCGCAGCGCGCGGCTTCCAACCGCGCTACGTCTGTTTCGACAGTTGGTACAGCAGCCTGGCCAATCTGAAAACGATTCGCGGCTACGGGTGGGCCTGGCTGACGCGCTTGAAAAGCAATCGCTTGGTCGACCCAGATGGGAGCGGCAATCGCCCGGTGAGCGCGGTGGCGATTTCCCAGCATGGGACGGTCGTGCATTTGAAGGGTTACGGCCTGATCCAAGTATTTCGGATCGACTCCCCCGACGGAGACACGGAATACTGGGCCACGAGTGACCTGGAGATGACGGCCGAGGGCCGGGCGGTCCGCGCCGAGCAGAGTTGGGCGATTGAGACGTATCATCGGGGCCTCAAGCAGTTTTGCGGGGTGGAACGCTGCCAAGCGCGCGCGGCGCGGGCGCAACGCAACCATATTGGCTGGGCCATTCGGGCCTTCTTACGCTTAGAACACCGGCGGATTGCTACCGACCAGAGTTGGTTTGAAACGAAACTGACCATTATTCGTCCCGCCTTGCAGCAGTTTCTGACCGACCCTACACCGGTGCTTTTCGGCTTTGTTCAGCGCAGCGGCGGTCATAAGCGCGCAACTGCGTAACTTCTAATGTCAATTGTGTAGCCGTCGATCCCGCGGATTCAACATAGCATATTCAGGCCGCGCTTGTCGAGTCGCATCGCCCGATATGCGTTTATTCGCACCGCGAAGACGCGAACGACGCGAAGAACAAGACTAACATTAACAACTTCGCATTCTTCGTTCCTTCGCGGTGGAATCATAAATGGGCCTGAGCTCGCTGCGTCTCTGCGGTGCGCAATCATAGCGTGCGGCAAATGTCCCGCTGCGGTCGGGCTTAGGATGGAGGGTGCGGATCCGCTGGAGGATGCCGGGCGGATGCGCCCAGGGGCGGGCGTATTGTGCGGGGAAGCGCGCTATACTGGGGGTAGATGCGGCCCGTCCTGATCCCGGCGGGGAACCGGGACGGGCCCGCCACCGTCTTACAGATGGCGGGGCGGCGGGCGGCGTGGCACAGAGCCTGCTTTTAGCACAGGCAACGTCCTACACTACGTCGTTGCATCACGGGAGGAGACAGGGATCATGTACGTACTGCGCAGCAATCAGAGCATCACCCGCGACGGGGGCCGGTGGATGGCCCTGTTCGTGGTGATGGCGGCGCTGCTCTTCGGTGCCGGGGTGGCGCGGGCGCACAGCCTGGCGGCGACCCAGGCGTCCACGCCCACCTATGTCAGCCACAGCAGCGCCCTGATCGGCACGGCGGACGGCACGATCCTGACGGTCGATGAGGCCGCGCCCGTGGCGCCCGCGGCGCCCGCGCGGTCGAGCGCACCGGCCTTCGCCCTTATCGGCGGATCGATCCTGGGTCTGGGCATCCTCACGCTGAGCCTCGTGGGGATCTACACCCGGCTCTGCCGGCACCTGCGCTAAGCGCACGTCCGGCGCCTTCCCTTTGTAACGCCCCGGCGCAACCGCGCGGGGCCTGCTATCCCTTTGTAACGCCCCGGCGCAACCGCGCGCGGGGCTTTCTATTTGCTAGGGCGCCGCGTCGGGCGCGTTCAACGCATAGATCATCTGCAAGCCGTCCAGCGTCAGGTCGGGGTCGATGTGGGTGAAGACCGGGGTGGCCGGGGCCAGCAGCCGCGCCAGCCCGCCCGTGGCGACGACCGGGATGGGGCCGGTCGCGCCGCCCGCGCGGAGTTCCGCCGCCATGCGCGCCACCAGCCCTTCCACCGGCCCCAGGTGGCCGAGCACGATGCCCGCCTGCAACGCGCGCTCGGTGCTGGTGCCGATCACCCGCCGGGGCACCACGGGATCGACCACGGCGAGGCCCGCCGTGCGCCGGTAGAGCTCGCTCGCCGCCGTGTTCAGCCCCGGCGCGATGGCCCCGCCCAGCAGCGTGCCCGCGCCGTCCACGGCGTTCACCGTCGTCGCCGTGCCCAGGTCCACCACGATGCACGGCCCGCCGTAGCGCGCGAACGCCGCCGCCCCGTTCACCACCCGGTCGGCGCCGATGGCCTGCGGATTCTCCACCCCCAGCCGGATGCCCAGCCGCAGGTGCGGCCCCACCACCAGGGCGGGCGTGCCCAGCCAGCGCGCGCTCATCGCCGCCAGCGCCGTGGTTACGGGCGGCACCACGCTGGCGATGATGCAGCCCCGCACGGCGGCCAGGGTCTGACCGCGCACCGCCAGCGCGGTCGCCAGCCCGGCGCCCCAATCGTCGGCGGTCGCTTCGCGCGTGGTGGTGGCCCGCCAGCCCGCCTGCCGCGCGGCCCCCGCGTAGAGTCCAAACTTGGTGTGGGTGTTGCCCACGTTCACGGCTAGCAACATACGAGTGATTAGCAGTCGGTGGTCAGTACCGCGGCCTGCGTAACGCGGCCTTTCGCCGGTTCAGTGTACCATATGTGCGGCGTGGCGGGGGCGTCCGGCAATCCAGCCCCTACGCCGTCGGGTGGCGGGGGGGTACGGCGGCTGGGCGGACACGCCGGTCCGCCCCTACGCTCTCCGACCACTGACCACTCGTCACGCCGGGGACTTTCGTCCCGACTTCGGGCCAATCGTCCCGCGGGGCTTACCGGGGGCCGGGGGTTCGGGTACAATGGATGCATTGAACATAGGGCGGGGGAGGCGACGGATCGCCCGCCCCGGAACCGGGTAAGGAGCAGGGCATGGAGGAACCGCAGCCGATGACCGGCACCGACCAGCAGATGCTGATCTACGCGCGCGACGTGCAGGAGCTACAGGCCGAGCAGCGCCGGCAGGTGGCCGAACTGCAGGACCTGAACGCCGCCTTGCAGGCCAAGGAAGCGATGCGCGCTCGCCTGATGGCCGAGCTGCTGCTGGCCCAGGAAACCGAGCGCAAACGCGTCGCCGCCGATCTCCACGACGGCCCGTTGCAAGACCTGGGCGTGCTGCTGCTCTCGGTCGAGCGCTGCAAGCGCCACCTCGAAAGCGACGATGCGGCCGACGCCCTGGCCGTGCTGGCCCTGGTGCGCCAGGAGGCCCAGGCGGCCATCGCCACTCTGCGCGAACTGATCAGCGACCTGCGGCCCGCCGTGCTCGACACGCGCGGCTTGCTCGGCGCGCTCGACTACGTGGCCGGGCAGGCCCGCGCCGCCGGGCTGACCGTGGACATCAGCAGCCGCATCGGCGTGCGGCTCGACCCGGCGCTGGAAGTTCTCGTCTTCCGGCTGGTGCAGGAGGCCCTGCACAACATCCGCAAACACGCCCGCGCCGCCTGCGCCTGGGTGCTGCTCGAACGGCAGGAAGCCTGGCTCTACCTCGAAGTGCGCGACGACGGCGAGGGCTTCCCGGTGGAGGAACGCCGCGACGCCGCGCTGGCCGCCGGGCAACTGGGCCTCGCCAGCATGCACGAGCGCGCCGCCGTGGCCGGCGGCCGCCTGACCATCGAGAGCGCCCCCCAACAGGGCACCGTCCTGCGCTTCTACCTCCCCTTCCAGCCCGCCCCCGAACCCGCGCTGAGTGCTGATCGCTGAGTACGACGAGTAACAAGTGCAATGACTACACTGCGCGTTCCTTTTGACAATTTAGATTTTGATGGTAATGAGTTCGCATTCTGGGAAGGCAAACTGCTCACCGGAGTGGCCTACGATCTTCAGCCCAACGGTCGGGTGTGGAGCGAAGTTGAGTATATCGACGGCTACGAAGAAGGCATTGGCCGAACCTGGTATCCGTCGGGCCAGTTGCAGGACGAGACGACGTATCATCATGGAGCAAAGGCTGGTCCCGAACGGCAATGGTTCGAGAATGGGAAACTGAAGCGAGAAACAATCTTCGAGCATTCTATTCGCGTGAAGGAACGTATTTGGGATGAGGCGGGAAACCTTATCCGTGATTTCACAATCGATGAGCAACACCCCAGTTATGCGCGATTGCAACGCTACCACTAACGTGATCTTTAGTGCGTAGCGGCGCGATAAATCGCGCCTGCCGCCCCACCCGGATGCACCCCCCTGGCGTAGGGGCGGACCCACGTGTCCGCCCGGCCGCCCCACCCCCATCGCCCGCCGCCCCCTGGCCCGGCGCCCGATCCCGCACCCGCCCCGGCGACGCCACACGCGAACAAACCCCACACCCACCGTGATGGCGTACGCACCCCCGGCGCGGGTAATCATGCCCCTACGCCGGGTGACATCCCGGTGCGGCGGCCGGGCGGACACGCCGTTCCGCCCCTATGGCGGGCGGCGACATCCCGATGCGGCGGCCGGGCGCGATAAATCGCGCCGCTACGGATATCCCCGTCGCCACGCCACCCGCGGCTATGGTACACTGGGGGCGCGGGGCCGGGCCGTGGGCCGCGCGAGCATAGGCTGGAGGAGACCACGCATGAGCATGATGATGCCCCCGCTGGGCACGTATAGCGCCGCGCCGATTGAGTGGGCGGAGGTCGAGACGCAGTTGCAGACCGCGTTCAACTACTGGCTCAGCACCACGCGGCCCACCGGCGCGCCCCATGCCGTGCCCATCTGGGGCCTGTGGCACGAGGGCGCGTTCTATTTCTATACCGAGCCGCAAACGCAGAAGGTCAAGAACCTCACCGCCCACCCCGACGCCGTCCTCCATCTGGAGAGCGCCGAGGATGTGGTGATTGTGGAGGGGCCGACGACGGTGGTGCCGCCCGGCAGCGCCGAGTGGGCCGCGGTGGACGCGGGCCTGTTCGCCAAGTACAAGGACCCGGCCAGCGGCATCGGCCTGCGCCTGACCGATGCCCCACACGACCCGGTGGTCTACAAGCTGCACCCGCGCCACGTGCGCGCCTGGGCCGGCGGCAACTGCTTCGCCCAGGCCCACTGGCATTTCGGCTAGGCGGCGCGGGCGGGGCGAGGCAGCGCGGGGCCGGTTTCAAACCGGCCCCTACACCGCCGATGGGGTTGCGGGTCGCGTGAAGCGGCGCGGGCCGGTTTGAAACCGGCCCCTACACCGCCGGGCCGGCTTCCCCCTGCCCGCGCCAGGCAGGGGGCCAGGGGGTTAGGCGCTCCGCCGGGCGAGGGCCTGGGCGACGAGGTCGTGCAGCTGGCGGATGCGGTAGGGCTTGGAGAGGAGAAAATCGACGCCGTGGGCGGCCAGGTCGGCGGCGTTGAGCTGGTTGCCCCAGCCGGTGATCAGGGCGATGGGCACGCCCGGCGCGCGGGCGCGCACCTCGCGCACCACCTCCCAGCCGTTCATGCCCGGCATGCCCAGGTCGGTGCAGACCAGGTCGAACGGCTGCGCGGCGAGTTGGGCCAGCCCTTCGGGCCCGCTCGTCACCACCACCACCTCGTGGCCGTCCATGCGCAGCATCGCGCGCAGCATATCGGCCAGGTCGGGGTCGTCGTCGATGGCGAGGATGCGCGCGCCGGGCGGGCGGGGCGGCTCGGCGGGCAGGGGTGCCGTCACCCCCGGCGTGCGCCCCGCGGCGGGCAGGGTGATCGTGAAGGTGGTGCCCGCGCCCGGCGCCGAAACCACGGCGATCTCCCCGTGGTGGTTGGTCACAATGTTCTTGACCAGGATCAGGCCCAGGCCGCTGCCGCTGAGCTTGGTGGTGAAAAACGGCTCGAAGATGCGCGCCTGGGTCGCCGCATCCATGCCGGTGCCCGTGTCGCGCACCGTCAGCACCACCCGATCGCCCCGCGCCGCCGCGCTGATGGCGATCAGCCCGCCGTCCGGCAGCGCGTCCACCGCGTTGAGGATGAGGTTGGTCAGCACCTCGCGCAACTCGGTCGGGTTGCCGGCCACCCGCACGCCCGCCGGCACATCGGTGGTCACGGCGATCCGCGCGCCCGCGACCCGCCCGGCCTGCACGCGGGACTGGGTGATGCCGAGCACGTCGCGCACGAGGTCGGCCACATCCACGGCCACCGCCGTCACCGGTTGGCGCAGGCGGGCGAACGTCTGGATGCGGCTGACCATGGCCGCGCCATCCTCCACCGCCTGCTGGATCAGTTGCAACTGGCGCGCGCCCTCCGGCGACAGGTCGAGGGCCAGCAATTCGAGGCGGCCCATGATGCCGGCCAGCACGTTGTTGAACTCATGGGCCACGCCCGCGGCCACCCGGCCCAGCGCGCCCATCCGCTCCGCCGCCAGGGTGCGCTCCTCCATCAGGCGGCGCTCGGTCACGTCGTCGCACATCAGCAGGATACACGGCTCGCCGGCCAGGTCGATGGGTGCCCCCTGCAACACCGCCTGGCGCACGTCGCCGTTGGTCCGCCGCAGGCGGAACTCGAAATCGCGCACCTGGCCCGTGGTGCGCAGCAGCGCCAGCAGGCGGGTGCGGTCGGCCACGTCCACCCACATGCCCAGGGTGAGCGTCGATTCCGCCAGCAACTGCGCGCGGCTGTAGCCGAACAGGCGCGTGCACGCCTCGTTCACGGCCACGATGCGGCCGTCGGCGGCCCGGACGATGGCCGTCGCCATGGGGTTGGCCTCAAACGCCTTGGCGAAGCGTTCCTCCGAGTCGCGCAGGGCCTGTTCGGCGCGGCGCCGCTCGGTGATGTTCTGGGCCACGACCAGCACGGTGGGCCGGTCGCCCGCTTGCATCGTGTGCGAGGTGATCTGCACCTCGAAGATGGTGCCGTCCTTGCGCTGGTGCCGCCAGTAGCCCGACTGCTGGTAGTCGGGTCGCACCCGCGCCACATCGTCGAGCAGCAGTGGCACGTCTTCCACGGGGCGAATATCGGTGATGCGCATCGCCAGAAACTCGGCGCGGCTGTAACCGTAGGTGCTGATCGCCGCGTCGTTCACTTCGAGGAAGGCGAGTGTCTGCATATCGTAGAGCCACATCGGCAGGGGGTTGCCGGCGAACATCAGGCGAAAGCGGGCTTCGCTCTCCTGCAACGCCCGCCGGGCGACATGGCGGTCGGTGATATCGCGGGCGACGTTGAGCACGTAGGCGACCGTGCCGTCGGGCGCGAATTCGGGCGTGAGGCGCGACTCATACCAGCGCGGCTCGTCCGGCGAATAGCCCTGGTATTCGATCACCTGCTCCTGCCCGTCGGCGAACACGGCGGCCAGCTTGGCCTCCCAGAAGGCCAGCAGATCGGCGGGGATGTCCATCTCGCGCAGGCTCTTGCCGATCCAGGTCGCGGCGGGCCGGCCCGTGGCCTGCTCCACGGCGCGGTTGACGTAGACGTGGCGGAAGTTCCGGTCATACCGGGCGATCACGTCGGGGGCATTTTCCACCAGGGCGAGGAACTCCTGCTCGCCCCAGGGGCGAGTCTCAGGCGCGCCGGGGCGCGCGGTAATATCCACAAAAGAGACGACGATCTGCGTCACCGGCCCGCCCGCGGCGCGCACCGGCGCGGCGTCGACCAGCAGCCAGGTCGCCGGATGGTCCGGCGCGCTGGCCAGCCCCAGCACAGCCCGGCGCACAGCCTGGCCGGTGTGGCGGGCACGCACCGCGGGCCGGTCCTCCGGCGGGCAGGGAGTGCCATCCGCGTACCGCAGCGGCGGCGCGGGGTCGGTGTCGGCCTGGCCCGGCGCGGCGGCCGGCCCCAGCAGAGCCTGGGCCGCGGGATTGCTGAACACCACGATGCCGCGCGCATCGTAGATGACGATGCCGGGCGCCGGAGAGTCTGCGGGATCGATCATAGCGCGCGCCTTTGCCGGAGAACGGCGCGCGCCGGCTGGTCCGCGCGCCGGGCGGCCCAACGTAGACACGGGGGCGACGGGTGCCTCTTTAGAGGCAGGCGCGGTTGCACGGGTGCGCTACCTTTCCTGGGATTCTAGCATAGCCCGCCGCCCGCCGGCAAGGGGCAGACAGGCCACCGGGCCGGGTCCGATAGTCCCGAATGCGCGGCGGCTCGCGCCTTAGCCGGGGTCGCCGGCCGCGCGGCGGGCCAGCGCCTGGGCCACGATCTCCTGCACCTGCACCACCCGGTAGGGCTTGGGCAGGACAAAGTCCACCGTCCCGGCGGCCAGTTCGTCGGGATCGAGCGCCGCGCCCCAGCCGGTGATGAGGATGACCGGCGTCTGTGGGGCGCGGGCGCGCACATGGCGGGCCACTTCCCAGCCGTTCATGCCCGGCATGCCCAGGTCGGTGCAGACCACGTCGAACGGCTGCTGCTCGAACAGGCGCACCGCCTCGGCGCCGTTGGTCGCCACGGTCACGGTATGGCCGCCGACGGCCAGCATGGCGCGCAGCATATCGGCCAGGCCGGGGTCGTCGTCCACGGCCAGGATGCGGGCGCGGCCCTGGCGCGGCGGCGGGGCGGGCGGCGCGGGCACGGCGCCCGGCGCGGCGGCGGCGGGCAATGTGATGGTAAACGCCGTGCCGCCGCCCACCTGCGAGACGACCCGGATCGCGCCGCCGTGGCTCTCGACGATGTCCTTGACCACGGCCAGGCCCAGCCCGCTGCCCGTCACCTTGGTGGTGAAAAACGGCTCGAAGATGCGCGCCTGGGTCGCCGCGTCCATGCCCGCGCCGGTGTCGCGCACCACCAGCGCCACGGCGCCGTCGCGCGCTTCCGCCGTGATCTGGATCAGCCCGCCCCGCGGCAGGGCATCGACGGCGTTGAAGATGAGGTTGGTCAGCACCTCGCGCAGCTTGGTGGGGTTGCCCTGCACCAGCAGGCCCTCGTCCACCTGCGTGCGCAGGGTGATGCTGCCGCCCGCCACCGCCGGGCGCGCGTGCCAGCGCGGGTGGGTCAGGCTGACCACGTCGTTGACCAGGTCGCTCACCGGCACCGCGGTCATCGCCCCGGCATCGCGCAGGCGCGCGAACGCCTGGATGCGGCTGACCATCGCCACGCCGTCGTCCACCGTCTGCTGCAAGAGGCGCAAGATCTCGACCGCCTCCGGGTCGTGGACGGTCAGCGCCAGCAGATCGAGGCGGCCCATCATGCCGGCCAGGATGTTGTTGAACTCGTGGGCCACGCCCGCGGCCACCCGGCCCAGCGCGCCCAGCCGCTCGGCGGCGCGCGCCCGGCTCTCCATCATGTTGCGCTCGGTGATGTCGCGGAAGGCGACCACCTGGCCGATCACCTGGCCCCCCGTCGTGATCGCCGCCGACGTGTAGGCCACCGGGAAGATGGTGCCGTCCTTGCGCGTGTAGACATCGTCGTCCACGACGACGCGGTCGCCGGGGGCGGCCACGCCATGCACGGGGCACTCGCTCGCCGGCAGGGGCGTGCCGTCGGCGCGCTGGAAGTGGATGAGGTCGTGCATGGGCCGGTCCCGCAACTCGGCCTCGGTCCAGCCCAGCATCGCCGTCGCGGCGGGGTTGGCGAAGGTCACGCGGCCCTCCAGGTCGAGCGCGTAGACGCCCTCGCCCAGGCTGCCGGTGATGGCCGTGGTGAAGTCGTACTGGCGCTGGAAGGCGTCGGCGGCCCGCTTGCTCTCGGTGATGTCGCGGATGATGCTCAACACGTGGGGCACGCCGTCGATCTCCAGCAGCTCCGCCGAGAGCAGGCCCTGGCGCAATTCGCCCGACCGGGGGTAGAAGTCGAACTCGATGTCGCGCACGCGCCCGGCGCGGCTCATCTCCACGCCCAACTGCTCCGGCTGCTGCGGGTCGGCCCACAGATTGAGGGCGCGCCAGGACCCCCCCACCGCCTCGGCGCGCGCGTAGCCCGTCAGGCGCTCCCAACTGTCGTTCACGTCCACGATCAGCCCGTCGCCGCGGCGGAAGATCATGAAGGCGTCGGGACCGGCGTGGAAGGCTTTGGCGAACCGCTCCTCCGAGCGGCGCAGGGCCGCCTCGGCTTCCACGCGCTCGGTGATGTCGCGGAAAATGCCCAGCATACAGGGTTCGCCGTCCAGGTCCACCAGTTCGACCGAGGCCAGCGTCCGGCGGATCGCGCCGGTTTTCTTGCGGATGCTGAACTCCAGGTCGCGCACATAGCCGCGGGCGCGCAGGCGCGCCGCCAGCGCCTCGCGGTCCGCCGGGTCCACCCAGAGGTTGAGTTCCAGGTCGGTGCGCCCGACCACCTCGGCGCGGCTGTAGCCGAAGATGCGCAGCCAGCTATCGTTGGCTTCGAGGAGGCGCCCGTCGTTGAGCCGGGCGATGATGAAGCCGTCGGGGCTGGACCGGAAGGCTTTGGCGAAGCGCTGCTCGGACTGGCGTAGCGCCTGTTCCGCCCGGCGCCGCTCGGTCACGTCGTGGATCAGCAGCAGCGCGCAGGCTTCGCCGTCGACCTCGATGGTCTCGGCGGACACCAGCCCGGCCCGGACATCGTGCGAGGGGCCGTGGAAGGCGAACTCGAAGTCGCGCACCACGCCCTGCCGGCGCACCTGCTCGAACAACCGCGCGCGCTCGGCCGGGTCACACCAGAGCGCGTCCACCGCCGCGGCCTGGCCCTGCACCGCGGCCCGTGGCTGCCCGAACATCCGCTCCCAGCTTTCGTTGACATCGATCACCACGCCGCCGGCCAGGCGCGAGATGCTGATCGCCTCCGGGCTGGCGTGGAACACCGTGGCGAAGCGCTGCTCCGAGCGGCGGATGGCGTCGTCGGCCTGTTGGCGCTCCAGCGCCGCGCCGAGCACGTTGGCGATGGCCTGCAGAAAGTGGACATCGTCGTCGCTGAACCGGCGCCGGGCGCGGCTGTAGACGCCGAGCACGCCCTGCGGGCGGCGCGGCCCGGCGATGATGACGGTGATGATGCTGGTGAGGCCCAGCGCCTGCACCCAGGGCGGCGGCGGGAAGTCCGGCGCCTGGGCCAGATCCTCGATCAGCACCGGGGTGCCGGTCTGCAAGGTATAGCCGGCGGGGGTGGCCGGGCTGACCTCCAGGTCGGCCCCGCCGAGGCGGCTCGCGGGCACGCCCACGCCCGCGCTGAGCCGCAGATGGGCGCCGTCGGGCTCCAGTTCGAGCACGGCGCAGAAGTCCACGCCCAACGTGGCGGCGACCAGGGCGGCGGCCTCGTCGCGCAGGGCGGGCAGGTCGCACGCGGCCAGCGCGCGCTGGCCGAAGGCGGCGACGGCGGCCTGCCCGCGCGCCCGCGCGCGCACCAGCGCCTCGGCTTCCACCCGCGCCGTCACATCGCGCACGACGGCCAGGTGGCGCCCCGGCAGGAAATGGGCCGTGGCGCTGAACTCGACATGGCGCAGGCTGCCGTCGGCGCGGCGGATCTGCAGCGTGTCCTGCGCCCGCCCTTCGGCATGGAAGCGCTCGACCAGGGCGTGGAACGCCGCCCCCTCGGCGTCAAAGAGGCTTTCGCGCCAGTTGTGCTGCCGCAACTGGGCCGCGGGCACGCCGTAGAGCCGCCCGGCCGCCGGGTTGGCGTCCAGGATGCGCCCCGTGTCGTCGAAGATGCACATTGCGTCGAGCGCGGTCTCGAAGAGGGCGCGGAAGGGGCCGTCGGCGGCCTCCGCCGCGGGGCGTTCCGCCGGCACGGGCCCGCGGTCCGCGGGGACGGGCGCGGCGCCGGGGCCGCCGGCTTGCTTGCGGGGCTTCATGGGGTGTACTTTCTCTCAGCCGTGGTGCTCACGCGGTCAGCGGCGCGTGGCGGATCGCGTTTCTGCAGCTCCCTGGGAACCCCCGATCCCAACTGCTCGGTCCCGCCTAGTTTACCAATTCCCCCGCCCCCCCGTCAACTGGGCGGGTGCTGAGTGCTGGCACAATCATTGCGGGCAAGGGGATGGCAGGACTCTTGCTTGCAGTTCTGGTTAGATTAGCAGACAGTTGTACCATATTTGCGACAAGCATCCCATGGGAATCGGGGCGGGGCGCCCGACCGGAGATCGTTGTACCACGCCGGGCGCTGCCTGCGCCCAGCGCCGGGATTCGCCGGGGGCTTGCGCGGTTGGGAAGGTGATTCGGAATGGAGAGGGAAAATATCGGCAAGCGGCGGCTGGTGGTCGTATCCAACCGGCTGCCGTTCACGGTGACGAAGGAGGAGGGCTGGCTCGCGTTCAACGCCAGCGCGGGCGGCCTGGTGACGGGCCTGAGCGGCTATCTGCAGTCGGGCGAGGCCGGGGCCGGGGGCGAGGCCAACTATATCTGGGTGGGCTGGCCGGGCCTGTCGATCGGCGACCCGGCGTTGCAGGCCGAGGTGCGCGCCCGCGCCGCCGCGGAGTATCACTCGTATCCCGTGTTCATCGCCGAGGAGGAGATGGACCGCTTCTACCACGGGTTCTGCAACAGCACCATCTGGCCGCTCTTTCATTATTTCCCGTCCTACGCCACGTTCGTGGAGGCCGACTGGGAGAACTACAAAAAAGTCAATCAGGTCTTTTGCGACGCGGTGATGGAGGTGTTGCAGCCCGACGACATCGTCTGGGTGCACGATTATCACCTGATGTTGCTGCCGCAAATGATCCGCGCCCGCATGCCGGGGGTGCCCATCGGGTTCTTTCTGCACATCCCCTTCCCGGCCTACGAGGTGTTCCGCCTGCTGCCGCGTGCCTGGCGCACCGGCATCCTCAAGGGCCTGCTGGGCGCCGATCTGGTCGGCTTCCACACCTACGACTACACGCAATACTTTGTGCGCTCGGTGCTGCGCGTCATGGGCTACGACCACAACCTGGGCCAGATCGCCCTCGGCGACCGGCTGGTGCAGGCCGATACCTTCCCCATGAGCATCGACTACGCCAAGTTCCACGACGCCGTCGCCACGCCGGAGGTGCAGCAAGAACGCGCCCGGCTCGACGCCTCGCTGGGCGACCAGAAGATCGTGCTGTCCATCGACCGGCTGGACTACTCGAAGGGCATCATCAACCGGCTGGAGGGCTACGAGGTCTTCCTCAAGCACAACCCGGCCTGGCGCGGCAAAGTCGTGCTCGGCCTGGTGGTCATCCCCTCGCGCGTGGGCGTGAACCAGTACCAGGAAACCAAGACCCAGATCGAGGAACTGGTGGGCCGCATCAACGGTAAGTTCGGCACCATCCACTGGACGCCGATCATCTACCAGTATCGCTCGCTGCCGTTCCCCGAACTGATCGCGCTCTACTCGCGCAGCGACGTGGCCCTGGTGACCCCGCTGCGCGACGGCATGAACCTGATCGCCAAGGAGTATATCGCCGCGCGGGCCGACGAGACGGGCGTGCTGATCCTGAGCGAGATGGCGGGCGCGGCCACCGAACTGGGCGAGGCCGTGCTGATCAACCCGACCAGCCGGCTGGAGATCGCCCAGGGCATCCGCGAAGCCCTGAAAATGCCCCACGAGGAACAGATCCGCCGCAACCGGCTGATGCAGGCCCGGCTGCGCGATTACACCGTCGTCACCTGGGCCGCCGATTTCATCACCCAGTTGTTCGCCGCCGTGCGGGCGCAAGACAAACTGCAGGTGAAGCAGTTGACCGCGGGCGTGCGCGCGCGGATGATCGCCGGCTACCAGGCGAGCGCCCGGCGGCTGCTGTTCCTCGACTACGACGGCACGCTGGTGCCCTTCGCCCCGCGCCCCGAGCAAGCCCAGCCCACCGCCGCCGTCCTCGCCCTGTTGCGCGACCTGGCCGCCGACCCGGCCAACGACGTGGTGCTGATCAGCGGGCGCGACAAGGACACGCTGGAAAGCTGGTTCGGCGACCTGCCGATCAACATGGTGGCCGAGCACGGCGTCTGGGTGCGCGAGCGCGACGACGGCTGGCACATGGTCCAGCGGCTCAGCGACGAGTGGAAGCCGCAGATCCGCCCGCTGCTCGACGCCTACGCCGCGCGGCTGCCCGGCTCGTTCGTCGAGGAGAAGCCCTATGCCCTGGCCTGGCACTACCGGCAGGCCGACCCCGACCTGGGCCGCGTGCGCGCGCAGGAACTCCAGGACCTGCTGCTGCAACTGACCGGTAATATCGACGTGCGCGTGTTGCAGGGCAACCGGGTGCTCGAAGTCAAGAGCGGCGGCGTGACCAAGGGCACCACGGCCCGCCAGTGGCTGCCCGGCACGGGCGCCGCCCCCTTCATTCTCGCCCTGGGCGACGACTGGACCGACGAGGACCTGTTCGCCGTGCTGCCGGCGTCCGCATACTCCATCCGCGTGGGCCAGGCGCAGTCCCACGCCCGCTTCACCCTGCAGGACTACCACGACGTGCGCCGGCTGCTGGCCGACCTGGTCGCGGCGTCCCAAGAGCAGGGCGCCGCCCCGGCCCCCGCCGGCGCCGCATCCGGCTGACCGCCCCGCACGCGTGCTGCGTGCTACGTGCAGAGTAGACCGTCACAGGAGACTTGTCATTCTGCGCGCAGCGAAGAATCTCGTCTCGTTGGGGGTACAAGACGAGACTCTTCGCCGCGCGCAGAGTGACAAAAGCTTTGTGACAGCCTACTGTGTGCCGAGTCAAGACGAGAGACGAATGGGGAGGAGGGGCGGACCGGCGTGTCCGCCCGGCCTCCTTACCGGATACCGCCCGCCGGCCCGCCGTGCGGGCGGGGCGGCGTGGCCCCGATATTGCGGTTGGGATCGGCTGGTAGGCGTCCGGCGGCTGCGCCGGGCGGGAAGGAGAGCCTACGCCCGTGTTCATCATCAGGGCGCCTCGTGGGTGCCGGGGCGGAGAACGAGATCCTAGAGGAGGCCGGAACCATGCCGAACGCCGGCAATGGCGGCAACGCGCCCGCCGCCTCGCGCAACAATAGCCTGTGGTATAAAGACGCGATCATCTATGAACTCCACGTGCGCGCTTTCTACGACGACAACGCCGACGGCGTGGGCGACTTCGCCGGGCTGACGCAGAAGCTCGATTACCTGCAGGACCTGGGCGTGACCGCGATCTGGTTGTTGCCCTTCTATGTGTCCCCGCTGCGCGACGACGGCTACGACATCGCCGATTACACTGCCGTCCACCCGCTCTACGGCACGATGCGCGATTTCAAGCTCTTCCTGCGCGCTGCGCACGACCGCGGCTTGCGGGTGATCACCGAACTGGTGCTCAACCACACGTCCGAGGAGCACCCCTGGTTCCAGCGCGCCCGGCAGGCCCCGCCCGGCAGCAACTGGCGCAAGTTCTATGTCTGGAGCGACACGCCCGAGCGCTATTCGGCGGCGCGGGTGATCTTCAAGGACTTCGAGGCCTCAAACTGGAGTTGGGACCCGGTGGCCGGGGCCTACTACTGGCACCGCTTCTACGCGCACCAGCCCGACCTCAACTTCGACCACCCGCCGGTCCGCAAGGCGATGCTGCAGGTGGTCGATTTCTGGCTCAAGCTGGGCGTGGACGGGCTGCGCCTTGACGCCGTGCCCTATCTGTATGAACGCGAGGGCACGACCGGCGAGAACCTGTCCGAGACCCACGGCTTCCTGCAGGAGGTGCGCGCCCATATCGACCAGCACTACCCCGACCGCATGCTGCTGGCCGAGGCCAACCAGTGGCCCGAGGACGCCGTCGCCTATTTCGGCACGGGCAATGAGTGCCACATGGCCTTTCATTTTCCGCTGATGCTCCGCCTCTTCATGTCCATCCGCCGCGAGGAGCGCTGGCCGATCATCGACATCATGGCCCAGACCCCGGCCATCCCCGATACGGCGCAGTGGGCCCTGTTCCTGCGCAACCACGATGAGTTGACCCTGGAGATGGTCACCGACGAGGAGCGGATCTATCTCTACCGGGCCTACGCCCAGGACCCCGCGGCGCGGGTGAACCTGGGCATCCGCCGCCGGCTCGCGCCCCTGCTGCGCAACGACCGGCGCCGCATCGAGTTGTTGAACGCCTTGCTGTTCTCGCTGCCCGGCACGCCGGTGATCTACTACGGCGACGAGATCGGCATGGGCGATAATATCTATCTGGGCGACCGCAACGGGGTGCGCACGCCGATGCAGTGGAGCGCCGACCGCAACGGCGGCTTCTCCCAGGCCAACCCGCAACAACTCTACCTGCCGCTCATTGTCGACCACGAGTATCACCACGACAGCGTCCAAGTCGAGGCGCAGCAGAGCAACCCCCACTCGCTGCTGGCCTGGATGCGCCGGCTCATCGCCATGCGCAAACGGTACCGCGCCTTCGGGCGGGGCACGCTGGAGTTTCTCGACCCGGAGAACCGCAAAGTGCTGGTGTTCCTGCGGGCCTATGAAGACGAGCAGATCCTGGTCGTGGCGAACCTGTCGCGCTTTGCGCAGCATGTGGAGCTGGATCTCGCGGCATTCCAGGGGTCGGTGCCGGTGGAACTCTTCGGGCGCGTGCCCTTTCCGCCCATCGGCGAGCTACCGTACCTGCTCACCCTCGGCCCGCACACCTTCTACTGGTTCGCCCTGGAGCCGGCCCCTGTCCCTGCCGCCACGGCCGAGCAGGCCGCCCTTCCGGCCCTGACCCCGCCCGACGGCTGGGAAGCCCTCATCCGGGGCCGGGCGCATGATGCCCTGGAGCAGGTGCTGCCCGCCTACCTGCGGGGCTGCCGCTGGTTCCGGGGCACGGGCCGGCACCTGCTGGCGGCGCGCATCATCGAATCGGTGCCGTTGCGGTTCGGCAAGCGCGTGGCCCACCTGGGCCTCGTGCGCGTGGACTACACCGATAGTGACCCGCAAACCTACGTCTTGCCGCTGGCGTTTGCCGGCGAGAAGCAGGCCCAGCCCATCGAGGACGCCCACCCCGCGGCGCTGATCGCCCGGTTGGCCCAGGCCCGCGCGGGCCGGCGGGAACCCGGCGTGCTCTACGACGCCCTGGCCGACCCGGCGGTTGCCCAGGCGTTGCTCGGCGTCATTGCCCAGCGCCGGCGCCTCGCGGGCACGCACGGCGAGGTGGTGGGCGAGTCGCGGCCGATCCTGCGCCGCGGTCAGGGGCGCAAGCAGGCCGTGCCCAACCCGCGGCTGGTGCCCGGCAACCTGGGCAACACGACGCTGATCTTCGGCGATCAGTGGGTGCTCAAGATGTTTCGCTGGGTCGATGAGGGCCCGAACCCGGAAGCCGAGATCGCGGCCTTCCTCACCGACCGGCACTTCGCGCACACGCCGCCGTTCGGGGGGCTGCTGGAATACCGGCCCCGCCAGGGCTCGCCCGTCACGCTGGGCGTCGTGACCCGCTACATCGCCCACACGAGCGATGCCTGGGAGGCGGCCCAGCAGGCGCTGGCCGAGTACCTGCCGCGCGTGGCGGACGAGGCCGCCCCGGCGGTGGACGCCGCGCTCCCGACCCGCGCCCTGCTTGACCTGGCCGCGCAGCCGTCGCCCGACGCCGGGGCGCGCATCGGCCCCTTCCTGGACGCAATCCGGTTGCTCGGCCGGCGCACCGCTGAACTCCACCTGGCCCTCGGGTCGGACACCGAGCGCCGGGAGTTCCGGCCCCAGCCCTTCACGCCCTACTATCAGCGCGCTCTGTATCAGGCGCTGCGGCGGCTCACCAGCGAGGCGCTGGACGCCCTGCGGGGCCAGGCCGCCCACCTGCCGGAGGCGCTGCAGCCCGATGCCGAGCGCATCCTGGCCGCCGAACCCGCCATCCTGGATCACCTTAAGCCGATTACGACGCAGCAGATCAGCGCGACCCGCATCCGCTGTCACGGCGACTACCGGCTGGAGCAGGTGTTGTGCACCGGCGACGATTTCGTCATCATCGATTTCGAGGGCGATCCGGAGCGGGTGCTGGCCGAGCGGCGGTTAAAGCGCGCGCCCTTCCGCGATGTGGCGAGCATGCTGCGGTCGTTCCACTACGCGGCGGCGGCGGCCCCAGCCGCGCGCCCCGCCCCGGCCGCCGGTGGGGACCGGAAGGCCACCCAGCGCCACCGCTCCCGGCTGGACGCCTGGGCGCGCTACTGGGTCCAGCAGGTCAGCGCGGCGTTCCTGGGCGAGTACTGCCGCGTGGCCGGCAGCGCCCCGTTCGTGCCCCCGGCCCCGGACGAGCAGTGCGTGTTGCTGGACACCTTGCTGCTGGAGCAGGTGCTGCTGGAACTGCACGACGCCGTGCGCCGGCGCCCGGATCGCGTGGCGATCCCGCTCGCGGGGCTGCTGCCCTGGGTGTGAGCCGGGCGCCGCGCGCCTTAGCCAGGCTGTTCCATCGTCAGGGGCGCGAGCGCGGGGGCATGGCCGGCCCTGGGCCGCAACACGGCCCAGGCGATGCGTGGGGCCACCAGGGCCTGGGCCGGGCGCAGCAGGTGCAGCACCTCCAGCAGGCGCATGCGCACCGCGCCGTCGTGCGTGGCGCGCAGGATGACGCGGTCCATGTAGCGATGCGCCAGCCGGGTGAGCGGGCCGGGCCGCCCGCCCTCCGTTTCGCGGCAGCGGAAATCCTCGCCGGTCGCCAGCAGCCAGAGGCGGGCGTTGGTGCGCGCCAGACGGCGCTGGAAGCGGCGGCTCACCCCGCGCAGGTCGCCGGGGCGCGCCGCGCGCAGGCAGCCGTCGAGCGTCATGGCGGCGAGCGCGGCCGCCGACATGCCCTGGCCGTAGACCGGGTTGAAGCAGCACGCGGCGTCGCCCAGGACGACGAAGCGTTCCGGCCGGCGGGCCAGGCGCTCGTAGCGGCGCCAGCGGTTCTCGGTGGCCCGGTAGCCGGCGATGGGGCCGAGCGGCGGCGCGTCCTTGATCGCCTCATACAGCGCGGGGGTACGCAGGCTGCGCGCGAACTCCAGGAAGCCCCGCTCGTCGGTGGGCGGGTAGTCGCGGCCCGCGCCGCTCAGCGTCACCAGCCAGCGTCCGCCCTCGATGGGCACGATGCCGCCGCCCCGGCGCATCTCGGGCAGCGCCGACCCCACCAGCAGCACCTTCCAGCGGGCCTGGAAGCCGGGCGGGGGCGCATAGCAGCGCGTGGCATAGCCGATGAAGGGGTTGATCACCGTCTCCTCCACGGCGGGATAACCGAGGGCCTGCAACCAGGCCGGCGCCCGCGAGGATCTCCCGCTCGCATCCACGACCAGGGCGGCGCGCAGTTCTTCTTCCGCGGCGGCGCCGGGCCCGCGCGCGCGCAGGCGCACGCCTGCCACCCCCGTGCCCGCCGCGTCGGGCAGCAGGCCGGTCACGTCGCATTCCTCGCGGAACTCGATGCGCGGATAGGCGGCCACCCGCCGCCGTACCGCCCAGTCGAGCAGGTCGCGGGTGCAGCCGTGCGTCTCCAGCCCCGACGGGAACCTGACGGCCCACCCCGCCGTCGTGAACCAGGCAAAGTCGTCGATGGTGTCGAGCCGCGGCGCGCCTGCCGCGCCCAGTTCGTCTTGCAGACCGGGGAAGAGGTCTTCGAGGATGGCCCCGCCCCGCATCAGCAGCGCGTGGACGTGGCGGCCCTGCGGCACCCCTTTGCGCCCCTCCGGCCCCGCCGGAAACCGGTCGCGCTCGACCAGAACCACGCGCGCAAAGTGATCGGCCAGCACCCGCGCGGCCAGCATCCCGGCCATGCTGCCCCCGATCACCACCGCGGTCCCGCCGTGCCGCCCGCCCGCTGCCGTTGCCTGCTCCATCCGTCTGCCTCCTATGTCGCTACCCGCCCCCGCCGCACCCGACTCATGTTCTCTATGCTACTATACGCCCGCCCGCTGCTCATTTGCCAGCCCAATTCCTGCTCACTCCGCCCCACTTGCACCGCAGAGGCACCGGGGACGCAGAGGTACAAATGAAAAGCGAGCGGTGGTGCAGCGACCCCAGGAAGCAAGCCACCCAGGGGTACGGCAAGATCATAAATAGCACCCATTTTAATCATTCTCTGCGTTCTCGGCGCCTCTGCGGTACGCTAAATGAGTAGCAAGCAGGTGTCCTTGTCGTGTCCGGGGCAAAGTGCTACAATGAGGGCAGCAAGCCATGGCGGCGATGACCCGATGGGCGCCGCCGCGCCGCACGACCCCTTGCGTGCGGGGCAGTAAGTGGTAGGGCCGGCGGCGTCCCGCCGCGGCCACGCCTCGTTTCCCCTGGCGGAAAGGAATACGGAACACCCATGCGCACCATTGCGCGACTGCTGCGCCTGATCGGCGGGCCGGCGCTGCTCATCCTGCTGCTGCTGCCCCCACGGGCCGGGCTGGCCCAGCCGGCGGCCCAGCCCTTCCCCCAAACCGGCTACACCGTCAGCGATCCCTTCCTGAGCTACTGGCGCGCCCACGGCGGCCTGGCCCAGTTCGGCTATCCCATCTCGGATCGCCGGACCGAGATCTCGCCGCTGGACGGCAAGCCCTACACCGTGCAGTATTTCGAGCGCGCCGTGTTCGAGTTACATCCCGAGAACGCCCCGCCCTACAATGTGCTGCTCGCCCAACTGGGCACCTTCCGCTATCGCGCGCTCTATCCCGCCGGCGCGCCCGGCCAGCAGGCCGATACGCAGAACGCCCGCGCCTTCCCGGAGACGGGCCACAGCCTGGGTGGCGTGTTCCGCGCCTACTGGGAACAGCACGGCGGCCTGGCCGACCAGGGCTACCCCCTCTCCGACGAGTTCACCGAGGTCAGCGCCGTGGACGGCAAGCCCTACACCGTGCAATATTTCGAGCGCGCCGTGTTCGAGTTGCACCCGGAGAACGCCGGCACGCCCTACGAAGTCTTGCTCACCCCGCTGGGCACGCTGCGCCTCCAGCCCGGCAACGCTCCGCCGCCGAGCGCCACCCCGGCGCCCACCGCGCCGCCGCCCGCCGCGCCGCCCGCCGCCGGAGCCGAGTGCGCGGGCATCCCCGCCGGCCAGGGGCAGGTCGTCACCCCGGCCTGCGGGCCGCAGGGCACCACCTTCGCCTTCACCGGCCAGGGCTTCACGCCCGGCGAAACCGTCGTCGTCTGGATCACCTGGCCCGACAACACCGTGCATACCGCCTCCTTCGAGCGCACGGCCGACGGAGCGGGGCAGGTGGCCGGCGTGACCTTCCAGACCAACGTGGATAGCCCGGCGGGCCTCTGGGCGCTGACCATGGCCGGGCGGAGCAGCCACGCCCAGGCCATCGGCTACTTCCGCGTGACGCGGGTCCTGCCCACCGCCCCGCCGCCCAACGCCGCCTGCGACGCCGCCGGCAGCATCGACGGCCTGGCCACGCCCGCGAGCGCGCGCATCGGCGACACCATCCAGATCACCGGCCAGGGCTTCCACCACGGCGAGGACAACCGCGTCTGGTTCACCTCGCCCGCAGGGGTGGTCATCCCGGCCCAGCAGGTGCCCAACGCCTACATCCACCTGGACGGCACGCTCGGCCCCTTCCCGCTGCAAACGGGCGGCGGGGTCTTCGGCCAGGTCACCGGGCGCTGGGCCATGACCATCCAGGGCCTGGTCAGCGGGCACCAATCGATCATCTACTTCTGCCTGTCACAATAAGCGGGCCGGTTTGAAACCGGCCCCTACAGCACCGGGCAGACGTAGGAGCCGGTTTCAAACCGGTCCGGAGTGATAGCGAGGAGAACCGATGCCCGACCCTATAGAGGACTTCTGGGCCGGCTATTCGCCGCAGGCAGCGGAGATCGGGCGGGCGTTGCGGGCCATGGTGCGTGCTACCATACCCCAGGCGCACGAGATCCTGGTGGCCCGCCACAACTACATCAACTATTGCGTGGGCGAGTCGCCGCGCAACAGCGTCTGCCACCTCTGCCCGGTGCGCGACTACGTGCGCCTCGGCTTCTGGTACGGCGGGCGACTGGCCGACCCGGCGCACCGGCTGGAGGGGGCCGGCAAACGGCTGCGCCATGTCAAAGTGCGCACCCTGGCCGCGGCCCACGACCCGGCCCTGCCCGCCCTCGTGGCCGCCGCCTGGGCCGAGGCGCTGACGCACGTACAGCCATAGTTGCGCCGGCAGAGGAAGGGGCCGGCAGCGCCTGCTGGCCCCTTCCTCTGCTATGAGTTTGGATGCCGCCGTAGTATTTAGCCGCTGCCCTGCGCCGCCAATACGAGGACGACTACCGCCACTACGGCGCCCAGCAGGAAGGCTCCCACGACAAGGCATCCACCGCCCCGGCGCCCGGAGCGCACGATAATCACTTCGGGGTCGGACACGTGCTCCTCCCCCACCGTGAGCGCCACAATCAACAGCCCTACTGCGACAATACCGACGATCCACCAAGGCACCATGGTAGGCTCCCTTTCTGCCACGAGTCATACCTTGATTTCAGGGCGGCTCCGTCTACTCGGGGCGTTAGAGATAGCCGCTCGGATCATTGGGCGGTTGATTCCTAACCTATGACTATGATACAATATTGCTAGACCCGTTAAATAGCTAATTTATGACAAGATAGGCATTTTATCTCGCCGAGCCTGGTGCAAGTTGTGACGCAGATGGCACAAATTTGCTTGGATGCAGTGAGAGGGTGATGATAAAATCACAGGGTATGCGAACTCCGAAGCCTGGCTTCGGGCGGCTACTGGAAATCTATCGCCATAATAATTGGATGAGTCAAACCGAACTTGCCGAGGCGCTAAATAGGCGGGGGTTTGCTATTTCGGTGAGCGCAATCAATCGCTATGAATCCGGTCTCAGAAATCCTCCCTTAGACTTTGTGGTGAGTGCCTCCGCGTGCCTTAAGCTATCACCCGAACAAGAATCCGCGCTTGTGATGGCTTTGTTTGAAGACTACAGCCAAAAATTCTGGCGGGACTATAAAGAGGCCTTGGAAAAGTTTAAATAGCGGCTTCAACGACGCAGGCACCGCGGAGACGGCTGGGCGTGTGCCTGACTTCCGGAAGGATTCCAGAGGAGTGCAGATACCATGAATAAGGGACCGTTTTATTACTGGTCCAAGAACAGCATGCAGCCCACGGCGGTGCTGGAGACGTTACAAGAACAGTGCCGGAACCTGTCAGCAAGTTACCTGCAGCAACATATGGATCAAGAGGCCGAGATCTTTGCAGATGCCGCACAGCAGTTTATGGAACTGGAAGGCGAGATTAGCGAATTGCTGGCGCGGCGCGCGGCGCGTCACGAGGCAGAGTATCCCAGCGCACGGCAGGACATTGCCTAGCATTGCGTAGCAATCTCCTGCTGTGGTTTGCGGGTAGGGGCGATGGCTTATCGCCCTGCCCGCCTGCCTCCGTGGAGGCGCCGGTTGCAACTGGCGCCTCCAAGTCACAGGCACCTCGCGGGCGCCTACACCTTCAGCACGATACAAGTCAGCGTCCGCTCAATCCCGTCAATCCCCTGAACCTGCTGCGTGATCAGCGGCCCCAGCGCGTCCATATCTTCGGCCGCCACCGTGGCGATAATGTCATACGGCCCGGTGACGGCGTACGCTTCGCGGACGATATGCGCCGCCCGAAGCTGGTCCAGCACATGTTTGGCTTCCTTGTTCGCCGTGGTAATCA
>DASSGZ010000248.1:0-10380 GCA_035693165.1 Chloroflexia bacterium | reverse complement strand
GACGCCCGTCACACCGCCGCCGATCAGCACCTCCGCCGACTTCGAGCGATGGCAGCCGGGGATCGTCTCCGCGGTGTTGGTCGCGTTGTCGTAGTACGCGGTCGGCCCGAGCGCGTCCGTGCGCGACGGGCTGTCGTTCGTGTTGCCCGCCCAGCGCCCCGCCTCCCCGGAGATCGCGCTGTCCCCGAGCGCCACCACCGCGGGCGCCTGCGCCCGCGCGGCGGGGGCAGACCCGGCAGGTAATAACAGACCGGACACCAGCAACATTAACAACGGCAGGCCCAATAAGCGCGCTGCAGCGTGTCTTCGTTTCATCGTAAACTCCTGTTTGGTTGGGCAGTCTATTCGAGCCTGCCCCTACACGGACCCGGAAAGGCGATTCGTTAGTAACACGAACAAGCCTCTGAGTGGTTGCGCGGGGGCGGCGGCCGCGGGTGTAAGCTTGCCTACCGCGCGCGGGCCACTCACTGGTATAATGGTCTCCAGCACCATCGCGGGTAACGCGGCAACCGGGCACGGCAGCCAATGGGCTGCGCAGAAAGGGAATCCCATGGAGACACTTCCGCAGGACGCGGCGCTGATCATTATCGACGTGCAGCAGGGCCTGGACGACCCCAAATACGGCCCGCGCAATAATCCCCAGGCCGAGGAGAACATGGCCCGGCTGCTGGCGGCCTGGCGGGAGACCGGGCGCCCGATCTACCACATCCAGCACATGTCGCGTGAGCCCCAGTCGCCGCTGCGCCCCGGCCTGCCGGGCAACGCCATCAAGCCGCTGGTCCAGCCACAGGGCGACGAGCCGGTCATCACCAAGGACGTGAACAGCGCCTTCATCGGCACCGACCTGGAAGCGCGGCTGCGCCGGGCGGGCCAGCAGACAGTCGTGCTCATCGGGCTGACCACCGAACACTGCGTCTCCACCACGGCGCGCATGGCCGGCAACCTCGGCTTCACCACCTACGTGATCGGCGACGCCACGGCCACCTTCGACAAGCGCGGCCCCGACGGCACGTTCTATCCCGCCGAGACAGTCCACGGCGTGTCGCTGGCTAGCCTGCACGGCGAGTTCGCCACCGTGGTCGACACGGCCACCGTGTTACGGGAACTGAGTGCGCCGGTCGGGTGAGCGAGAGGAGGGCGCGGTGGAAGCGGTCAATCTGGCCGAGAAGTTCAGCCGGTTCCAGGATTACTGGCAACCGAAGATCGTCGGGGAACTGGACGACTACCATGTCAAGCTGGTCAAGGTCAAAGGCGAGTTTGTCTGGCACCGGCACGATGCGGAAGATGAGATGTTCCTCGTCGTGCAGGGCCGGCTCCAGATCCGCCTGCGCGACGGGGAGATCATCCTCAACCCCGGCGAAATGACCATCATCCCCCACGGCGTGGAGCATATGCCCGTCGCCGCCGAGGAGACCCACATGCTGCTGCTGGAGCGCAAAGCCACGCTCAACACCGGCAACGTGCAGAACGAGCGCTCCGTCACCGCCGAGGAGTGGATCTAGCCGTCAGCCGTCAGCCGTCAGCCTTATAGCTGACGGCTGCTCGCGCAGCGGTGCCGCAGGCACATCGCGCAGCCGGGCGGCAGGTACATAGCTGGCGGCTGATTGCTGACGGCTAATCGCGCAAAATGTAGTACGTGCCGCGATTCGAGCCGATCTTCATGAGGTAGCCGCGCTCGACCAGGTCCGCGAGGTCCAGGCGCGCGGCTTCGTCGCTGAGGTCGCCGTGGAGTTCGCGGTACTCGCGGTTGGTCAGGCGGCCCGATTGGAAGGCGTGTTCCAGGCCGGCGGCCTGGCGCGGACTGAGCCCGGCGCGCAGCCAGGTTGCACTGCGACGGCGCGCTTCCTCGCTTATTTCGGGCGCGGGCGGGGCGGCAGGCGCGGCCGGCGGTGCCTCTCTAGAGGCAGCCGGTGCCCCGGCAGCCGGCGTCGCCCCGGCGGGCGACTCGACGGGGGCGGGGGCATCGGGCAGCGCGGGCAGGCGCACTAGGAACGACGCCCGGTCGGTCACGAAACTGGGCGGCCCCGACCCCAGTTCGGCCAGCGCGCGCTTGATGCGGCGGATGCCCGTGCCCATCTCCTCGACCAGCCGCAGCATATACATCGCCTGGGCCAGGCGCGGGTTGCGCGAGTAGCGGCGCACCTCCAACGTGTCCAGCGTGACCGGGCCGGCCAGCCCGCCCGGACTCTCGATCTCCAGGCGGTCGTCGAACATGCGCACCTGGACCTTCTGCCCGGTCAGGCTGTAGTCACGGTGGGCCACGGCGTTGGTCACGGCCTCGCGCACGGCCTGGATGGGGTACTCCGGCACGTCACGGCGGTAGACGCCCTCGATGGCGCCGCCCACGCGCATGTTGCGCGTCACGAACTGCGTGACCGCTTCGATCAGCGGCCCCGCGGCGCCGCTCAGTTCGGCGCGGTCCACGATGAAGCCGGACACATCGGTGCCCCGGAAGCGAGCGGCTTTGACCTGCACCTGGGGCAGCGCGTGATGGGGCGCGCGCCCGAACAGCAGCAGGCCGGCCACCGTGGGGTGCCAGTCCGCACCCGTGCCCGCGCCCAGGCTCAGGGCCGCCAACCGGCGTTCCAGCACGTCGGCGCCGCTCTCCGGTCCGGGGGCGTCGGGGCCGGCGGGCGAGCGCCCGGCCTCGGCGTCGAGCGCGCTCAGATAGGCGCGCACCGCCTCCAGGTCGAGATCGCCGATCCCGGCGCCGCGCAGCAGCGTGGACTCGTACGCGGGGTTGTCGTCTGCGGTTGCAAGGGGCACAGATGGACGCGGCATATGAAATAACAACCACTCCTACTGACGAGATCGAGGGGATAGCCCCGGCGCAAAGCGCAAGGGATTATACCATATTATATGGCGGGAGTCGCCGGCCCGTTTCGGCGGAGTCTACCGGAGACCGGGCACCAGGCGCCAGGTGCGGTGCATATACGCGGCATAGCCGGCGCCGAGCGCAGCCGGCAGGGCGCGCTCCTCGATATGGATCCGATAGAGGTAGGCCGGCAACGGGAGGGCCGGCATGAGGATCGCGCCGGGCCAACTTCCCAGCGCGAATCCGAAGCCAACGCGAGCGCAGAATATGGCTGTATTATAAAGGATGAGGCGGATATCGGCGCACTAATATGCCGGTGATCGTAACCAGACTCAGCAAGGCGCAGGCCATCGTCAGAGGCACGACCGGCCTGAGCACAAACGGCGCGAATGCGCTTGCGCTCAGGCCGGCCGCCGCGCGTGCCGGGTTAGGGCCGGCAGCCGGTCTGCTCCAGGGCCCAGACGCCCAGCAGCCCCAACTGGAACTCGCTCGGCGTGCCCAGGTGTTCCGGGTGCCACTCGAAGCGCGCCCGCTCGAAATACTGCACCGTGTACGGGCGCCCGTCGGTCGGGCTGATCTCGGTGAACTCCTCGGAGAGCGGATAGCCGAACTGGGCCAGCCCGCCCTGCTGCCGCCAGAGGATGTAGAACCCGCCGCCCAGGCTGTGCTGCGTTTGCGGGAAATAGATCCGGTCGGGCGTGTTGGGGAACGGCGGCACGGTCGGGAACTGGCGGCCCGCGGTGTACTGGCTACCCA
Organism: Chloroflexia bacterium; assembly: GCA_035693165.1. Lineage (GTDB taxonomy): Bacteria > Chloroflexota > Chloroflexia > QHBQ01 > JAICKM01 > JAICKM01. The sequence goes on along the minus strand of DASSGZ010000248.1, from coordinate 6,809 downwards.
GCAGGCCCAGTTGGATCGAATAGGGTGTACCGGCCAACTCCGGGTGCCACTCGAAGCGGTTGCGCTCGAAGTATTGCACCGTGTACGGGCGCCCGTCGGTCGGGCTGACCTCGGTGAACTCCTCGGTCAGCGGGTAGCCGTAGATAGGCAGGCCGCCGTGCGCCCGCCAGTACTCCAGGAACCCCCCGCCCAGGCTGTGCCCGGTCTGCGGGAAGTAGATCCGCGTGGGCGTGTTGGGGAAGGGCGGGATCGGCGTGCAGGGGCTGCGCAGCCCGGCGATGCTCTGCCAGATGCCCGGATCTTCCTGCCCCAGCCGCCAGATGGCGAAGCCGGGATAGTTGCGCTGCTGCACCAGGGCCAGGCGCGCGTCAAAGCTCTGCTTGTTCTGGTACCAGACCTCGTGGCGCTGGTTGTCCCGCATGTAGACCAGCCAGGGCGACTGGCTGGCGGCATCGTAAGCGAACGTGCCCTGGTAGGTCTGGCCCAGCGCCTGGGTCTCGCTCCAGGTACGCGGCTCGGCCTGCGGGCGCGGGTTGGCCGTGGTGTTCCAGTCATAGCCGTAGAGGTCGATGCCCCAGATGATCTTGCCCGCGCCCAGGATCGGCGTGGCGTAGTTCGCCACGTCGTTCAGCCAGGGCAGGGGCGCGATGGGGCCGGGCGAGCCGCCGGGGTAGTGCTGGTCATAGGCCATAATGACGAAGTAGTCGGCCCAGGGGCGCAGATCGCGGTAGTTAAAGGGGCCGGCCCAGCCCGTGTTCACATCACGGGTCTTGGCGGGCACGGCCATGACCACCAGCTTGTCGTATTGTTTCAGGTCATTGTAGAGCGACGACATAAAGGTCGTCAGCAAGGGGCCGTCGGCGTCGAGGATCCCCTCGAAGTCGATGGTGATGCCGTCGTAGTTGTTTTGCAGCACGATAGTGCGCAGGTTGGCGATGAGAGCCGCGCGCATTCCCGCATCGGCCAGCACGTTATGGAAGTTCTGGTAGGTGCTGTTGTTGCGGATCATCGGCACGTTCTTGACGCCCTTCGACCGCAACAGATCGTTAACGTTGGGCTGGGCGCTGCTGGTGATCGCCCCCGTGCCGTTCACGGTGTAGAACCAGGGCGAGACATAGTTCAACTGATCGACGTGCGCCTGCAACGAGGCGAACGAGTTCGGGTTGTAGGTGACGTAGAAGCCCCAGCGGATCGAGACCGCCGCGGCGGCCGCCGGGGGCGGCGTGCTCAGCGGCGCGGGCAGCAGCGGCGCCACCAGCACCAGGATCAACGACAGGACGAGCAGGCCGCGCCGCGGGCGGGGCAGGCGCATCCGCCACGCGGGATGAAAATAACCCATGGACGAATCCTTCCCAGGAGAAGCCGGCGCCGGTCCGGACCGGTCGCCGGAATGTATATCGGGGCACGCTCGGACCGGCATCCGGGCGCCCCGGCCCGGCAGCCTCGCCGGTGATCGAGGCGGGCACGGGCGGCAAGCCGAATAATACCAACGCCAAAATGGACGGGCGCTGCCCCGATTCCGTATATTCCGTATATCAGGGGCAACCGCCGGAAGCGGTCTTGTTTCTGCTATAATCCGCCGTAACAGCCGTGGTACATGTACCGCGGTCAAGACGCAGTCGGGCAGGAACCAGCAGATGGACACTACCGAGATCGCGCTTCACAAACAAGACGAACAACAGGCTGCTCGGTTGCACTGGGTATGGCACCTCCTCCAGCGCGCAGCCCCCGCCCAAGAGACCTACTTCCTCACCCGCTGGCTCTTCCTGCGCCTGCTGGGGCTGGTTTACCTCTTCGCGTTCGGGGCGCTCTGGCCGCAACTGCCCGGTCTCATCGGCCCGCACGGCATCCTGCCCGCCGCCGACTATCTACGCGGCTTCGGCGGATCGGGCGGCCCGGCGTCCTTCTGGCAACTCCCGACCTTGGCGTGGCTGGACACCGGCGACGGCTTCCTGCTCTTCCTCTGTGGCGTGGGGATGCTGCTGGCCCTGCTGGTGATCGCCGGGGCGCTGCCGGGACCGGCCCTGGCATTGCTCTGGCTCGACTACCTCTCGATCGCCAACATCGGGCAAGACTTCCTGGCCTTCCAGTGGGACTCCTTGCTGCTGGAGACGGGCTTCCTGGCGATCTTCTTCGCGCCCTGGGGGCTGCGGCCCGGCTTCACCCACGAGGCGCCGCCCTCGCGCCTCGTGCTCTGGCTCCTGCGCTGGCTGCTGTTCCGCCTGATATTCTTTTCGGGCGTGATCAAGCTCGCCGCCGGCGATTCCACCTGGCACAACCTCACAGCCCTCCACTATCACTGGTGGACCCAGCCGCTGCCCACGCCGGTCGCCTGGTATCTGTACCAGTTGCCGGACTGGTTCCAGACGTTGTCCACAGCGTTTACCTTTGTCGCCGAGCTATTCGCGCCGCTGCTGATCTTCGCACCCCGCCGTGTGCGCTTCCTGGGCGCCGCCCTGATGATCGCCCTGCAACTGCTGATCATGCTCACCGGCAATTTCGGCTATTTCAACCTGCTCACCATCGCGCTGTGCGTCCCGCTGCTCGATGATGCGCTGTTGAGCCGGGTCTTCGCCGCGGACCGGCGCGCCCGGCTGCTCGCGCACTTCCAGCGCCGGGCCGCGCCGGGCGCCCGCCGCCTGGTCGTCGTGCCGCTGGCGATCCTGATTCTGCTGCTCAGTTGGGTGCAGGTCAGCCGGCAAATCCGGCTGGGCGTCGATGTGCCGCTGCCCGTGCTCGAACTCGGCGGGCGGCTCGCGCCCTGGCAACTGGTGAACGGTTACGGGCTGTTCGCCATCATGACCACGGATCGCGAGGAAGTGATCGTCGAGGGCAGTGACGACGGCACCCACTGGCGGGAATACAGCTTCTTCGCCAAGCCGGGCGATGTCCGGCGCCCGCCGGCCTGGGCCGCCCCGTATCACCCGCGGCTCGACTGGCAGATGTGGTTCGCGCCTTTCGGCGGCCCCGGCGCCAACCCCTGGCTAGCCGGCTTTCTGCGCGGGCTGTTGCGCGGGACGCCGCAGGTGCTGGCCTTGCTGCCCGCTAACCCCTTCCCGCAGACCCCGCCGCGCTATGTTCGCGCCTCCCTCTACCTATATCAGTTCACCGACATCCCCACCCGCGCCGCCACGGGCGCCTGGTGGGAGCGCCGCTTCATCGCGCCCTACATCGAGCCGATGTCCCTCACCGGCCCCTGAGTAGCCCATGCCGTCGCCCTTGTCATTGAGCAAACCATCCCGCCGCTCTTGTCATTCTGAGCGCAGCGAAGAATCTCCGTCTCGTTTGGGGCCACGACGAGACTCGTCGCTGCGCTCAGAGCGACAAGGGCAACGGGAATCGATCAAAATCCGCCTGCTGATACCGATAACCGAACTCTGCTGCAAGAGTTGGTGTACTACTCAATAGCGGGAACTTTTGGCGGGCCGGCAACGTCTGCACAAGAGAACCGGCCGGCCGGTACACAATCCCTGTGCTATCCGGGGATTGTGCAGCTTGCATATAGGATTCCGGTGCTACTTTCGATATAGTAGACATAGGACCATTGGGCTATGCGCACCGCATAGCGGCAAGCATCCGGGGACGACGGGATCCGGCCAGATCGCACACCATTTCGGGAAGGATCCGCAATATGGACAGGTTCAATCGCGACTCCGCCCCGCCCTGGTCCGCTTTCGGCGCCATGCGGCGCATCCAGGTGCGGGCGCTCGGCTACGACGCCCAGCCCGCGCAACGCTGGACAAGCTGGGTGCTGGACGACAGCCCGGACTGCCTCGTCACCTACCGCCCGCCGCAGGGCCCGGTCTTCCGCCCCCGCCAGATCACCTGGCCCAACCCGGCCCCGGCGATCACCCTGTTCTGGCCGGCCCGCTGCTACCACCTCTCCTACCTCCTCGACGGCGAATCGCAGCTCTGGGGCTATTACGCGGGTATCACCAGCCCGCCCATCCGCCGGCCCGGCTACCTCGAATATATGGGCATGGCCCTCGGCCTGGTGGTCGATCCCGATCTCACCTATACCGTGGACGGCCAGGGCGCCGGCCCGGCCCACCTCGCCGCGCTGCACCGGCAAACCCAGGATGCGCTACAGCAGGTCATCGGCCTGGTCGAGACGCGCGACCCCCTGTTTCGCCCGCCGGAGCGCTGGCTGGCCGCGCTCGAACACGCGGAATCCGACCCCCTGGCTGAGATCGCGGCCATGGTCCGCTAGGTCGCAAGTCTCTTTACAAAGCCCGGCACCTGCGCTATAATCGACGTAAGCCGCTCCATCTGAGAGTCGCCGGCTCTCAGTTTGCTGTGTGTCTGCAACCCGGCGCATCTGTTCTGCACCACAGGCTTCCGACTCATCAGCGCGCACACGAATCGCTTCGGTGTCCACACCGGAGCGCAGGTGGTCTTACCCCTCTTGAGTGGGGCGAAGACCAGGAGCAAGAAGATGGTTAATCGTGATAAGCCGTGCTATCTGACGCTAGCCGGCAAGCGCAAATTGGAGCAGGAACTGGAAGAAATCCGCACGGTGCGCCGCCCCGCCCTGGCCGAAAATATCCGCCAGTTGAACGGCTTTGGGGGCTTCAGCGAAACCGAGATGGACGAGTTCGTGAACGAGCAGAACCAGATCGACGCGCACGTCAAGGAGATCGAGTACATGCTGCGCCACGCCATCATCATCGCGGATGGCGGCGGCGCGGGCGATAAGGTGGGCCTGGGGTCGCACGTCACCGTGCGCGACGGCGGCGGCGAAGAAATCCACTGGACCATCGTCGGCTCGGCGGAAGCCAACACCCGCCAGGGCAAGATCTCCAACGAGTCGCTGGTCGGCGCGGCCCTGATGGGCCACGGCCCCGGCGACGTGGTCAGCGTGCAGGCGCCCGGCGGTCTGCAACAGTTCACCATTCTGAAGATCGAGTAAGCCGCCACGGCATTAGGGGCGGCCGTCGCGTGCCGGCCGCCGGGCCGGGGCGCGGGGTCGCCGTCAAGGACAAGCATTTATGGACGACGACTCCACCACATATCCGGGACTCGAATTTGGCGATCAGGAGCAGCAACGCCTCGCCAAGCTGCGCCAGTTGCGTGAGCAGGGCCTCGATCCCTATCCCCCGCGCTTTCGCCGCACGCACACCCCTGCCGAGACCCTCGCCGCCTTCGCCGAGTGGGAAGCGGCTCACCCCGCCGCGCCCGACGGCACGCGTGACGCCGAGCCGCTACGCGTGCGCACCGCGGGGCGCGTGGTGGGCCGGCGCATCATGGGCAAGGCATCGTTTGCTCACATCGCGTCCGGCGGCACGCGCCTGCAACTCTTCTTCCGCGCCGACGACCTGACCACCCCGCCCAACGACTACGACGCCTTCAAGAAGCTGGTCGACATGGGCGATCATATCGGCGTCGAGGGGTTCCTGTTCCGCACCAAGACGGGCGAGCCGAGCCTGCACGTCGAGAGCTTCGAACTGCTCAGCAAGAGCCTGACGCCGTTGCCCGAAAAGTGGCACGGCTTGCAGGACCAGGAGTTGCGCTACCGCCAGCGCTACCTCGACCTGATCTCCAACGACGAGGTGCGCCAGGTCTTCGAGCGGCGCTCGGCCCTGGTCAGTGCCATGCGCCGCTACCTGGACAGCCACGGCTTCCTGGAAGTCGAGACGCCGGTGTTGCAGCCGCTCTACGGCGGGGCCACCGCGCGGCCCTTCACCACGCACCACAACACGCTCGACCAGCAACTCTACCTGCGCATCGCCGACGAACTCTACCTGAAGCGGCTGATCGTCGGCGGGTTCGACAAGGTCTACGAGATCGGGCACGACTTCCGCAACGAAGGCATCGACGTGCGCCACAACCCCGAGTTCACCATGATGGAGTGCTACGAAGCCTATGGCGATTACGGCACCATGATGGAACTGGTGGAGGGCCTTATCGTCTACATGGCGCAAGAGGTGCTGGGCACGCTGCAGATCCGCCATCGCGGGCGCGACATCGACCTGACCCCGCCCTGGCGCCGCATCACCATGCGCGAGGCGCTGAAGCAGGCCACCGGCATCGACTTCGCCGATTACTACGACGATCGCGACGGCTTCTACGAGCGCGTGCGCCAGATCCAGGGGGTCGAAGTGAACCCGAAGATGACCTGGGCGCAGATCCTCGACGAGGTGGTGGGCACCACCGTCGAACCGGCGCTGGTGCAGCCCACGTTCCTGATGGACTACCCGGCGGCCATCTCGCCGCTCGCCAAGCGCAGCCGGCAAGACCCGCACCTGGTCGAGCGCTTCGAGGCGTTCATTTCGGGCTTCGAGATGGGCAACGCCTTCACCGAACTCAACGACCCGCTGGACCAGTACCAGCGCTTCGCGGCGAGCGCCGCCGACCGCCGCGCAGGCGACGAGGAGGCCCACCAGATGGACCTCGACTTCATCAACGCGCTCATGGTGGGTATGCCGCCGACGGGGGGGCTGGGCATGGGCGTGGACCGGCTGTGCATGGTCCTGCTCGACCAGCCCTCGATCCGCGACGTGATCCTGTTCCCACACATGCGCCCGCGCTAACCGGGCCGGATCTACAACCGGATCACCGCACAGGGGCGCCCCATGGCGCCCCTGTTGCTTTTCATGGTACAGGCGAGAGACGTGCGGGCAGGCGCCCGCCGGTCAGGGGCGCCGGGCCACGCGCAGGTCGGCGGGCTGGCCCAGGAAGCGGCCCAGGTCCACCGCCGCAGCTTCCAGCCTCGCCTGCACCGGCGCGGGCAGGTCCGCAAAGGGTGCCACCACAACCTCCAGCCGGTCACGTTTGCGCCCGCTGCGCCAGACCCCCTGCGCCCGGCCGTC
>DASSGZ010000247.1:0-9058 GCA_035693165.1 Chloroflexia bacterium | reverse complement strand
CAAACCGGCCCGCCGCTGCCACATCCGGTATAATACAAGCAGGATCGCAAACATCGCCGCCGCCGCCCGGCGCGAGAGGAACCGCCATGCTGGAGCCGGATGCGCCCCGCCAATTTGCCCCCATCGAGGATCTGGACCCGGAGCCGCCGGGCCGCCAGGCTCACCGCCGTGAGCTCATCCTGGCGCTGGCGATCCTGATCGTGGTCGTGGGGCTGGCCGGGGGCAACTGGTGGGATCAGCAGAGCAAGCTCACCCATTACCAGGCGGGCGGGCGCGCCGCCGCCGCGCGCGATTGGGACCGGGCGGCGGGCCAATACGCCGCCGCGGGCGACTACGCCGATGCCCCGCGCCGTGCCACAGACGCCGCGCGCCAGGTAGCCGAGCGCGACGCGCAATACGCCGTCGCCACGGACGCGGCGCAGCACGACAACTGGCTCCTGGCCCTCCAGGCGATCCGCAAGGTCGCGGCCATTCAGCCGCAGTACCGCGAGACCCCGGCCCTGCAACGGCAAGCCGAAACCCAGGCCTATACGGCGGCCCTGAGCGGCACCATCGCCCTGCGACCACAGGCCACGCCGCCCGGACTCTACAGCTACACAGCGGACGGCTGGCGGTTCCTGGCCGGCAGCGACAGCGGCAGCCGGGTGCGCGGCATCTGCGGGGACGGCGGGGTGCTGTTCGATACGCCGCGCACCGGGCGCACGCGGGGCCCCGGCCCCAGCATCACCGGCAGCCTTATGCTGCCCGCCGGCGCCGGGCGCGACCTGCGCCGGGCCGCCCCCGACGGCACGTCCGACCCTGTGCCGCCGGTGCGCTACAACCCGGCCACCTACCAGTACACCTGCACGCCCGGCGGCCTCTGGGGCATATTGCAGCGCCAGGACGGCGGAATCGCCCTGAACGACGGCCAGGGCGCCGACTATCCCTTCTGGCTCATGTATCAGACGGCGGAGCAACGCGGGCCGGTCCCCCTGCGCCTGCCCGACCAGACCTGGCCCATCCGCGTCCTGGCCGTGCCCCCACGGGGCGAACAGATTCTTATCACCGGGCTGGGGGACATCAGCCCCGCCATGTTGCGACCGGGGCCGCCGCCCGGCATGGCCCGCACCCGCTTCTACCTGGCCGATGCCGGCGGCGGCAACCCGCGCCTGCTGGATGACCTCGCCGGCTGGCCGGGCTCGACTGAGATCAGCCCGGACGGGCGCTTCCTGCTGCTGACTATGTATCGCCCGCTCACCGGCAACCGCGGGCTGGCCTCCACGCTGCTGCTGGACCTGACCGGCGCGATCCCCACGCGCCCGCTGGCGCAGATGCCGCTCGACCTCGACCACCAGCGCGCCGTGGGGGACGCGGCCTTTATCCGCGAGGGCCCGCGCCGGGGCCAGGTGCTCACCGTGGGCGACGACCCTCGCGCCCCGCAACTGCGCATCTACGACCCGGCCCAACGCGATCTGGACCCGCTCGTCCAGATGACCGGGCCCCCTGACCTGAGCGAGATCACGCGCCTGCAGGCCGGGCCCGACGGCGCGCTGCTCATCACCGTGGCCGATACGTCCTATGTCACGGGCGGGCGGACCGGGCTGCTGGCCTATCTCGACCCGCAAGCGCGATTGACGATCATCGGTCCGCCACGCATCGGGAATCTCTATTTGAACCAGGCCTGGTTGCGGCCGGGCCACCTTATCTACGAACTCCAGGACTCCGGCACGGACAGGGAGGCCCACTACGCCGTGTACAGCCTCGCGCTGGACCAGTTGGGCGGGGCCGATCCCGTGCCTGTCCAAACCTACAGCGGGACCATCGATACGCAAGAATGGAACGAGCTAACGACGACCCTCACCTCCTGGCGCATCGGGTCCGGCGCATTTGCCTATGTGAGCAGCAACGGCGAGCTACACGCCCGTAGTTTTGACGGGACGGTCGATGTCGTGCTGGAGTCCGGGGTAGGCGGACTCTACTGAGGTAGCCGGCGCGGTGCCCGCCAGGCCGGACGCGCCCAGCGCGGGGAGACAGCGATGAGTACCTGGCCCCCACCCGAATCCGAACCCGGCTTTGCGCGGATTGAGGATCTGGATCCGGAACCCGCCACCGGGCGGCGCAGCGGCCCGCGCCGTGAGCAGATCATTGGCATCGGGCTGCTTGTCGTGCTGGCGGTGCTCGCGGCGGTGCAGTGGAGGGATTCGCAGGCGCGCCTCGCCCATTACCAGGCCGGTAGCCGGGCCGCCGCCGCCCAGGACTGGGACATCGCCGGGCGAGAGTTCACCGGGGCCGACGGCTATAACGATGCCGCCACCCGCGCCGCCGATGCCGTCGCGCTGCGCGATGAGCGCGACCGCACGTACCAGGTGCTGAGCGAGGCGGCCCGCGCGGGCAACTGGCCGATCGCCCTGGCGGCCAGCCGGCGCCTGCGCAACATCGCCACGCACTATCGGGACGTGCCCGAACTCACCCGGCAGGCCCAACAGGCCGTGTACGCCGCGACGCTGAGCGGCACCATCGCCCTACGCGCCCGTGCCACCCCGCCCGGCCTCTACGCCTACGGCGCGGGCGGCTGGCACTATCTACAGGAGAGCGACGCCCGCAGCCGTGTGCGCGCCGCCTGCCCCAACGGCGCGGCCCTGTTCGACATCCCCGCCGGCAACGGCACCGCCGAGCGCCGCCTGGTGGTGGCCCCGCTCGACGGCGGGCCGGTGCGCTACCGTGTGGGCCTGGATCTAGGCCGCTCCAATGCCTACCTCTGCACGGAGTCCGGCGTCTGGGCCTCGTTATACTACGTCAATAGTGGATTCCCCGGCCTGCTCAGCGGGCTGAGCCTGCCCCATCCGTCGATTCTGGCCTATCAGCCGTTCGGCGGCCAACTTCTTGTGCCGTCGACGCCTTTTGGCGCGGGTGGCCTGGGCGTCAACATCGCGCCGGATGGCCGCCACATCCTCACCGCCGATCTGACCGGCTACGATTTCGTCACAGCCCAGACCCGGCTCTACTTGATCGATCCGCGCACGCGCGATTTGCGGTTGCTGGATACCCGCCCCGGCTGGCTGGAGCGCGACGAGGTAAGCCCCGACGGCCGCTATGTCTTATTCATCGTGGATCGCCCCATGAGCGACATGGCGCACTTCGTAAACATCTTCCTGCTGGACATGGATGGTAAACCAACACAGACCTTAGCTGTGACTCATGAAGAACTGAACAACGATCCTACTCCGACCGGCGGCGTGCGGGCTACGGGCGCCTTCTTTATTCCCAACGGGCCGCGGGCCGGACAGATCTTGCTGACCTGGCGCGACGCGGGCGGCCACCGCGTGCAACTGCTCGACCCCGCCAACATCACGCGCCCTCTGGCCGGCTGGATCGTGCCGGACCCGGCGGCGGAATTGCGCTTCTTCAGCACCAACGCCCCCGACGGCGGCCTGCTCGCCGGCTGGCAAGAGCCGGACGGCGGCGGGGCGGCCATCGGGTATCTTGACGGCCACAACACAGTACAACTGCTTGACTTGCCGGATAATCCCGGTGCCCTGCTCTGGCGTGGCGCGGTGCGCGGCGACCGCCTGATCTACACCACGCAACAGACCGATCTGGTTGCGCGGGCCACCAGCTACGTAGTCCACAGTGTGCCCCTGCCGCTGCCGGCGCCCCGCCGAACCACCCCACCCGTGATTTTGCAGCGGGCCACCGTGCCGGAGGGCCAGGAACCGCCCGCCGCCTGGGCGCTGGGCGACGCGCTGTTTGCCTACCTCACGCCCGCCGGCGAGTTGCGGGCGCAGACCTACACCAGCAGCGTGGACATCCTGCTGGAGTCCGGCGTTACCGCGCTCTATCCCACGGTCGCCGGCAACACGCCGTGAAAGCGCGCGGCTGCCCGTCCTGGTAGGTAGTGGTATAATGGGACGTAGCGCGATCATTGGCGATCGGCTGTAGCAGCTTGCCGCCTGGGGCGGCCCGATTAGGAGACTCTGATGGCATTCGCGAAAGACATTGTGATCCTGGAAGGCGCGCGCACGCCGGTGGGCACGTTCGGCGGCGCTTTCCGCAAGGTCACGGCCACCCAACTGGGCGCGCACGCGGGCAAGGCCGCCATCGCGCGCGCCAAGATCAGCCCGAACGACATCGACAACGTGGTCATCGGCAACGTGCTGCAAACCAGCAGCGACGCCGTCTATATTGCCCGCCACATCGGCCTGGAGTGCGAGATCCCGCGCGAGGTGCCGGCCCTGACCGTGAACCGGCTCTGCGGCAGCGGCCTGCAAGCCGTCGTCACCGCCGCGCAGGGCATCATGCTCGACGAGTCGCAATGCGCCCTGGCCGGCGGCACCGAGAACCTGAGCCAGGCGCCGCACGTCCTCTACGGCGCGCGCTGGGGGCTGGAACTGGGCCAGGATGGCCGCTTGCAGGACTCGCTGTGGGCCGCCCTGGTCGACAGCCACAGCGGGTTGAGCATGGCGCTGACGGCGGAGAACCTGGCCGAGCGCTATGAGATCAGCCGGCAGGCCCAGGACGAGTTCGCCTTCCGCAGCCAGCAGACCGCCCTGGCCGCCATGCGCGAGGGCCGCCTGGCCGAGGAGATCGTGCCGACGCCCGGCCACGGCAAGCGCGGCGAAGCCGTCGAGGTCACGCAGGACGAGCACCCGCGCCCCGACTCCAGCCTGGAGAGCCTGGCGCGGCTCAAGGCGCGCTTCAAGGAGGGCGGCACAGTCACGCCCGGCAACGCCAGCGGCATCAACGACGCGGCGGCGGCCCTGGTGATCAGCAGCAGCCAGTTCGCCGAGGCGCGCGGGCTGCAGCCGATTGGGCGGCTCGTCTCCTGGGCCGTCGTGGGCGTGGACCCGAAGATCATGGGCATCGGGCCCGCGCCGGCCATCCGCGCCGCGCTCAAGCGCGCCGACCTGACCCTGGATGAGATGGACCTGATCGAGGTCAACGAGGCGTTCGCCGCGCAGTACCTGGCCGTGGAGAAGGAACTGCGCCTGGACCGCGACCGCGTGAACGTCAACGGTGGCGCCATCGCGCTGGGCCACCCGTTGGGCGCCAGCGGCACCCGCCTCGCGCTGACTTTGCTCTACGAACTGCGCCGCCGCCAGGGCCGCTTCGGCGTCGCCGCCCTCTGCATCGGCGGCGGCCAGGGCATCGCCGCCGTCTTCGAGCGGTTGTAACGAGCCGTCAGCCGTGTGCTTGCGGCACCGCTACGCGATCAGCCGTCAGCCGTCAGCTATCAGGTAACGCATAACCTGATAGCTGGCGGCTTTGCTTTGCCCCCCATGTCACTCTGAGCGCAGCGAAGAGTCTCGTCCGCGCCCGTGTCACTCTGAGCGCAGCGAAGAGTCTCGGCTGGTGCGGGTACAAGACGAGATGCTTCACTCCGTTCAGCATGACAATTAAGCGCCGTTCTATGCCTGACCGCTGACGGCTGATCGCGCAGCGATGCGTAGCACATGGCTGACCGCTGACGTCTGACCGCTTACCCCACGACGCCCGCGTACAGGCCCTGCGTCAGGTCGCCTTCGGCGAAGCGCTTGGGGCGGTAGGGGTGGAGGTCGGGCGACTCGCCGGTGGTGATGAGTTGAGCCAGCAGGTCGCCGAAGACGGGGCAGAGCTTGAAGCCGTGGCCGCTGAAGCCCAGGGCCAGATAGAGGCCCGGCACGCCCGGCGCCGCGCCGACCACCGGCTGCCAGTCGGGCGTCACATCGTAGATCCCGGCCCAGCCGCCCTTATGGATCGCCGGGCCGAGCGCGGGCAGCAGCGTGCCGGCGGCGCGGCTGAAAGTCGCCACCTCGTCCTGGGTCACGCCTTCGAGATAGCCGTCCACCGGCGCGGGCTGCGCGGCGTCGGCTTCGTCCACCGAGCCGGCCCAGGTGGTGGCCCCGTCGGGGCGCAGGTACAGCTTGCGGGTCAGGTCGATGATCACCGGGTGGGGCGGGCCGAAATCGGCGGGCTGCCGCAACTGCACAATGGGGTGGCGGCTGGGCACAATGGGCACGTCCACGCCCAGCGGGGCCAGCAGCGCCGGCCCCCAGGCGTTCGCGACGACGGCCACCCGCTCGGCGGGCAGGAAGCCCTGGTCCGTCTCCACGCCCCGCACGCGCCCGTTGTCCACGCGGATCGCCGTCACGGTGACGCCCAGGTGCAGCGTGGCGCCGAGGCGCTGGGCAGCATAGGCATAGGCGGCGGTTGTCGCCACGGGGTCGGCGTAGCCCGCGTCGGGTTCCCAGCAGACGGCGGCATCGGCGGCGAGCGCCAGGCGCGGCTCGATCTCGCGCGCGGTGGCCGGGTCGATCAGTTCGGTGCCGATGTCCAGCCCCTGCTGCATCTCTACGTTCGCGCGCAAGACATCGGCGTCTTGCGGCCCGGCCAGCACCAGCATCCCGGTGCGCCGGAAACCGGGGTCGATGTCGCCGCCGACAATATCGCGGAAGTTCTCGAACACGCGCAGGGCGCGATGGGCCAGGCGCGCCGTGGCGGGCGTGGAATAGTGCTGGCGGACGATGGCGCCCGATTTGCCGGTATTGCCCCCGGCCAGCCCCCGCCGCTCGACCAGGGCCACATCGCGCACCCCGCGCAGCGCCAGGTGGTAGGCTAGGCTGGCCCCGTGGCAGCCCCCGCCGATGACGATCATATCAGCCATCGCTCGGCTCCCGCAATTGCCCGATCGCCGCGCGCATCCGCTCGGCGAACGCGCCGTCGGTGATCGATCCCAGGTTGATCTCGACGTTGGCGACGGCGCCGTCGCGCCCGGCGCGCGCCAGCAGTTCCGCGACATAGGCGTCGCTGGCGACATTGGGGTTGGACTTAGCCTGGGCCACCTTCGCCAGCCGGGCCACGTCGGCGGCGGCCCGCGCCACGCGCAACGGCACCTCGCTGGCGCCCTGCAACGCCTGCTGGATCGCTGCCGTGCGCGCCTGCTTCTCCTCGTCGGTGCCTCTGGACAGCTTATACGCCGCGCTCACGGCATCGTAGGCCTCCGTATCGTCGTCCACCGCGGCGAGCAAGTCGCGCTGCAGGGCCGTGACCTGCACCAGCACCTCTTGCAACTCGGCTTCCACGGCCTTGAACTTTTCCCGGCCCACGGTCAGGTTGCAGGCCATGGCCACCAGCGCGGCACCCATGGCGGCGGATAGGGCGCTGGCGCTGCCCCCGCCGGGCGTGGGCGAACTCGACGCCAGGGTCTCGACGTACTGGCTGACGGGCAGATCGACTAACTTGCTCATGGGGGCCTCCTTGCGGGCGGGTCCCGGCAACAGCGCCGGGGGTGGGTGGGCGCCGGCCAGCGCCCGCTTCGCGGCGTGGCTCTGGTGGCGCAGCCGGTATTCGCGCTGCCGCGCCGCGCGGGCATCGGGCAGCTCTTCGTAATAGGCGAGGGTCACGGGCAGGCGCGCCCGCGTATAACGCGCGCCCTGGCCGCGCTGGTGGGTCGCCAGGCGGCGGGCCACGTCGGTGGTCCAGCCGGTATAGTAGGTGCCGTCGGCGCAGAGCAGGAGGTACACGTAGGCGGCCACGGCCAACCGGCGCTAGGCGTTCCGCCCGGCCCGGAAGCTGCGGACAGCCGCCTCCAGGCGCGCGGCATCCAACTCGGCCAGACTGTCCACGACGAGATGGGCGCCCGCCGCTTCCAGATCGGCCCGGCCACGGGTGTTGGTGACGCCGATGGTGAAGGCGCCCGCCGCCACCCCGGCCTGCACGCCGGCCACGGCATCTTCGATGACCACCCCGCGCGCGGGCGGTACCTCCAGGCGCCGGAACCCGGTGCGGAAGACCTCGGGGTCGGGCTTGCCGCGCGTGATGTCGTCGCCGGAGACCACGGAGTCGAAATAGCGGGTCAACTTCAGCACTTCGAGCAACAGCGCCACATTGGCCGCGGGCGCGGAGGAACCGATGGCCTGGCGCCAGCCGTGGGCGTGCAGATCGCGCACCAACTCGGCGGCGCCGGGCAGGGCGTGCAGGCCGCGCGCCTGGTCGCGGAATAGCTCTTCCTTGTGTTCGCCCCACTGGTTGACCTTGTCCGGCGGCCCCTCAACGCCCCAGGCGATGCGGATGATGTCGGGGTTGCGCATGCCGAAGGTGCGCGTATGCAGCTCGTCCGACCAGGAGAACCCCAGTTCCTCGGCCAGCGCGGTCCACGCCGCCCGGTGGGCGACCCCGCTGTCGACCAGCACGCCATCCAGATCCCAGACACAACCGAAAGGCGTGCCCGATGGTGTTGTCGAATGTCGATTGTTGTCCATAACCGCGTAACGCGCACTCCTTACCTGACCTGCACTCGCTGCGGCCCCCGGCACGAGGCCCCGTGCCAGTATAGCACAATGGCCCAATTTCGTCCCCTTGGCGGGCGTGCCGCCTCTAGGCGCCGGGCAAGGCAACCGCGCCAGCCTGTGCGCGGGGCTATGGAAGCTGGCGAGACCGGGCCGGGATGCAGTATTTTTCGGGATTCGGTGTTATTACGGATGTGCGCGTACAATAGACAAGAGACAAGACAACAGACAACAGACAAGACAACAGACAAGACAGCAGACAACAGGAACTAAAGATCGACCAGACAGACCGCGAGATGAGGAACCGGCCGGAATGCCTTTAGACAACGAACAACACCTGCTCGCGCTGGCCCGCCAGGACCCCCAGGCGTTTCGCCGGATCTACCAGCACTACTTGCCGCGGCTCTACGCCTATGTCCGCTATCGCGTCGAGCGCAAGCAGGACGCCGAAGACCTGGTAGCCGAAACCTTCCTGCGGGTCGTGGATGGCTTCGACCGCTTCGAGTGGCGGCACGACGGCAGCTTTGCGGCCTGGCTCTTCCGCATCGCCCATAACGCGATCAGCAACTTCCACCGCGAGCACGCGCATCTCGATTACACCCGCGCGCCCGAGGAGTTGCCGGAACCCGTGGCAACCGGCCCCCTGCCCGACGACATCGTGCTGCGCAAGGAATTGTTTGCCGATCTCCACCGGCTGATCGCGACGCTGTCGCCGCGCCGGCGCGAGGTGATTACGCTGAAATTCTTCGGCGGGCTACAGAACCGCGAGATCGCCGCCGTGCTGGGCCTGGACGAGCGGACGGTGGCGTCCCATC
>DASSGZ010000246.1:0-10900 GCA_035693165.1 Chloroflexia bacterium | reverse complement strand
CCCCGGAACAGGGGCGCGCCTGCGCCCGAAACTAGTTCAAAGCAGCACCTCCTTTCCCGTATTTTGTGTGCCGGCTCGCGCGGGTGCCTGTGCCCGGCCACTGCCGCGTCGTGGCGGCAGCGCCGGGACACGGGGCCGCGCGCTAATCCGCGGCCAGGCCGATGGCGGTGAAGGGTAGGACGATCTGGGCCGGGTCCACCACCGAAGTCAGGCTGCCGTCGGCGCCGATGCGCCAGCCGCTGAGGGTCGCGGGTCCGGGCACGGGCAGCAGCAACCGCGAGTCGAGCACGTACAGATAGCGGCCACCGCTCAGCGCTTCCTCCAGCGGGAAGGTATCGGGCGGCGTGGTGCCGGTGGCGCCGTTGGCGGTCAGCAGGGTGATCGTGCCGTCATGCTCGATGCGATAGCCGGAGATGGTCTGGCTGTCGGCGTTGGAGGTATAGGCGTAGCGCCCGTTGGGCGTGATGACCATCCAGCACGGCGCGATCTGGTGGTCGGGCACGGCGGGACCGAGCGCGTGGATGGTGCCGTTCTGCAGGCGATAGGCCGTGGCGGCGCCGGTGCCGTTCGCGCCCCCGGCGGCATCGGCGACGATGAACTCGCTGGGTCGCTCGGGCCGGTCAAAGGCCATGCCGAAGGGGATGGCGCCCACCGAAGCGATGGTCGCCGGCGCGCTCAGACTGCCGTCGTGGCCCACGCGATAGAGGTCGATGAGGTTGGTGTCCTTCTCCGTGACCAGCAGGTACCGCCGATACGGATCGAGCAGCACCTGGGCCGGATTGGGATGGGCCGCGCTCAGCGGCCGGGTGGACCCGGCGATGGGATGCAGCGCACCCTGGGCATCGACGCGGAAGCCGGTCACGTTGGCCGCGACCGCCGGATTGGCATTCGCCGCATTCAAGACGTAGAGCAGGCCGTCTTCGTAGGTCAGGCTGACGGGGCCGGAGCCGCCGGATGGGAAGACCCCGACCAGGGTCAGGCGCCCGTCGTGGACATCGACGACCGAAATCTGGTCACTGCCCGCGTCCGCGGCGAACAGGCGCCCGCCCCGCCGTGTCCCATTGTCGGGGGTGTCGGTGGCGACCGGCTGGTCGTCGTCGCCCGCCGATCCGCCCGTGCGGATCAGCGACCCCTGGGTGCCGTTGGAGAAAGCGGCCAGGCTGCCCATGCCGCCGATATCGGTCGTGCCGGCCATGACCAGCGAGCCGTCGCTCTTGCGATTGAAGACGGTGATGGAGTTCGGGCCGGTCAGGTTGTTGTTCAAGACATAGACGTGCCCGGCCGAGTGGCCGTCGGGCGCGGCAGCCGCCTGGAGACTGGTCCCCAGCCCGGTGGCCGGGGCAGCCAGGAGCAGGGCCACCGCGGCATAGGCCACGCGTGCCCGGAAAGATGTCAGGCGCATACAAGTAGCCTCCTCAACGTGGCGGGGCCGGCAGGGCCGCACTCCTGCCCCGGCCAGTGGATGTACCGTGTAGCGACTCGTCTTCCCCCGAGGGACCCTTTCCGCGCTGCAGGGATCGGCACCTCCGGCTTGCTCCGGAGCAAGCCGGAGGTACTCCGGCTTAATACCCGCGAACCCGCATTTTGGATTGCGCCCCGGCGGGCATGCCGGCACCGGGGCGATCCGGCCGTGTAGGTAGTCCGTGGAGCAGCCGCCGGGTGTGGGTGAGGAAGGGAGTACTACGGCGTGTCAAAGTAAGTCTATTGCCGCTTGCTGCTCATTTTCCAGCCCAAAAACTGTTCACTTTATAGCCGCAGTGAAGGCGTGACCGCCCGCCTTGCCGCCCGGCGGCGGGGATGCTAGAATAGAGCTACCACGTTGACGAGGGAATCGGGGCTACCATGCTTTTTGTGCTCTATGGATCGGATCGCCTGGCCGTGCGCGAGCGGCGCGAGGCGTTGCTGCGCGAATATCTGCCGCCCGGCGACGACACGGCGCTGTCGCGGCTCGACGGGCAGAAGTGCAGCGCCGATGACCTGGCCCGCGCCGTGCAGGCGTTGCCGTTCTTCGGCGACCGGCGCATTGTGCTGGTGGACGACCTGCTGACGCGCTTCGAGTCGAAGCGCCGCCGGGGCGGCGGCGCGGCGGACGCCGCGGGCGAGGAGACAGGCGCCGAGGACAGCGAGACGCCCGCCCCCGCCGCCAAAAACGATCCTGCCCGCCCGTTTATCCAGGCCCTGAGCAGCATCGCGCCCACCACCACGGTGATCCTCTGGGAGCGCGGCTCCGTGCTCAAGAGCAATTCGCTGCTGAAGGCGCTGGCGAAAACGGGCACGGTCGAGAGCTATGACGCGCCCAAGGCCGGGGAGATCGAGGATTGGATCTTCGCCCGCGCCCGCAGCAAGGGCGCGCGGCTCAAGCCCGACGTGCCGCGGCTGCTGGCCGAGCACCTGGGGGGCGACCTGGAGGTGCTGGACGAGGAACTGAACAAGTTGAGTCTGTTCGCCGGGGCGGGGGAGACAGTCGATGTGGCGATGGTGCGCCTGCTCACGCCGCAGACCCGCCAGGCCGACACGCTGCAACTGCTGAATGCCGCCTCCGACCGGCGCACCGCGGAGGCGTTGAGCCTGTTGCACGAGTTGCTCGACGGCGGGGTGGCGCCGGTGGCGGTTATCGGCATGCTGGGCAGCCAGGTGCGCAAGCTGCTGCAGGTGCAGGCCCTGGCCGCGCGGCGGCTGCCCGCCGCCGAGATCGCCCAGCGCCTGGCGATGCATCCCTATGCCGCGCGCATGGCCGTGGAGAGCCTGCGCCACCACACCCCGGCGGGTTTGCGTGACCTCCACATGCGGCTCGTGCAGACCGATCAGGCGATCAAGACCGGGCAGGCCGACGGCGCCGCCGCGCTGGAACTGCTGGTGCTCGATATGGCGCGCGGCGGGCGCTAGCCTGCGGCCACGCCGCAACCGGGTGATCCGGCTGTTCGTTCCATCCACGAGACCGGTGATCGGTTGCTTCGCCGCCCGGACCTATTGACATATCCCATTAGGTGTGATATGCTGCATTTACATAAGTCCACACATCCATGACCGCAGCACCCTCGTCACGGTGAGAAGGGGAATCCACTTTTGCGCCAACCAACATCCCCCCAAAAAGCGCTTGCTCCCGAGGCCGGGCGATCCGATACCGCTGCCGGGGGCAGGAACCTCGTGATCTGGATCCTGATTCCGGCCATCCTGGCCATCGGCCTGGCCGTGCTGGCTGCGTCGTTCATCGCCTCGGCGTCGGGCAACGGGAACCTGCCCGCGGCCGCCGCACCGCCGTCGCCCACCAGCACCGCGGATGCCAGCCCCCCGACCCGCGCTCCGGAGGTCGCGGTGGCGGCTACCGCCACGACGGCGGCCAGCGCCACGCTGACACCCGATCTCGAAGCTCTGGCCGTGCTGACACAACTGCCCGCCACGCTGGTCGACGACGAGATCATCCCGACCAGCATCCCGACCGCTCTCCCGCCCGAACCGCCCACCGAGACCCCCGTGCCCGCCCCGCCCACGAACACCCCCGTGCCCGACCAGGTGGCCACCGGGCCGGTCGATCCGCTGACCGGCGAGGCCGCCGACCCGGCGAAGCTGGCGCGGGCGCCCCTGGTGGTGATGATCGACAATCACCCCGACGCCGCGCCGCAAACGGGCCTGAACAGCGCCAGCATGGTCATCGAAGCCCTGGCCGAGGGCGGCATCACCCGCTTCGAGACGTTCTTCCTGACCGGCGACGCGCCGACCGTGGGGCCGGTGCGCAGCGCGCGCCCCTATTTCGTCGAGTGGGCCTACCCGTTTAAGCCGCTCTACGTCCACTGCGGCGGGTCGTGGGAGGCCATCGACCTGATCGAGGAAGCGACGGGCATTCTGACGGACGTGGACTGCTTCAACGGCAAGATGCCGTTCTGGCGCAGCAACGACCGCCTGATGCCGCACAACCTCTATTCGAGTACCACGCAGTTGTGGAAAGTGGCCGCGAACCGCGGGTTAAGCGCGCCCGAAGGGGAGCCGGTGTTCCTGCATTCCGCGCCGCTGCCGCCCGACCAGCGCCCCGCTTCCGGCTCGGTCGGCTTCACCTTCTCGGGCCTCAGCCGCTCGGATATTACCTGGATCTACGACCACGACAGCAATCAATATCTGCGCAAGCAGTGGGGCTACTGGCACCGCGACGCCGCCACCGGCGACATCATCAACGCCCGCAACGTGGTGATCCTGTGGACCAATGTCTGGGAACTGCCCGGCGACGAAAAGGGCCGCATGGGCACCGACACCGTCGGCACCGGGACCGCGCTGATCATGCGCGACGGCCAGTACGAATGGGGCTACTGGACACGCAAAAACCCGTATGCGCCGATGACGCTGCTTGACGGCAAGCGCGAGCCGATGCACCTGGCGCCGGGCCGCGTCTGGTTCGAGATCCTGGGTATCGGCAAGAAGGTCCAGATCGGGCAGTAGCGCCGGACGGCGAGCAGGGGCCGGGCGCTGATTGGCGGCGCGGCAGGGGGAACAGCCCAACCCCTCTGCCGCGCCGCGATCTTTCCCCGTGGCGCAAGCGCCGGCTTACCGTGGCGTGGGGGCGGTGTCCCGCGCCGCCAGGAACTGCCGGTACCAGCGCCCGCTGTCCTTCACGATCCGCCGCTGGGTGTCGTAATCGACATAGACGATGCCGAAGCGCTGGCTGTAGCCGTGGCCCCACTCGAAGTTGTCGAGCAGCGACCAGATAAAGTAGCCCCGCAACGGCACGCCATCCTGGATCGCCTGGGCCGCGGCGCGGAAGTGGCCCTGCAGGAAGGCGGTGCGCCGCTCATCGTGGACCGCACCGTCCGTCTCCACCACATCGACGAAGGCCACGCCGTTCTCGGTGATGTAGTAGGCGGGGAAAGCGTAGTCGCGGTGGACGCGGTCCAGCAGCGCGCGCAGCCCCGCCGGGTAGACCTCCCAGCCCATCGTCGTGTACTCGCCGGGCGGCTGGACGGCCTCCAACTCCAGCATGCCGCTGCCGGGCGCGTGGCGCACCACCGTGCGGGCATAGTAGTTGACGCCCAAGAAGTCGAGCGGCGCGGCAATGATCGCCAGGTCGCCCTCCTGCACCGGCAGGGTGGCCCCGCCGAGGAAGCCTTGCGCCGCCGCCGGGTAGACGCCCCGGCGGATGGGGTCGAGGAACAGGCGGTTCGAGTAGGTGTCCTGCCGGGCGGCGGCGGCGCGGTCCTCCGGTGCGTCGCTCGCCGCTTCCACGGGCGTCAGGTTCAGGGTGATGCCGACCGGCGTGCCGGGCGTGGCGGCGCGCAGCCGGGGCACGGCCAGGCCGTGGGCCAGCAAGAGGTGATGGGTGACGCGCAGCGCCGTCGGCAGGTCCTGGAAGCCAGGCGCGTGGCGGCCCTGCAAGTTGCCGACGAAGGCGACCACCCACGGCTCGTTGAGCGTGATCCAGGCCCGCACCCGGTCGCCCAGCCGGCGCGCCACCACCTCGGCGTAGTCGGCGAAGGCGGGCGCCGTGTCGCGGTTGGCCCAGCCGCCCGCGTCCTGGAGCGCCTGCGGCAGGTCCCAGTGGTAGAGGGTGACGAACGGCTGGATGCCGGCGGCCAGCAACCCGTCCACCAGCCGGTCGTAAAAGTCGAGGCCCGCCTGGTTCACCGCGCCCCGGCCCGCCGGGATGATTCGCGGCCAGGCCACCGAGAAGCGGTAGGCATCGAGCCCCAGGTCGCGCATCAGGGCGATATCTTCCTGCCAGCGGTGATAGTGATCGTCGGCCACATCGCCTGTGTCCCCGTTTTTGGTTTTGCCGGGGGTGTGGCTGAAGGTATCCCAGATGCTGATGCCCCGCCCATCCTCGCGCACGGCGCCTTCGATCTGATAAGACGCAGTCGCCGCGCCCCAGAGAAAGTCGGGCGGAAAGCCGGCTTGCTGGGGCGACATCAGGGTTGTCTCGGTCATAGCTCTACCTCGCACGTATGGGGGCCTGCGCCGCGTCTCGCCCGGCGCGCAGGCTTACGCTTTCGGCAACCGCACGGTCACGCGACCGGCGCCCGGTTCTGGGATCAATAACGTGCCGAGCGCCTCGGCTTGTACGCTGCCGCCTTCGACCGGCCCGGTTGCCTCAACACCGCGCAGCAGCACGCGCCAGGGCAGGGTGGCCCCCTGCACATCCACCTGGATGCGCCCGCCTTCCCGGCGCACCTGGGCCGTGAGCGAACCGGCGCCCTCCGCGCCCGGCAGCCGGACCTCGCGCGTGGCGCCGTCTTCGAGTTGGAAGACGTGGAACGTCACGCCCTCAGCATAGTCGTAGTCAGGCCGCTCCTCGCCGGCACCCACCGGGATGACCGAGTTGGGCCGCACCATTAGCGGCAGGCTCAGATAGTCGTGCGTTTCGCGCTGCCAGCGCCCGCCCTCGACCACGGCGCCGGTCAGGAAGTTGGTCCAGCGCCCGGCGGGCAGATAATACTCCACGACCCCATCGGGGCGGAATACCGGCGCGACCAGCAGCGACTCGCCCAGCATGTATTGCCGGTCGAGGTAATCGCAGGTAGGATCGTCGGGGAATTCGAGCAGCATGGCGCGCATAACGGGTACGCCCGTGTCGTGGGCTTCATGCGCCGCGCGGTACAGGTAGGGCATGAGCCGGCACTTGAGCCGGGTGAAGAAGCGCAGCACGTCTACCGCTTGCTCGTCGAACAGCCAGGGCACGCGGTAGGACTGGCTGCCGTGCAGGCGGCTATGCGACGACAGCAGGCCGAAGGCGCACCAGCGCTTATACAGATCGGGCGTGGCCGTCTGCTCGAACCCGCCGATGTCGTGGCTCCAGAAGCCGAAGCCCGACAGGGTCAGCGACAGGCCGCCGCGCAGGCTCTCGGCCATCGACTCGAACGTGGCCGTGTTGTCGCCGCCCCAGTGGACGGGGTACTTCTGCCCGCCCGTGGTCGCCGCGCGGGCAAAGACGACGGCCTCACCGGGGCCGCGCTTTTCTTCCAGCACCTCGAACACCGTTTTGTTATACAGGTAGGCGTAGTAGTTGTGCATCTTGAACGGGGCGGAGCCGTCGAACCAGACCACGTCCGTCGGGATGCGCTCGCCGAAGTCGGTCTTGAAACAATCCACCCCCATGTCGAGCAGCGCGCGCAGCTTGTCGCCGAACCACTGCCGGGCCGCCGGGTTGGTGAAATCCACCAGGCCCATGCCCGCCTGCCACTTATCCCACTGCCACACGTCGCCGTTGGGCCGCATGACCAGGTAGCCGCCCGCCATGCCTTCGTCGAACATCACCGACTGCTGGGCAATGTACGGGTTGATCCAGACGCAGATGCGCAGGCCGCGCTCCTTCAGCCGCCCCAGCATGGCCGCCGGATCGGGGAAGACGCGCTCGTCCCAGAGGAAATCGACCCAGTGGAACTCGCGCATCCAGAAACAGTCGAAGTGGAATACGCTGAGCGGCAGGTCGCGGTCGGCCATACCCTGGATAAAGCTGGTGACGGTTGCCTCGTCGTAGTCGGTGGTGAACGAAGTGCTGAGCCAGAGGCCGAACGACCACCGCGGCGGCAGGGCCGGGCGCCCGGTCAGCGCCGTGTAGCGTTCCAGCACCGCTTTCGGCGACGGGCCGTAGATGAGGAAGTAGTCCAGTTCTTCGCCGGGGACGCTGAACTGCACCCGCTCCACCTTCTCCGACGCCACTTCGAGCGAGACGCGCTCCGGGTGGTTGATGAAGACCCCGTAGCCGCGATTGGTCAGATAGAACGGGACGTTCTTGTACGCCTGCTCGCTGGCCGTGCCGCCGTCCTCGTTCCAGAGATCGACCACCTGGCCGTTCTTGACGAAGGGGGTGAAGCGCTCGCCCAGGCCATAGACGCATTCGCCCACGCCGAGGTCGAGTTGCTCGACCATGAAGCGGCCGTCGGGCGTGTCCATGAAGCCCAGGGCCCGCCAGCCGCTCCCGGTGATCACCCGGTCGCCGTCGCGGAACTCGACGCGCCACTCGCCCTTCGCCACGCGCGCCGTCAGCCGGCCGCTGGTCAGCGTCGCCGCGCCGGCGTCGTCGGTGATGATCACCTCGGGGGCCGGCAGCGGCTCCAACTCAAAGGCCGGCCCGCGCGGGTGCCCGCCCTTGAAGTGGAAGGTCTGTACGCGGATGACGTTCGGCATGGGCGAGGAAAAGCGCACCGTCAGCAGCGGCGTGTTCAGGGTGGCGCCCCGCGTGACGGCCGGCTTGGTGGGGGCGTATACCGTCAGCGCGCCGGGCGCCACCCGCGTCTCATACGCCTCCGCCGGCCAGTGCGCCGTCACCTCGGGCCGCATATGCCAGTATCCATCGGTGAATTTCATCTATTTGATACTCCCCACAGCCACGCCGCGCGTCAGCGTCCGCTGGAAAATGATGAAGAAAAGGATGCACGGCAGGATGCCGAGCAATGACGCCGCGGCCTGCGTCGTGATGACCGACCCGTGTTCGCCCTGCGCCGACAACACGGCCAGCGGCACCGTCTGCTTCGCGTTCGAGATCAGGAAGATCAGGGGCAGGAAGAAATCGTTCCAGGTCCAGATGAAGAAAAACACAAACAGCACCGACAGCGACGGCATGCTGAGCGGCACGACCACCCGCCAGAGCAGTTGCATCCGCGTGGCGCCATCCAGCCGCGCCGCCTCCAGCAACTCTTTCGGGAACGAGTTGAGCACCGTGGTCATCAGGTAAGTGCCGAAGGCGCTGTGCAGCGTCGCCGTGATCAGGATCACCGACAACTGCGTGTCGTAGAGGTGAACCGCCTTGAACATGTAGTACAGGGGGTAGATCAGCGCCTCGGTCGGCAGCGTGATCGCCAGCAGGAAGAACGACAGGAAGGCGGCGCGTCCCCGGATCTTGCCGATGGCGATAGCAAAGGCGTTGAACAGCGACAGTACCGTCGCCAGTATCGCCGTGCCGATGCTGATGACGGCACTGTTAAGTAACTTGACCGGGTAATTAGTGCTTTGCCAGGTACTGGTGAGCACGTCGAAGTTAAGGCTCTGCGGCAGGGCAAACGGCCCGTTGGTCGCGTACTCGGCTTCGGTTTTGAAGGAGCTGATCACGACCAGCAGCAGTGGGAACAGCATCACCAGCAGCAGCAGGGAGAGCAACACCAGCGGAATCCAACCGACCAGGCGGCGGAGCAGGCTGGGTGGCGTAACCTTGATGCCTGGGGACATGGTGGTGGTAGCCATATCAGGCATTCTCCTCCTGCCGCGTTTGCACGCGGATATAGACGACCGTAATCGCCATGACGATCAGCGTCAGCACCGTCGCCATGGTGGCGCCGTAGCCGACGTTCGCGTTCTGGAAGAAATTCTTGTACGAGAAATACGAGGCGACCATGGTGGCCGTGCCTGGCCCGCCGCGCGTCATCGCGTAAATCGGGGCGAAGGTCTTCAGGGCGTTAATGGTGGTCGTCAGCACCACGACATAGATTTCGGGGCGCAGCAGCGGCACGGTGATGCGGTAGAACCGCTGCAGCCAGGTGGCCCCGTCGATGGCCGCCGCTTCATAGATTTCGGGATCGATGCGCTGCATGCCGGCCATGAAGAGGACCAGGGGATAGCCGATCTGGAACCAGACCAGCATCAGCATCACCGACGGCAAGGCCCATGAGCTGTCGCCCAGCCAGTTTTGCTGCAAGCCGGGCAGCCCGAGATCCACCAGCAGGGTGTTGATGGCCCCGGAGTTCGGATTGTAGATCCAGGTCCAGACCAGTGCGGCCACCACCACCGGGATGACCTGCGGCAGGTAGAACCCGGAGCGGAAGAAGGTAGTCACGGCGTTGTTGAAGCGTCGCGAGATATAATCGTAGAGTGTCGCCGCCAGGATCAGCCCGATGATGGTCGGGATGATGGTCATGGCGACGATGAGGTAGAGGTTGTTGCGGAAGGAAGTCCAGAAGATCGTATCACCGAACGCCTTGGTGTAGTTGGCGAGGCCGATCCAGACGGGCGTGCCCACGCCGGTCCAGCGGGTGAAGCTGATGAAGGTATTCGCCAGGACGGGCACCACGATCAGGATCAAGAAGGCGAGCAGGCCCGGCACCAGGAACAGCGCATAGCCCCAATCGCGCTCCGATGGGCGGCGCTCGCCGCTGACTGAGACGCTGGTCGCGGCGGCGGAACCGCGGCGGCCCTCGGTGACGGCGACAGCTTTGTTTGCCATAGCGTTTCCCTTCCTGGGTTATGCGATCAGCCGCCCGCGGGCGACAAACATCGGCCCGCGGGCGGCTGCCGGCTAACCGCGTGTGCTTACGGCAGCGACGACTTGTACTCCTTCCACGGCGCCGCGAGCTGGTCGAGCACCGCGTCTACCGGCTTCTTCTTCGTGACCAGCTCCTGGAGGCTGCCGACCAGCGTATCCATATAGCCGGGCGCCGGCCAGTCCGGGTAGAAGGCGAGGCCGTCGTTCTTCAAAATCGTGTCAAACGCCTGGTTCAGATCCTTGATGTGCGGATCGGTGATCTGGGACAGGTCGGCGTTGATCGGGATGCCGCCCGCGTTCGCCATGGCCGTCTGCGCCTTGGTCCCCAGGGCGATGTCCAGGAAATCGTAGGCCAGGTCCTTGCTCTTGGCGTTGGCTGGCACGGCCAGCAGATTGCCGCCGGAGCCGGTATTGAGCTTCTTGCCCGGCATCGGGAAGAGGCCCCACTGGAAGTCCTTGATCGTGGTCAGGAAGGCGCCGAAGTTCCAGCTCCCGCCGATGAAGATCGGGTATTTGCCCTGCTCAAACGCGGACACCGCGTCGTCGGCCTTCACGCCGGTGGCGTTGGCCGAGTAGTAGCCCTTGCCGAACTCGTTCAACAGTTCCTGCGAAGCGTAGGTGAATTCCGGCCCATGGAAGTCCACGTCGTTGGCGAAGGTCATGTAGTTGGTGACGAAATTGCGGTCGGCCTTGTAGAGGGCCAGTTCGTACCAGTTCTGCGAG
>DASSGZ010000245.1:0-6241 GCA_035693165.1 Chloroflexia bacterium | reverse complement strand
ACCGGAGTCGGCGTGCTGGTGGCCGGAACCGGCGTACTGGTGGATGTCGCCGGCACGGTCGGCGGGAGCGTGGGCGGGGTGCCCGTCACCGTGGCGGTGCGGGTCGGCGTGGCCGAGGGCGTGCGGGTCGGTGTGCGCGTGCCTGCCGGGGTCGAGGTCCGCGTGGCCGTGGGCGGGGTGCCGGTGGCGGTGGGCGGCTGCGGCATGGCGGTGCGCGTCGGGCGGATGCCGATGTCGTAAAAGCCCTGGCCGCCGCACGTGCGCGGCCGGCCATCCCAGTAGCCGGCGAAGCTGTCGAGCACGTTCGCCGTGAGTTGCTCGATACGGTGGTCGGCGTCGTTCGAGAGCAGGTCGGGTTGGAACGGGTTGTTGGCATACGAGTGGTCGATCAGCCCCCAGGACCAGCGCAGGCTGCCCGCGGCGAAGACGCGCGCCCCGCTCGGCGCGGTGTAGAAGATCGTGTTGGCCGGGGTCTGCTGGCCGCGATAGTTGATAATCGGACTGGTGGACACCACCTCCAGCCCCGGCGGCGAGTAGCCGTTGTCGTAGACCGTGTCGTACTCATAACCCACGATATTGTTCACGCGGTCGCCCTGTTGCAGCCCGGTGCAGTCGAAATACCAGCTATTGGCCGGGGCGCTCGCCACCCACGGCGCGTTATAGCCTTCCGTGCGGTACCAGTTATCGTCGAAGAAATACAGCCCAATCAGCGCGTTCTCCGGGCGGTTCAGCGGCGGGTCGTGGAAGCGGCCCGTGGTGTAGGGCGCGGTATGCGTGGGGTCCAGAGTGGTATCCTTGTAGCAGGTGATGATGCGGTTTGGTCCCAGCGCCGACGCTTCCAGGCGGATATTCCAGTAGGTTTCGTTGGCCGAGGCGAATACCATGTTGACTCCGGCGGCCAGGGCGGCTTCGACGTTGTCGCGCTCGCCCCAGGTCCAGTACTCCGGGTGCCCCATCTCCACGAAGAGGCGATGGCTCAGCAAGATGTTCGGGTTCGTCGCCGTGTCAAGGTCGGTGATATAGGTCACGTCATAGCCCGAGGCCTCCACCCAGCGCACCATGTCGATGTCCCAGTGGAAGAACTCGCCGGTGCCGTTGCTGGCCTCGTAGGGCCGGTCAAACGACACCTGATAGGCGCGCTGCCGGCCCTCGTTGTTATGCGATTCATAGAGGCTCTCACCGCCGTAGAGGTTGTAGGCCTGGTTGGTCCTGGCCGCCTGCTCGACCACGATGTCCGCCGCATAGCTGTCGTTGCGTACGACGAAATAGACCCAGGTGCGGTAGCCGTTATTGGAGTCGATGCGCAGCAAGAAGACGCCGCTGATCCAGCCCGGATCGGTATTCAGGGTAAAGGTGGCCGCCCAGGGGCAGCGCACCAGGCCCGTGCTGCTGTTGCGCGTGCAGGCCGGTTGCGCGCCGATGGGCACGCTGTTGCTGCTCGTGGTGATCAGGCGGGCGCCGTGGTTCTGGTAGTAGCCCAGCCGGTACAGCCGCCAGGTCAGCGAGGTGCCGGTGCCCTTCACGTACAGGTTGATCGGCTCGCCCGCGTTGACGCTCGTGGCCCCGGCGTAGGCCGCCAGGCGCGCGTTGTCGAAGTTGCCCAGGTCGGCCAGATCATCCACGCCGGGCAGCGCGTTCTCCGCGGTGATGCGGTTGCTGGTGGGCCGGCCCTGCCCCCCGGCGGCATGGGCCGCGGGCGCCCCCGGCGTCGCCCCAAACGGGCCGAGCGCGAGTAGCACAGTCGTTAAAATAAACAGGAAAGTTCCACCCATGAACCGTCCGGCGGTTCGGCGCGGCTGTGCGGCCATAGAAACGCCCTTTCTGCGATAGCGTGCGGAATATCAAAGCAGCGGGAATGCGACCTGGCGGGGAGTGATACCTCTCGATTATATCATAACTTGACCCCTCCGGGACAGCAATCAATCCTTTCTATACCGTAACTTTTCATTCGGGAAGCTCCTTCTATTTACTAAGGACTTACTGTTCGGTTAGGACATCCGGGTGCCCCTGACGGGCCGGCGAGGATCACCCCTCCGCTGGTGGGGGCAAACGCCCCTTGTGCCAGCCCTACCCAATTGGCACGCTTCCTGCTTTTACACATCCCATCACCGAGTGCACACGGTAGCAAGCGACCGGGAGCGGTGCCGCAACCCGCCCCATAAAGACCGAACAGTGATTGGCCCGGCAGTGGGTCAATGGTAGGAGTGACGAACATGAAACGTCGTATCCCGATGCGGCCGCGCCCGCTAACCCTGGCCGAAGTGTGCGAAGCCATCACCAACGGGCGCGTCTCCTCCGAGATCGAGGATGGTTATTACAAAGTGACCCGGCGTGCCCTGCGCCAACTCCAGCGCCCGGTGGACACGCGCATCACGCTCAGCAGGGAGCGCCCGGCGGATCTCGCCGGCTAACCCCCCGATCCGCGCCGCAACGCCTCCGCCTCCGCCCGCCTGGGCGTGAGGCTTTTGATTTGCCCCACAGTTGTCGCCCCATGACTCTGCAACCAAAAATGAGCATCCTTTGGGCTGGGAATTGAGCATCCTGATGCTCTATCCTTGAAACAACCGGACTGGTCGAGCTTCACAACCGGTGAATGGTACGGGAGAGCATATATCAAGGAGGTTAATCCCATGTCTGCTGAGGAAAACAAGGCGATGCTGCGCGCGATCTACGAGGAATGCTTCAATGCCCACGATCTGAACGCCATGGACAAGTATTTCGCCCCGGATTACATCGAACATTCGCCCGAAGTCCCGCAGCCGCTGGATCTGCAGGGCTTCAAGAACCTGTTCGGTATGTACTTGAGCGCATTCCCCGACGCCCGCTTTACCATCGAGGCGGTCATTGGGGAAGGGGACATGCTGGCCTGGCGCGATACCTTCACCGGCACCCACCAGGGCGAACTGATGGGCATTCCGCCCACCGGGAAGAGCATTTCGATTACGGGCGTCCACTATGGGCGCGCGCGCGCCGGCAAAGCGGTCGAGCACTGGGCCGGCGTCGATACCCTCGGCATGCTCCAGCAGCTTGGCGTCATCCCCATGATGGGTGCGGCCCCCGCCGGCACGGGCACCTGATCCGCGCCCACGTCCGCCTCCCGGTCCTGGTGCGCCCATCCCGCACCAGGACCCCCGCCCCCTAGCCGCTACGCTCTTGCCAATTCTTTGCCCGCTGCACTCAGCGTACTGACCACTGGCCGCTGACCACCGACCACTCGTCCTTGACACGCCCCCGGCCCGCGCATATAATGCAAGGGAATTGCATAGCCGAACGCCTTGATCAGGACGAGTAACGGAGCACGCGCAGCAGAGAGGCCCGGTCCCGGCTGCAAGCCGGGCTTGTGGCGACGCCGTGAATACCTCCTGGGAGCAGCCGGACGAACGCGGCTCCGCGCCGCTGGTAGCCCGCGCCGGGTGGCCCCGTTAGCGGCCCCACGAAGACGCTGCCCCCTGTGTGGGCGGCGTGAAATCGGGTGGAACCACGTGAGTCTCGCCTCTCGTCCCGTTGTTCGGGCGAGAGGTTTTTCGTTGCTATCAGCCGTCAGCTACCAGCATTCAATTCGTCGTATTGACCATTTTTGACCTTATCAAAAGACTGGCGGATCGGCTGTTGGTCGTCATCTCGTCTCCTGACGGCTGACGGCTAAAGGAGTATTGTATGAGCCACATGGGTGTTGATAAAGAGAACGAGATCGACTACGGGCCACATCCCTATGCCGTGGACGACAACGAGAGCGAGGACGCCTACCTGGCGCGGATGCGCCACTCTGCCGCGCATCTTATGGCCGGGGCGGTGCTGAAAATCTTCCCCGACGCCAAGCTCGCCATCGGCCCGGCCATCGAGGACGGCTTCTATTATGACTTCGACCTGCCGCGCCCGCTGACGCCCGAAGACCTGGAGCAGATCGAGCGCTATATGGCCGAGGATAAAGCGGCCAACTATCCCTACGAGTACGCCGTGCTCAGCCGCGCCCAGGCGCTGGAGATGTTCAAGGACCAGCCTTACAAGGTCGAACTGATCGAGGGCCTGCCCGAAGACGCCACCATCTCGATCTACCGCGACGGTCCCTTCGTGGACCTCTGCCGCGGCCCGCACGTCGCCGGCACCGGCGAGATCGGCGCGTTCAAGCTGGTCAACGTCGCCGGAGCCTACTGGCGTGGCGACGAGAAGCGCCCCATGCTCCAGCGCATCTACGGCACCGCCTGGCGCACGGCGGACGACCTGGCCGCCTATGTCCACCGTATCGAGGAGGCCGCCCGTCGCGACCACCGCAAGCTGGGCAAGGAGCTGGACCTCTTCTCGATCCACGAGGAAGCGGGCGCCGGCCTGATTTACTGGCACCCCAAAGGTGGCCTGATGCGCGTCATCGCCGAGAACTACTGGCGCGAGGCGCACCTGAAGGGTGGTTACGACATCGTCTTCTCGCCGCATGTGGGCCGCGCCTGGCTCTGGGAGACCAGCGGCCACCTCGGCTTCTACCGCGAGAACATGTACCCGCCCATGGAGATGGACAACCAGGAGTTCTTCGTCAAGCCGATGAACTGCCCGTTCCATATCATGATGTACAAGACGAAGCGCCGCTCCTACCGCGAGTTGCCGCTGCGCTGGGCCGAGCTGGGCACGGTCTACCGCTACGAGCGCTCCGGCGTGCTCCACGGCCTGCTGCGGGTGCGCGGCTTCACCCAGGACGACGCCCACCTCTTCTGCCGCGCCGACCAGATGCACGACGAGGTGTTGCGCGTGGTCGATTTCTCGCTCGACATGCTGCGCACCTTCGGCTTCCACGAGTACGAGATCTACCTGTCCACGCGGCCCGAAAAGGCGGTGGGCGATCCGGAGCAGTGGGAGGCCGCCGAGGATGCGCTGCGGGCGGCGTTGCAAGAGCGCGGCCTGCCCTTCGAGATCGATGCCGGGGGCGGCGCCTTCTACGGCCCCAAGATCGACATGAAGATCAAGGACAGCCTGGGCCGGGCCTGGCAATGCACGACCATCCAGTTCGACTTCAACATGCCCGCGCGCTTCGAGATGACGTATGTCGGCGAGGACGGCAAGGACCACCGGCCCTACATGATCCACCGCGCCCTGCTCGGCTCGATGGAGCGCTTCTTCGGCTGCCTCATCGAGCACTATGCCGGGGCGTTCCCGCTGTGGCTCAGCCCGGTGCAGGCGGTGATTATCCCCATCTCCGACGTGAAGCACATGGCCTACGCCGAGCAGGTCGTGGCCCAGTTCCAGGCCGCCGGGCTGCGCGCCGAGATCGACGCGAGCAAAGAGCGCATGGGCGCCAAGATCCGCCAGGCGCAGTTGCAGAAGGTGCCCTATATGCTTATAATCGGCGACAAAGAGCGCGACGCGGGCACGATCAGCGTCCGCCTGCGCAGCGGCGAGGACCTCGGCGCCCAAGCCGTCGACGCCCTCATCGCCCGCATGACCGACGAAGTCGCGCGCAAAGCGTAGCGCCGCAGCGAGACCGGCGTGTATGGTCATTCTGAGCGCAGCGTAGAATCTCCGTCTGGTAGCCCAAAAGACGAGGCTCTTCGCTGCGCTCAGAGTGACATGGAAAAGGTGACGGCCTGTGCTGCCGGGGGCTGTGCTAATGGTACAAAGATTGCTGGTGATTATTCCCCACGGCTAAAGCCGGGGGCTTCTAGGCCGAAGCCAAGCCCTGTAATCCCAGGGCCAAAATATTCAAGGCAGCGTTCAGGTCGCGGTTCATATGCCGACTACAGCACGGACAATCAAATACCCGCTCGGACAGCGGCATCTTTTGCCGGTGCCCACAATGGCTGCAAGTCTGGCTGGTGTAGGCCGGGTTAACAGCGATGTATCTGCGCCCGGCCCATGCTGCCTTGACGCGCAACAATTCGCTGAACAGCGACCATGCCGCATCCCCGATGCTTTTGGCCAGACAGCGGTTATGGACCATGCGGTTGACGTTCAAGTCCTCGACCGCGATGATGCCGTGCTCATTGACAATCCGGCGACTGTGCTGGTGCGTGAAGTTATGCCGGCGCCAGCGTACCCGCTCATGTACGCGGGCCACCGCTTTGCGGTGCTTGCGGCGCCGCTGACTGCCTTTTTCCAGTTTGCTGTGGCGGCGGCTGACTTTGGCCAGCGCCTTTTCCTCTTGGCGGAAGAAGCGCGGGTTCTCAAGCGTCGCGCCGTCCGACAAAGTAGCGAACGTGGTCAGACCAACGTCAATACCGACCGGTTCTGCACACGCAGGCAGGGGAGTCGGCTC
>DASSGZ010000244.1:0-27653 GCA_035693165.1 Chloroflexia bacterium | reverse complement strand
CGGCCTTGCGGAAAGGCATCTCCCAGTAGCTGTTGAAGCCGCCGTTCGGGTTGGCGGCGACCGGCAGCGAACTGACCTGGCTGAACTCGCCCCAGCCGTTGCAGAAGAAGTCACCCACCGGCACCTCGACGGCGGGCGCGGCGTCGCCGTCCCAGTAGGCGCGCAGGATGAGGCGCCGCCAGTTGGTCTTGTGTGTGGTCAGCCAGATATGCTGGATGGCGCCCGATCCCTGGATATCGGCCAGCGTGCGCACCTCGCCGGGCGCCAGCTTGATGCTGGGCGAGATCTTCCAGCCGCGCCCGAGATCGCGCGCTGCCGCCGCGCCGGTGCCCTCGGTCGCCATGCCGCCCCGGCCTTTTTCACCCGTGAAGTTCTCGGCGCTGATCGAGCGCGTCTGCGCGTTGGACAGGCGCGCCAGGTTGCCCAGGCCCATCCCCAGGCCGTTAAACTGGCTCATTGGCTCCTCCATTTACAGCGCCATGTCCCCGCACAGATGCACGTTGACGCCCAGCTCGTGCAGCATCGCCGCCTTGGCCGCCAGAGCTTTATCGGCCTCCGCCGCGCTGGGGGCATAGACGACGTTGAGATGGTTGGCCTTGTGCCGGGCCATCATCTGGTCGCGTGTCACGCCATGCAGCACGGCGTTCATCTGGGGCCACTGCGGATTGCTCTCTCGCCAGCGGCGCTCCACTTCCTCCGGCGGCAAGGCCACGGCGCTGCCGCGGCCCAGATCGGCGTGCAGCGCGCCGTCCATGACATACACCCGGCTCCAGACGATCTCGCCCGGCTTGCTGGCGCCCTTCAGCGTGCCGCCGCCCAGCCGGAAGAACATCGGCGGCTGGCGCTCGCTGGTGGCGCCGGCGTAGCCCTGCGGCAGGTGCGATGCGGGCACGGCGCCGGAGATCATGAATAGCCAGACGAAATCGTCGGTGCCGTCGCCGCGGTAGTGCCCGCCCCAACGCAGATCGTGCAGCGTGGTGGCCGGGTCGAAGCCCATCGCCGTCCAGACACGATTCGTAACCAGCGCGTCCAGCGCGGCGCCCTCGTCCACCTCGTTGAAGTGCGGCACGGGCCGGCCGGGGAACAGCTCGGCCCCGGTCGTGGCGTCATACACCGGCGGGCGCTCGACGTTGTTGAGCAGGCCCTCCACCAGGTCGGAGGCGGGCACCATGTCCTTGAGGCCCTGCTGGTATTGGATGCCGATGGCCGCGCAGCCGAATTGGTGCGCCATGCGCACGGCGGCGATATACATCTTCAATTGCTCGTGGATCTGCGCGTCGGTCAGATCGGTGGCCTCGTCGGAGCCGGTGTCGAAGCGCATGCCACGCGCGTCTAGCCAGGCGCGCACCTGGCCGGCTTCGGCGTCGCTGACCTGGCGCATGGCGGCGACCAGCGCGGCCTGGCTCAGGCGCTCCTTATACACCCCGGTCGGATTGAGCAGTTCATCGTCGATGATGGCGTTGTACATGCCCATGCAGCCTTCGTCGAACACGCCGATAATCGCCTTCTCATGCTTGAGTTGGCGGCCCAGCGCTTCGCCCAGCGCCCGCTCAGCCGCGGGCAGCGCCGCGGGGTCGAGGTCGCGCACATGGCTGGTATCGTGCGTCACCGTGCCCTCGCGCAGCCACTGGCGCAGGCCCTGGCGGAAGAACTCGTCGGTGAAATCCTCGCTCCAGAGCGTCGAGTACGGCACGCCCATCTTGGTCAGCGAGCCGTTCAGGTTGAGCAGGCCCACCAGACCCGGCCATTGGGCGCTCCAGTTGCCGACGGTGAGGATCGGCCCGCGATGATCGCGCAGCCCGGCGAGCACGTGGTAGCTGTACTGCCACACGGCTTCTGCCACGATCAGCGGCGCGTCGGGGTGGATGTTCTCGAAGACATCCATGCCCATGCGCTGGTTCCAGATAAAGCCGTGCTCCAGTTCGGGGTCGTAGGGGTGGCCGCGGCGCACAGTCACGCCCTCGGCGGCCAGCGCGGCGGTCAGTTGCTCCTCCATCGCCGCCTGCGCGGGCCAGCACATCTTGTTGGCGGAATCGCGCAAGTCGCCGCTGGCGACCAGCACCACTTCGTTCGGCCCCACCGGGGCCGGCATCTCAACGGTAGGAAGCTTGTAGCTGTCCATCTTCATGGCTCCCTTTCTTCTGTGAATCTAAATGTGTGCTAACTGCACGTTCAGCCTATCATTGACACCGAGCGTGATCGGTGTATCGAATACGAGGTGCGGCGCGCCGTCCTCTTGCACAAGCCGGGACGCGAGGACGGTGCCGTTCAGCGCGACCGTGGCCGAGGCTGCCTGCCTGGCGGGGTGTAAGCGCAACTGCCGTAGCTCCAGGCGGCCATGCTCAACCGCAAGATCAGCATGGAGCGCGCCCGCGTCGCTATGCTGCGCGAAGCGGCCCCAGGCCGTGCCCGCGCTGAAGAAGCAGCGGAAATCGCCGGCGGCGACCGCGGGCGTGAAGGCCAGCGCCCCGGCGGCCACATCGCAGTGGAAGCCGCTCAGGGCCAGCAGCAGCGCCCAACTCGACATGCTGCGGGCATAGTGGTGGCCGCACTCCACCTCGTCCCAGGGGTTGCGGCGCACGCCGTCGTGCCGGGCACGCACCGCCCGCACGATCTCCAGCCCTTCTTCCTGGCGGCCCTCGTAGA
Organism: Chloroflexia bacterium; assembly: GCA_035693165.1. GTDB lineage: Bacteria > Chloroflexota > Chloroflexia > QHBQ01 > JAICKM01 > JAICKM01. The sequence goes on along the minus strand of DASSGZ010000244.1, from coordinate 25,007 downwards.
TCAGTTGGGCGGCCACCTGGTACTCGATGCCGGTCCAGACCTCGTCGGAGTAGACGAAGGGGAAGCGCGGGCGCCCGCCGCGCGGCCACGTGCAGAGCAGCAGCCCGGCCTCGTCATTCAGCACGTAGGTGCGCTGGCAGTTCACATGGTCGCGGAAGTCGCGCTTGAAGTTGTGGGCGAACACGGCGCCGATCGCCGCGCGCACATGCTCCGGCGGCAGCAGGTCGCCCAGGTCGAGCATCCGCGCATAGAGCTGGCCGAGGAGCTGGTCGGACAGGCAGCCCGCCCCGTGCTGATACTTGTAGGCGTCCACGTCGGCGAGCCGTTGCACGAAATACTCGCCGTTCCAGAGCAATTCGTCGCCGCGGCGGCTGCCCGCGACGAAAGCCTCAGCGGCGCGCTGCGCCAGATCGGATTCGCCCATCACCCCGGCCAGCTTCTCGACAGCGCGCAGGGCGGCGAGATAGTAGATCTGGCAGAGCGGGTTGGGGCCGTAGAACTCGATGTCGTAGGTATTGTGCTGGCGCCCGTCGAGCACGTGGTCGCGGTCGGTGTCCCAATGGGTGGCCGCGAAGGCAACGGCCCGCTTGATGCCGGGCCAGATGCCCGCCAGCCAGGCCCGGTCGCCGCTCAGCAGCCACTCGCGGTAGGCGCGCAGGACCGATCCCATCTGGCCGTCGGCGGCGGCCTCCGGGTCCTGGTCGCCCCAACCCCAGACGAAGCGCGTGCCGAAGGTTTTGTGCGTGCGGAACGACATATAGCCGCTCGGCTCGGTCTCGACCGCGAACTCGATGCGGCGCATCTCGCGCTCCAGATCGGGGAACAGGTAGGCCAGGGTCTGCGCGTAGCTCCAGACGTGGGTGCAACTGCCCTCGCAGCAGCCCGCCGTGTCGAAGCAGCCCTCGAAGCCGAAGAAGCGCCCGTCCTCCAGCCAAAAGCAGGTCGGGCTGCGCAGGGGGACGATGTTGGCCGAGAGCGCATCCAGCACATAGGCGGGTAAGGTGCTCTCGAACAGGGCAGCGTGGAAGCGGCGGGTTGCCGCTTCCAGGTCCGCCAGATGCGCGGTCAAGTAGCGGACCACATCCCAGGAGCCGCCGAACTGTCCGGCATAATGGTTGCGCACGAGCGGGGCATCCGGCTTGTTGTCCCAGCTATTGGTGCGGTTCGGGAAGTACCAGGCCAGCAGGAAGCGGTAGGCTTTGCGCTCGCCCGGCGCCAGCGTATCGACCAGCCCCAGTGTGCCGGTATCGGTCTTGCCCATCGGCGAGGGATCATCGTACCCAAGGTCGGTCAGCAGACCGTCGGCGGTGAAGTCGTCCCAGAACTCCTGCAAGAAGTCGTACCACGCCCCGCGCAGCCAGGCGCGCTTGATCGTTACCTGCGGGTGGGTCGTCGCCAGGGTCAGGTCGCCGTAGGGCAGCGTGTCCGGCGCGTATTGCTCCGAGCGCAGCAGCAGGCCACGCAGGCCGCCGTCCTCGCGCGCCTCGTTGACGTTCTGCCCGGTGCCCCCCGCCGCGATATTGCCGAAGGCGTCGAAGCCGATGCCGCCCACCGGGTTGACCAGCGACCCGGCGAGGGTGATCGCCACCGGCTCGGCGGTGGGGTTGGTCAGCGTGTAGGTCAGCACGGCGCAGGGCAGCCCCGACGCGGCGGCGTCCAGCGGCACGAACGGCGTGAACGCTTCCAGTTGCACCTTTACCGGCAGCACGGGATCATCGAAAGTGATCCACGCGAAGGGATACTCGCCGCGGAAGGTCGCGCCCGCGAGGCGGGGCAGCCCGGCGGCGGTCCAGGGATGGTAGCCGTGCGACAGGGTGTGCGGCGGCGGCAGCGGCCCTTCGAGCACGCGGGCCACGGCGGGTGCCGCGCCGGCCTGGGCGCGGATGGCGAAGAAGGTGTTGGGCAACAGCGCGCCCTTGCCGGGATGGTTGAAGATCTCCCAATCGCGCAGGTCGCCCCGCGCGCCCAGCGACACGTTGCCCGTGCCGATGCCGCCGAGTGGAAAGGCAACCGCGGCGTCGGCGGCGCTGAACGTGCGGCTGCCGGCGGCCCGTGGTTCTGTAGCGTGCGCGATCAAGCCGTGTCACCTCCGTCGAAGTTCTCCGTCTGCCGGTCGGGCGACGAGAAGCTGATCACCGCGACCAGCGGCGTGGCGCTCGTACAACGCGCCCAGTGCTTGACCCCGCGCGGGATGCGGATAACGCAGCCGGGCTTCAACATATACCGGGCATCGCCCAACTGGTGTTCGCACTCGCCGGAGACGACGTACAGCAATTCCTCGCAGTTGGGGTGCGCGTGCAGCGGGTTGCGCCGGCCCGGCGCGATGGTGACGACGCCGAGAGTCTGCTCCGCGCCCGGCATGGTGGCCGCGCTGACCAGCCAGGTCAACTCGCCCCACCCGGTATCGACGGCGGGTGTCTCGTCTAAACTGCGGGTGACGGCCATTGGCCGATCTTCCATGATCCCTGCTCCCCTCGCACTGTGGCGGCTATGCGGTGTTGAGCGTGGCTCGCGTGCCGGCGGGCACCGTCCGGTAGAACTCGAACAACTTGACGATTTCCAGCGACTCCGCCAGCGTTCCTTTGCTGGGTGGGGTGCCGCGCAGCACGCTCTCGCAGAAATGCAGCACTTCGGGCACATAGCCGAGATAAAAGAGATTCTTGTTATAAAGCTGGCCCAGCGAAAACTCCGGCTCCCAGTAGAGCGGCGCGACCTCCTCCGCGACCAGGTACGACGCGCTGCGGCCATAGCCCCCGCGCTCGGCCCGGCGATAGTAGGTCAGCTTCACGCCGTTTTCCAGCACCACGTTGGCGCCCGCGCCGATCACCTCCAGGCGCTCCAGAGGGCTGCTGCCGGACGCCCCGGCGGCCAGGTGCAGCGTGCCGACGGCGCCGGAGACAAAGCGCATGGTCGCCATGCTGCTGCCGTTCACCGGCTCCCACTCATACGAGAGTTGTCCGATCCGGCCCATCAGGTAGTGGATGATCGCGGCGGGATGGTAGATGTGGTCGAGCAGGCCGGTCATCCGGCGCAGGTCGCCCCGCGCCTCGAAGGGCGGCATGTCCTGGGGATAGCGGATATAGATCGACGCCGGGCGCCCGAAGTCCGGGCCGGCGATGATCTCCTTGATCCGGGCGATGGCCGGGAAGAAGATCTTTTTCAATCCCGTCATCAAGAAGCGCCTGTTTTGATCGGCGGCGGCTATCAACCGGCGCACCTCTGCCACGCTGGCCGCAGTCGGCTTCTCCATCCAGACGTGGGCGCCGTGCGCCAGCGCGTCGAGCGCGAGGTCGGTCGCCTGCACCCGCCCGTCGGGATGGTACGACGTGACGATGAAAACCGCATCAGGCCGCTCACGGTCCAGCATCTCTTGGTGGTCGGTGTAATAGCGGTGCGCGCCGAACTGGCGGGCAAAGGCCGCGGCGCGCGCCTCGACGCGGTCGCAGATGGCGACGAGATCGACCGGGGCGTACTGGAACGCCGGCAGCACGTTGCGGAAGGAGTGTCCGCCCGCGCCGATATAGCAGACGCGCAGCTTGTGCTCATATTCAAAGTTGTATTTGATCGGCTCGTCTACCAATCCCATGACGCGGGCTGCTCCCTGGCCTACTGCGGCTCCGGCGCGAGGCGCGGAACGCGATTCACGTTGTCCGCTCCCCTACCATTCTGCCGGGTTGTCGGGCCGCGGCACCCGCTGGTTGACCGGTGCGAGATCGAAGGGTTGGTGCGGCTCGGTCTGATACCAATAGGCTGTACTGGATATGTCGTCCGAGCGGTGGTTGTTGTGGCCGTGCTCGATGCTGACGCGGATCGATTTGCGGAAGCAGACCGGGTCCTCGATGTGGAAGCGGTAGAGCGAGATCTTGCCCGACCAGTTCGGCCCGCCCCCCATGGTGATGCCGTGGTAGGGCGACGAGTATTCCTGATCGGGGCACCAGGCGGTGTTGAAATAATCCTCGGTGCCCGTGCCGTGCAGGCTGGGCGGGAAAGCCTCGCCGTCCACGAAGATCATGTCGTCGCCTTCGCCGTACCAGTTCCACTGCTCGGTCAGGCGCAGGTTATGGTAGTTCATATTGCAGCCGACGTAGTGGCCGCGGCCCCGCGCTTCGAGGATGACGTAGTTGCCGGCGCCGGTCTCGTTATAGCCGCCGAACTCGTATTCCTCGTTGGTCATGCCCTCGTCCGATACGCCGTCCGCCGGGTTCTCGCGGCGCCACTGGGCGTGGAAATAGCCCAGCCCCTCCGGCAGCGCGTCGTACTGCTGGTAGTCGATGTAGTAGTAGAACAGCACTTCCACGCCGCATTCGCTGGTGGCGGTAATGCGCGCCGAGCGGGCGAACGGCATCGGGAACCAGCAGTTGAAGCCCTTGCCGTCCTGCGGACTCATCTGCAGGGGCAGCGCGCTGAAGTTGCGCGTCTGCGCGTGGCCCACGCCGAAGAAGTCGCCCACCGGCACCTTGATGCTGGGCGTCTCCTCGCCGTCCCACCACGCCTGTAGCACAATCTTGCGCAGGTAGTCGGGTTCGTCGCAGGCGATGGTGATCCAGATATGGCGCACACAGCCCGCGCCCTGAATATCGGCCAGTACCGCTTCTTGGCCCGGCTGGATGTGCAGCCTGTCGTCGTTGCCGCCGCTACGATCCCAACTGGAGGCGCGGCGCGAGGTGGCGTTGCGCAGCATCGGCAGGCCGGCCAGGGGGCTGCCGGTCAGGATATTAAGCGTATCCACTACGATAACACTCCTTCGTCTGAAGTAAAACTACCGGATAATAACGCGGCCTCACTACGGCTTAAGGCTCGACCACGCGGATCCGGCGCGGCGGCATGGTCAGCGTTTGGCCCTCGACGCGGATCTCCTGCGCCTGCGGCAGCAGGTTGGCGACCAGCCAGATCGTCCGGCCGTCGTGCTCCCAGGCACTTGCCAGCGCGCTCGGCACCGTCATGGTGCCGCGATCTTCGTAAATGGCAGCATCGCCCTTGCCGACGTTGTAGGTGTAATAGCTCAGGTCCACCGGCGGGGCGTCCACGGCGGGCGCCGGCAGCATGTGGCCGTAGGCCAGGAAGCGATTGGCCGGGCCGACGCGGGCGCGGGCCACCTCGCCGACGAAAGCCGCTTTCTGCGGATCGATGCTGTGGTGGCGCTCATCGAAGCGGTAGTAATGCTCGGCGGGATCGTCGGACCGGCCGTTCAGGTCTTCCAGGGCGCTGAACTCATAGTTCAACTCGAACAGCCCGCCGTTGAGCAGCACCTGGGCGGCGGTCCAATAGAAGAGATCGCCCGCCTCCGGCGCCAGCTTGGCCCAGCCGTCCATGCGCAGCGGCGCGCGCTCCTGGAACACGTAGGTGAACAGCGGGATCTTCTCGGCCCGGCCCGCAAGCAGCCAGGCGCGATACGGGTTATGCTCGAACGGGGCATAAGGGCCGGCCTCGGCGCGCGCCTGGTAGTAATCGAATACATTGAGGAAGATCTCGCTGATGACCTCGGTGCCCGCGGGCACATACGCGCCTTTGGTCCGCGCCATGGCCGCGCTGGTATCGCGATACATCGTGGTGAAGGCATCGGCGATGGCCGTGCCCGCGCCCGGCAGGTGCTGATGGCCGGTCGCCAGGCATTGCAGCAGCAGGTTGCTCACCGAGATGTCGTAGTAGAGCGCGTCGGCGCCGTACTCGGCGATCAGCCGCTCGTCGCGCTCGACATGGAACTGGTGCCAGTATTCGGTGCCCGCACACATGAAAGGGAAGCCGACCAGGCCCGGATCGCTCAGGCCCAGCTCGGCGTCGTTGTGCTGCATGCGGTTCTCCAGCACCGGATCGGCGAACTCAGCGGCGTGGCTGCACAGCAGGTCGAACTCGAAGGGCGCCCAGTAGTCGCCGTTGCGGGCGATAGTCGCCATGTTGGCCGGGCTGAACGTGGCCGGGAACCAGTCGTCGCGGCAGCGCGGCAGGTTGTTGTGGTAGTCGTGGCCCCATTTGGCCCAGTTGGGGCCCAGGATGTGGAACACCGGCGTGCCCGCCATGCGGTGGATCTCGTCCAGCCAGGCCGCGCGGTCATGGCGCGCGTTGATGCCGAATGTGCAGACGCCCACCTCTTCGCGCAACCAGCGGCTGCGCGGCCCCGGCTGCGCCCACGCCTGCTGGAACGCCCACCGGCGGTAGCGGTCGCCCGCCTCTTGCCACGTGCCCTCCAGCAGCGGCGCGAAGACAACGGCATAGGGTGGCGCCAGCGAACGGCCCGGCTCAAGCACCGCGGCCTTGTGCAGAATGCTCGCGCCGAGATAGTCGCTTTCTTTGTAGAAGTTGTACCACTTCAGGCCCTTTTCGCCGTCCTCGGTGCCGAGGAAGAAGCCGCCCCGGTTGCGGGCGTAGTAGGCCATGAACTGCATGGTGGACCCGGCGAAGCCTTCGGGATAGGGCGAGAAGCGCAGGCGGCGGCGGTTCTCCGGGTCCGGCTCGAACAGGTCGAGCGGGTCATGGAAGAGCATCCCGGTGGCGTGGCTGTGCGCCAGGTCGTCCTGCCCCGGCCCGCCCAGGCGCCCGATGCCGCTCAGGATCGGATACTCGATGCGGTCGATGGTGCTGCTGCCCGCGTTGGCCGCCGCGACGGTGAACAGGATGTCGTCGCCGCGCACCAGAATGTCGCTGGTCACGGTGATGCTGTGCGGCGCCCGCCAGATCAGGCGCAGGCCGTTCGCCAGCGGTTCGCACCGGAAGTCCTCGAAGCTCTCAACTACGCCGATCTTCGCCAGTTCCAGGCGGAAGGGCGGGTTCGCGGGCGTTCCGGCGATCAGGTCCAGGTCGCGGGCCAGGTTGCGCACGCGCAGCAGGCGCCCGCTTTCCGGGTCGATCTTCACACTGAGCGCGCGGCTCGAAACAGTGTACGTCATCGTGTTCTCCAGCGGCGATAAGCCAGCCCGCAGAGCCCCCCGGCGAGGGGCAGGAAGGCCAGCCCGATCAGCACGTTCCCGGCGCCGGTCTGCACCACGCGGATGTCGCGGCTGCTGTCGGCGACGCCGGGCGCCGAGATGGTCATGGCGCCGCGCTGCGGCACGATCTTGAAGGCGTCGAACGTCGCGACGCCCTCACCCGCACTCGCGTCATAGGGCAGAATATCGTAGCCCAGCGCGGCGCCGGGCCGCTGCTTGGCGTAATACTTCACCTTGGTGATGTTCTCCGTCGCGCCGCTCACATTAAGCGCGAGCGTGGTGGCCGGGAACTCCCCGGCGGGCAACCAGGTCCAGACGCCGCGCCGGTCCTGCGCCGCGCGCTGCTGCGGGTTGAGCAGCTTGGCGGCGTAGAAGTTGTCATACTCGCGCTGGGCGGCGGGCTGCACGTAGAGCGCCTTCTCGCCGCTGACGAAGATCGTGTCCTGCGGGTTGGTGCTGGCGTCGGGCAGGGTGTATTTGCTCTCGGCGATCACCTTGTAGGCGACCCCGCTGCGGCGCGGGCCGAAGGCCACGATGCGCCGCTCGCTGCCCGGCACGATGTTGCCGTCGGTGCCGCGCAGAACCATCTGGTACTCGCCCGCGGGCAGGGTGAAGGCGATACCCGCGGCGGGCGCGGTGACGCTGACGGTGGGCTGGATGGGCTGCACCGGCTGCTTGGGCACCGGCAGGTCGGCGGTGGACTTGCCCGCGGCGCGTAGCTCGTCGGCCTTCTGGCCCCACTCGGCCAGTTGCTGCTGGAACACCTGCCACTGCTCGTTGTACGCGCCTGCCGCCGCCTGATAGTCGCTCAGCGCTTTCTGGTACGCGGCGTAGGCAGGCGCCGCCGCGTCGTCGACGATCAACTCCGTCTGCGCGTTGCTGAAGCCGTTATCGTGGCGCAGGCTGTAGGTGGTCAGCGGGAAGCTGCGCGTGCCGATCTCCAGCGTGCCGGTCAGCGGCTGGTTCAGGCTGTCCCAATCGGCCTTGTACTCCTGGGTGATCGGCCACCAGTAGACCTGGGTGATCCTGGGGATGAGCACGTTCTGCACATCGGCCAGCACATAGATCGCCGGCTCGTTCGCCGGGTAAAACTGGCCCCCGTAGCCCTGGCCGTCGAAGATCTCGCCGTTGTAGACCACCTGGCGCTCGCGGTCGCCCGCGGCCCACGCAGCGAGAGGGAACAGCGCGGGCAACACCAGCAGCAGCGCCAGGGCCGCCGGCAGCAAGCCTGTGTATCTCATTCGCGCCATCGTGCCACCCCCCGCTTGCGTAGCGCCACCACCGCCAGGACGGTCAGCAGCGCGGCATAGAACAGGGCCACGCCCAGGTCGAGCAGCACATCGCCCGCGCTGCCCAGGGCAAAGCCGTCCGCCGCGCGCCAGAGATAGCCGAACGGCGAGATCCAGCTTGTGACCGCGGCGATGGCCGACAGCAGCCCCGCCGCCGATCCCAGCAGGGTGTCGCCGGGCTGGGCTGCCGCGAACTCGGTGCCCGCGTCGATGGCGACCAGAACGGCGATGGCCGTGGCGGTCAGAGCCAGCGCCGGGCGGATGCGCCCGACCAGCGCCGCCAGCAGCAGGCCAATCGCGATCATGGCGGCGGCAGGCAGCAGCGAGGCGACCAGTAAGAGCAGCGTGCTCGTGCCCAGCGGCATCCCACTGAGCAGCGCGGCCACGCCCAGGAAAACCGCCAGCGCGGCGATCGCCAGCCCATAGGTCGCCAGGTGGCCGAGCAACTTGCCGCCGATGTAGCCGGGCGCGTCCACCGGGCCATAGAACAGCACTTCCAGCGTGCCCCGTTCGCGCTCGCCCGCCAGCCCGGCGGCCGCCGCCAGGCCCAGATAGCCGGTCATGGCGATCACCGCAAACAGCAGCGGGCCTTTCAGCGGCTCGGCCAGCACCAGCGTGCCGTTGGCGCTCACGTAGTCGAGATAGCTCTTGACCAGCACGGCGGCGATCAGGCAGGCCAGCGTCACCATGAGGTAGAGGCTGGGCCCGGCGAGCGCGCCGGCCACTTCGCGGCGGGCCAGGCGCCGCACCACGGCCCAGCGCATCCGGGCCTCGGCCCCGGCTTGCGCGCGGGCCGGGCGCTGCGCCGACTCGCGCGGGGCACGCTCCATCGAAATCTCCATCAGACCATCCTTCTTCTACGCGGGCCGGCGGGGTGCCGCCCTAACGAGTCGCGGCCAGGCGCTTCACCTTGTCGTCGGTCACGGTCAGGAACGCCTCTTCGAGGCTCATCTCCTGCCGATTGATGCTGAGCACGACGCCGCCGGCCCCCGTGACCGCCCGGCTGATCTCCGGGCGCATGTCCCGACCAGGAGCGACACGCAACAAGAACCGCCCGCCCTCGGCCCGCACCTCGCGCACCGCCGGCAGGGCGGCCAGCGCGCGCCGGATCGCCGCCTCGTTGCCTTCGTACTCCAGGGTGTAGCGGCCGCCCGGCTCCAGTTTGCCGCGGATCTCGGCCACCGTGCCCTGGGCCACGATGCGCCCGCGGGCCAGGATCGCCACCCGGTCGGCGGTCTGCTCGATCTCCGAGAGGATGTGCGACGACAAGAACACCGTCTTGCCGAGCCGTTTCTGCTCGTAGATCAGTTCGCGGACCTGGCTGATGCCGTAGGGGTCCAGGCCCGAGGCCGGCTCGTCCATGACCAGCAGGTCGGGCGCGTGCAGCAGCGCGCGGGCGACCGCCAGTTTCTGCTGCATGCCGCGGCTGAACTCCTTGATGCGGCTGTGTCGCCGGGCCGTCAGGTCCAGCGCTTCCAGCAACTCGGCGATGCGCGCGTCGCCGTCGGGCACGCCGTACATATCGACGAAGAAGGCCAGGTACTGCTGGGCCGTCATCTCGCCGTAGACGGACTGGTGCTCGGAGACCACGCCGATGCGCGTCTTGAGCCGCAGCGCGCGCTCGTGCATCGCCTCGCCCAGCACGCGCACCGTCCCGCTGGTCGGCGGCACGATGCCCAGCAGCATGAGGATGGTCGTCGTCTTGCCGGCGCCGTTCGGCCCCAGGAAGCCGACGATCTCCCCCGGCGCGACCGCCAGGCTCACGCCGTCCACGGCGGTGCGCGCGCCGTAGCGCTTGGTCAGGTTGTCGATCTGGATGGCGGCGGTCGTGCTCATTCTTTGATCCCCGTGAAGACGACGCCCTGGATGAACAGGCGCTGGGCGAAGAAGAAGATCAGCAGCGGCGGGATGGTGATGACGACCATGGCCGCCATCATCGGCCCCCAATCGGTGGTATAGAACTGCTGGAAGTTCATCAACATGAGCTGCAACGTCTTATGCGACGTGGAGGGCAGGTAGATCAGCGGGCCGAAGAAGTCGTTCCAGTAAAACAGGAAGGCGAACAGGGCCACGGTGGCGAGCACCGGCTTCGACAGCGGCAGGAAGATGCGCAGGAAGATGTCGAACACGCCCGCGCCGTCGATGCGCGCCGCGTCTTCCAGTTCCGGGGCAATCGAGAGAAAGAACTGGCGGAACAGGAAGATGTTGAAGCCCGACGTGGCCGTCCAGGCCGGCAGCCAGAAGGGCCAGAAGGTATCGACCATCCCCAGGCGGCTGAAGAGGATATAGGTCGGGATCAGCGTGACCTGGCTGGGCAGCATCATGGTCGCCAGCACCAGGATGAAGAGCGCATCGCGGCCGGGGAAGCGGAAGCGCGCCAGCCCGTAGCCCACCAGCGCGCACGACACCACCTGGCCGATCATCGACGGGACCGCGATCAGCAGCGTGTTGGTCAGCGCCATGGGGAATTTCATCGTTTCCAACCCGCGGGGATAGTTGGCGAATAGCGGCGTCGACGGGATCCAGACCGGCGGGAAGGCGAAGATCTCGCTCTTGGGCTTGATGGATGCCGAGAGCATCCACACCAGCGGGAAGAGCACGATGCCCAACCCGGCGATCAGCACGATGTAAATCAGGATGCGCTGGATCAGGCCGGTCACCCTGGTGTCCGATGTGATACCCGAAGTTGTGCTTGCCACGCGTCGCTTCCTCGCTTCGTCGTCCGGTACCGGCCCGCCGGCGGTGCGCTGGCCGAGTTCGCTGCTAGCCATGGCCGCTCCTTTCTAGTCTAGAAACCTCCGCGCGCCCCGCCCGCATAGTAGACACGAGCCGACGTGAGGCGGAAGACGATGATGACCACGACCAGGATCACGGCGAACAGCGCCCAGGACAGCGCGGCGGCGTAGCCCATCTGGTTATACTGCCAGGCGTTGCGATAAATATAGAGCACCAGGAACAGGGTGGACTGGCTGGGGCCGCCGTTGGTCATAATCAGGGCGTTGGTGAAACTCTGGAACGAGCCGATGATGCCCAGCACCAGGTTGAACAGCAGCACCGGCGACAGCATCGGGATGGTGATATGGCGGAACTTAGACAAACCGCCCGCCCCATCCACGGTCGCCGCCTCGTACAACTCGCTGGGGATGCCCTGCAACCCGGCCAGGTAGATCACCATGCCGCCGCCCACCTGCCACAGGCTCATGAGGATCAGCGCGGGCAAGGCCCACTGGGTGTGGGTGAGCCAGGGGATGCGCGGGATGCCGATGATCGCTAGCGCGTTGTTGATCAGCCCGTACTCGGTGTTGAACATCATCCACCACAGCAGAGCCAGGGCGACGCCGGTGATCACCGCGGGCACGTAGTAGAGCGTGCGGAACAGCGCCAGCGCTCTGACCTTCGCGTTCAGCAACATCGCCAGGGCCAGCCCGGCGATCATGCCCAGCGGCACGCTGAAGACCGTATAGATGGTCGTGATGCGCAGCGAAGTCCAGAACAGGTCGTCGGCGAACATGTTGGTGAAGTTGGTCAGGCCAATGAAGGTGGGGTCGCCCAGCACCGGCCAGCGGTTGAGGCTGATGTACGCGGCGAACAACATCGGCCCGGCGAAAAAGAGCAGAAAGCCGACCACGAACGGCGAGACGAACAGCCAGCCCTGGATCGCCCGCTGGCGCTCCATCTGGCCCATTCTTGCTCTTGCCATAAGGTTCTCCTTTGGTCCCGCGGCGCGGGGCGTGCCCCGCGCCGCAGAACGCTAGAACTGCTAGGGCAGCGGCTTCGACAGCGCCTCGTTAAACTCTTTTTCGATGGCCGGCAGCAGGTCGGCCGCCTTCTTCTCCCCCGTCCAGAGGACGGAGAGGCGGTCCTGGAAGTCGCCGGGCGTATACTTCGGGCGGAACCACTGCGGGGCCGAGTGGACCATGGCGTCGCCGGCGAGCGGCACCACCAGGCTCCGCACGTTGTCGGGCGCGGCCTGCAGGCCCACTTCGCTCATGACGGCCGTATTAGGCACCACGTCGTTGACGGCCAGGGTGCGCTGGCCCTCGGGGCCGGCGATCCACTTCAGCACCTTCCAGGCGGCGTCGGCCTTGGGGCTGCTCTTGTTGATGATCAGGCCCAATTCTTCGCCCAGGGTGCCCTCCGCCTTGTTCTTCGGCGGATACGACAGGTCCCACTTGAACTTCCAGTCGCGGCTCAGGTCCAGGTTCCAGTTGCCGCGGGTGATCATGCCGGCGTTGCCGCTGTCAAACCCGATCGGGTTGGCGCCGGTGGTCTGATCGATGGGCACGAAGATCTTGTCGTTGACCTGCTTGTCTTGCAAGAAGGTAAACGCCTCGACCGCGGGTGGCTGGCCGACGACCATCTGCTTGGCGTCCGGCGTGAGGATGTCGCCGCCGTTCTGCCAGACCCAGGTATAGAGCGGCAGCGTCCAGTTCTGGTTCTGATAGCCGTACTGGTGCTTCGACTCGTCGGTCATCTTCTTGCTCATCGTGGCGAAGTCGTCCCAGGTCCAGCCACGCTGGGGCGTGCTGAGGCCGGCGGCCGCTTCCATATCGGCATTGTGCCACATTTCCCAGACGAACATCACCAGCGGCAGCCCGTACTGGCCCGCGCCGACCTTCAGGTCGGGATAGCGCACGGTGGTGTAATCGTCCTTGGTCCATTGCGGGAACTTGTCGAGCTGGAGGCTATCGCCCTCCGCCTTGATCTTGTCGGTCAGGTCGAGCGCCGCGCCGGAGCGCAGGAAGCTGCCGACGCTGTCGGGCGCGACCCAGATCAGGTCGATGTCGTTGCTGCCCGTCAGGCGGGTGAGGACGGTTTCAATGTAGTTGCCGGTGATCTGCTCGTGAACGATCTTAATGTCCGGGTTGGCTTCTTCAAACGGCTTGTACCAGCGGTTGGCCCAGGACGAGGTATTCTCGGCCACCCAGTCCACGACCTTGATCGTGGTCACGCCGGCCGGGACGACGGGCGTCGGCCCGACGGTCGGGATGCCAATCGTGGCGGTGGCCGTGGCTTCGCCGCCGCCGGTGGCGGGGGTGTCGGTGGCCGCCGCCATCGCCGCAGGGGTATCGGTGGCCGCCGCCGCCGCGGGCGCGGGGGTGTCGGTGGCCGCCGCCGGCACGGAGGTGCTGGTCGCGGGGGACTCCCCGCAGGCGGTCAGCAGCACCGCCAGCACGAGCAGCAGCGCCAAACCGGCCTTGGATGTACGTAGCATGCGAAGTTTCCTCCTATGAACAGTTCGTTAACATATCGGGTTCGCAAGAAAACCGTGTGGACTATAGGCCACCTCCTTACTGTATTTGCACCGCCCACAGCAGCACCCGCTGGTCATAGCTCCCGGTGGCGATGATGGTGCCGTCGGGGCGCCAGGCCACGCTGTTGACTTCGCTGCCATGGCCGGTGGCCGCCTGCTCAGCCGGCGTGCGGCCGGGCCCGAGACGCGCGCCGGTGGTAGGGTTCCACAGGGCGAAGGCATGATCCGCGCTGGCCGATGCCAGGGTTTTGCTGTCGGGAGAGAAAGCCAGGTCCCGGATCGTGGCGATCAGACCGGCGCAGGTCGCGATCGGGCTGCCGCTGGCGGCGTCCCAGACGCGGATCTTGGCATCGCCCGCCCCGGTCGCCAGCATCTTGCCGTCGGGCGAGAAGGCCACGGCGGTGGCGCCTGCCTTCTGATCGGTGATCTCCAACTTCTTCGCCCCGCTGGCGACATCCCAGGTCTGCACCTTATTGTCGTTGCTCGCGGTCGCCAGGGTGGTGCCGTCGGGCGAGAAGGCCAGGTCGTTCACCCGGTCGCCGAACCCCTTGATCGTGCGAACCGGCTGCAACGAGGCGGGATCGGAGAAGATGACGGTTTTGCTGCGGCCCGTGGAGGCGAGCAGCTTGCCGTCGGGCGAGAAGGCCAGCGCCAGGATCTGGTCGCTGTCGGAGAAGGTGCGCAATTGCCGGCCATCGGCGGGGTCCCAGAGGATCACGGCCTTGTCGCGCCCGCCGCTGGCGAGCGTCTTGCCGTCGGGCGTGAAGGCCAGCGAGGTGATGGCGAGGGCATGTCCCGACCAGTGGCGGATCTCCTTGCCGGTGTCGGGATCCCAGAGATAGATAGCGCGGTCGTCGCCGGCGGAGGCGATCATCTTGCCGTCGGGCGACCAGACGACGGCGTTCACTCCGCCGGCAGGCCCGCTGAGGATCTTGATGCGGGCCACGCTGGCGGCGTTGTCGACGGTTACGGCGGTATAACTCTGGTCTCCGCCGCAGGCCGAGACCGTCAGAACCAGCAGCAACAGCAATGCGAGACGGCGCAGCATCTGTTTTGCTCCTTGCAGCGACCCCACGCCGGGCGCTGCGCTAGGGCCGGTCTGCCGGCGCAGACCGGCGGGCTACGCCCGCGGGCGCGTAACCGACCCGCGGACGATCAACTGGGTCGCCAGGTGGCGCTCCTGGGGCGGCTCGGTGCCGCCGCGGATGCGGCGCAGCAAGAGATCGCCGGCCAGGCCGCCCAACTGGCGCGTGTTCTGGGATACCACGGTCAGCGGCGGGTTATAGGCATCGGCCCATTCCAGGTCGTCGAACACGATGAGGGACACATCGGCGGGCACCTGCAACCCCAGCCGGTGCAGGGCGCGCAGGCTGCCGATGGCGACGTTGCCGCTGCTCAAGAACAGCGCCGTGGGCGGGTCGCCCGCCGTGAAGAGTTCTTCGGTGGCCACGGCCGCCTCGGGGCCTTTGAAGTTCGTCACCTTGATCAGGGCCGGGTCGACGGCGATACCGTGGTCGAGCAGCGCCTGTTCGTAGCCCATGCGCCGCTCGCGAGCCGGGGCGTATTTCGGCGGCCCGGCGATCAGCCCGATGCGCCGGTGGCCCTGCTCGATCAGATAGGCGACGGCGGTGCGCGTGCCGCCGAAGTTATCCGAGAGCACCCCATCGACCGGGGCGTTTTCCAGGCGCCGGTCGAGGCCGACCATGGCGACGCCCTGCTCCATGATCTTCAGCACCTGGGCCGAACTCCGGCGCTCATCGGTCGCGCAGACAACGATCCCGGCCACGGCCTCGTCGAGCAGCACCTGCAGATAGACGCTTTCGCGCTGGGGATCGTCGTCGGTGTTGCAGACCAGCACGGTGTAGCCTTCGCGGAAGGCCACTTCCTCCAGACCCCGCGTCACCGACACGAAGAAAGGGTTTTCAATATCGGGCACGACGATGGCGATCGTCTTGGTGGACTTGGTGCGGAGATTGCGGGCGAGGCGGTTCGGGCGGTAGCGCAGTTGCTCCGCGGCCGCCATCACGCGCTGGCGCAATTCGCCGTCCACGGCGGTACTGCCGTTCAGTACCCGCGACACCGTGGCCACGGAAACGCCCGCCTGTTGCGCAACTTCCTTGACCGTAGGTGGTTTCATAGTCGAAAACCTTCCTGAGTAATCAATTACAGAGATGATAGGATGTTACGCAAGATTAGACCCAGGGTACGACCATTCCAGGCTCAGCGGACGGACTCAACACACGCTGGGTCGGTGTCCTACCGGCGCCCTGGCTGTCTTGCGGTCTATAGTAATCGATTTCTCAGATGTTGTCAATAGGGCAACGTTGCGGTCTTTGGATCCGTTTCTCCACCTGGCTACAGGGGCGCCACAGGCAGGCATCGGTGGTTGCTGGAAGGTGGGCCGCTGCGGGGCCGGGGGATGCGCGGGGGATGCGGCTTATACAGAACAGCCCCTGCGCATCAGGTAAGGTCAGGGGTGGACCTCAGTGTGGATCCGCAGGGCGCTGCTTTTGCGAGTCATCCCCCGCCGTCCGACGCTTGGGCGGGCGGCGGGGATCACTCCGGTGGCCGGGGTGTTAATGGAGATAGGGTTTCAGGACATCACGCGAGATGAGGAAGCCGCGCTTTACCAGCTCCTCGGTTTGCTCGAAAGCCCGGTCCTCGTGCTCGATGCTCACCACGTAGTCATAGCCCACGGCATATAGCGCGCTGATGAACTGATCCCACCGCACTTCGCCCAACCCCGGCAGGCGCGGAATCTGCCAGCCCATGCCCAGCGACAGCACGCCGCGCTGATACAACTGCTCGCGATCGATGCGCAGATCCTTGGCGTGGACGTGCAGGATGCGCGGGCCGAAGTCGTAGACCACGCGCACGTAGTCGATCATCTGCCAGACCAGGTGCGATGGGTCGAGATTCAGCCCGAAGTTCGGGTCGGGGATGATCTCCCACATGCGGCGCCAGATGGCGGGCGAAACAGCCAGGTTGTGCCCGCCCGGCCACTCGTCGTTGGAGAAGATCATCGGGCAGTTCTCGATGGCGATCTTCACGCCATGCTCGTTGGCGAACTGCATAATCGGCGGCCAGACCTGCTCGAACACGCCGAAGTTCTCTTCGACCGTCTTGTGGGCATCCCGCCCCACGAAGGTGCCGACAATCGGCACCTGCAACATCTCGGCGGCGGCGATCACCCGCTTGAGATGATCGATCACCATCGCCCGGTGCTCCGGGTCGGGATGCAGCGGGTTCGGGTAGTAGGCCAGCGAGGAAATTTGCAGGTGGTGGCGCTCCATCAGGCCGCGGATATCCTGGGCTTTGGCGGGCGTCAGTTCCGCCACGTCGATATGAGTGACCCCGGCGTAGCGGCGCTCGGCGCTGCTGCGCGGCCAGCAGGCTACTTCCAGCATCTCGAAGCCGTTGCCGGCCGCCCAGGCCGCCAGTTCATCTAGCGGCAGGTTGGGCAGCGCGGCGCTCATCAGACCAAGTTTCATAGCACTCCTCCCGGTTATGGCGGACTATTCCGCGATCTCCGTAATCGAAACCCAGCGGTCCTCGCGCGCGCTGCGCAGGATCGCCTCGCCAATGCGCAGGGCCCGGTGGCCGTCGGCAAAGGTGGGGAAAGCGGGCGCGGCGCTGAAGTCGCCTGCGTCCAGGTAGCCGTAGACGGCCTGGTACAGGCCCTTGAACGTGTCGGCAAAGCCTTCGGCATGGCCGCCGGGGTAGCCGGCGAAGGGCCGGGCCTCGGGCGCCAGCAAGGCCGGGTCTTTCAGCAGCAGTTCGTTGGGCCGGTCGCGGTGGCCGATCCACAACTCGTTGGGGTTTTCTCCATCCCAGGCCAGCGCCGCCTGTGCACCGTCGATCTCATAGGCCATGCGGTTCTTGCGCCCGGCGCTGACCTGCGACACCGTCATCACGCCGCGCGCGCCGCCCGCGTAGCGGAACAGCACACTGGCATAATCCTCCGTGTGGATCGGCTGCTCGACATACTCAACGGCGGTTTGCAGCTTGCCGGTGAAGGTCTCCACGGGCCGTGTGGGTTTTTGGCGCACCGGCACGAAGGTCTGAAAATCGGCCAGCACCGCTTCCACTTCCAGGCCCGTGATAAAGGTGGTCAGGTCGATCCAGTGGGACCCGATGTCGCCGATGGCCCGCACCGGGCCGCCGTACTCGGGTTCGAGCCGCCAGTTCCAGTCGGTGGGCAGCAGCAGCCAGTCCTGCAGGTAGGACCCTTGTACACTGTAGACCCGGCCCAGGTCGCCCTGCTGTACCAGGGCGTGCGCGTGCTGCGACAGCGGGTAGTAGCGCGTGACGAAGTTGACCGCGTTGATGCGCTGCTGCGCTTGCGCCAGGCGCAGCAACTCCGCCGACTCCTGCGAGTCCATCGCCAGCGGCTTTTCGCAGACCACGTGCTTGCCCGCCAGCAAGGCCGCTTTGGCGTGCGGGAAGTGCAGGTGGTTGGGCGAGGTGATATGTACCACGTCGATGTCCGGGTCGGCCAGCAGTTCTTCGGCGGAGCCATAGGCGCGGGGAATATGGAGTTGGCGGGCCTTGTCCGCGGTGCGCTCGGCACCGTGCCCGGCCAGCGCCAGCACCTCCACGCCCACCCGGCGCAGCGCCTCCACATGCACGGGGCCGATGAAGCCCGTCCCGATGACTCCGGCGCGCCAGTTGGAATCTGTCACACTGAACCTCCTTCTTCTGACTGCTCATGCCCCGCCGCCGCCCACAGCAGCGGCAACCGGATGGCGGGTTGCGGCGCGCGGCGGGCGGGTCAGGGAAGCGCGACCTTGTGGTCGTGGACCACAAACAGATGGTCGAGCGCCAGGTACACCGCGCCGATCACCCCGGCGTCCGCGCCCATCGGCGAGTAGCGGATGACCAGGTCGCGGGTCGCCAGCGCGGTCGAGCGGCGCAACACCGCCTGGCGGATCGATGCCAAGAGTTGATTGCCGATGCCGGCCACGCCGCCGCCGATGAGAATCAGGCTGGGATTGAAGAAGTTCACCAGCCCGGCCAGCACGTCGCCGATCATTTGCCCGCTGCTCTGGATGATCTCGATCGCCACGCGGTCCCCTTCCCGCGCGGCGGCGCCCACATCCTCGGCGCGCAGCACGCCGCCGCCGGCCTCCAGCTTGCGGGCCAGGGTCGCGCTCGATCCCTCCTGGGCGGCGGCCAGCGCCCTGGCGGCAATCGCCGGGCCGGCGGCCATCATTTCCAGGCAGCCGACGTTGCCGCAGCGGCAGACCGGCCCCTGGGGATCGGCGCGGATATGCCCGATGTCGCCGGCGCTGCCGGTGCTGCCGTGGTGCACTCGGCCATAGCCGATGATCCCGGCGCCGATCCCGGTGCCGATCTTGACGAAGATGAAGTTCTCGACGCCGCGGCCCGCGCCGGCCCGCAGTTCGCCCCGCGCCATAATATTCACGTCGTTGTCCACCCAGACATCGGCATACGGAAATACCTGCCGGAAGAAAGCGCGGATCGAGAAGCCGTCCCAGGCGGGCATCAGCGGGGGCGCCACCAGCACGCCCCTGGCGAAATCAACCGGCCCCGGCACGCCCACGCCGATGCCGACGATCTGCTCGGCGCGCAGGCCCTGCTGCTGGATCAGGGTGAGCAGGCGCCGCGTCACCTCGTCCAACACCACGGCGGGTTCTTCGCGCACGTCGGTGGGACTGCTGTCGCGCGCCAGCACCTGGGCGTTGAGGTCGGCCAGCACCAGGTCGATGCTCGTGGCGCCGATATCCACGCCCAGGATATAGCCAAGCTGGTTGTTGAAGCGCAACAGGCTGGGCCGCCGCCCGCCCTGCGAATCGCCCTCCCCTACCTCCATCAGCAAGCCGCGGGTGATCATCCGATCCACCACCGCGGTGACTTTGGGCCGCGACCAGTGGGTGAGCCGGGACAGATCGGTACGCGACACCGCCGCCTGCCGGCGTAGCGCGTCAACCACCTGCGCTTCTTGCGCGGTGATCTCCGGCAATCCGGCCGGGCGTTTGTGGTCCCTGGCGGCCTTCTTCGTGGTCACAGGTCCTCGCGATCCTGGGCGCCCGGCCTGTGCCGAGCACGGGTATAGCGAACGTCTGGCGCCATTATACAGCATGTTTGCCGCAGTTTCTAGAGTACTTAGTTCACAAATCTGCAAAAGTCCGCAAATGCTATTGACAAGTACGGCGGGGTTCTGCTAAACTGGCGGCACCATCTTCATTGATAACCGGTCGCGGGCCAGGAGGCGCGCCGTGGAGAAAGGAGGATCCGCCGCCGGCGTTCAGAATAGTCCGCGCTGTTGCCCCGCTTAAGCAGTTTCCATGACTCTGAGGAGGAAAGCAGATGAATCGGAAGTGCTCGATATTGATCCTGGTGCTGATCGTCCTGCTGCCGATGCTGGTAGCCTGCGGCGAAACGGCCACCCCGACCGCGGTGCCTGCCGCGGCCACCGACACCCCCGCCGCTGCCGCCGCGCCCACCAACACCACCGCTGCCGCCGCGCCCACCAACACCACTGCGGCCGCCGCGCCGACCGATACCGCGGCTGCCGGTGCGCCGACCACCGCAGCGGGCGGTAAGCCCTTCACCATCGGTATCTCGAACCCCTTCATCAGCAGCGAGTATCGCACGCAGATGATCCAGGAGCTGATCGATACCAACAAGGAATACATGGCGCAGGGCCTGACCACCGACCTGGTGATCGAAAGCGCCGATACCGACGTGCCCGGCCAGATCCAGCAGTTGCAAAACCTGATCAACAAGGGCGTGGATGCCATCCTGGTCAATCCGGGCGATGTGAACGGGCTGAACGACACGCTGCAGGATGCGATCAAGAAGGGCATCATCGTGATCTCGGTGGACCAGGAACTGCCGACGCCGAACGTGTATAATGTGGGCATCGACCAGAAGGAATGGGCCAAGACCTCGGCCAAATGGCTGGCCGACAAGCTCGGCGGCAAGGGCAACATCGTCGAGATCGAGGGCATCCCCGGCCACCCGGCCAACGTCGCCCGCATGAGCGGGGTGGATGAGGTGCTCAAGACCTACCCCGACATCAAGGTGCTCGGCAAGGACACCGGCAAGTGGGACGAGGCCACCGGCCAGCAGGTGATGTCCAACTTCCTGGCGGCCTTCCCCAACATGGACGGCTACTGGACGCAGGACGGCATGGCGATCGGCGCCTTCCAGGCCGTGCTGGCCGCCAATCCGGCCAAGTTCCCGGTGCCGGTGCTCGAAGCCCGCTGCCAGGCGCTGCAGCTCTGGGATGATCGCCTGAAGGTGGATCCCAATTTCGAGAGCATCGCCGTGGCGAACCCGCCGGGCGTCGCGCCGACCGGTCTGCGCATCGCAGTGAACATGCTGCAGGGCAAGCAGGTGAACAAGAGCAAGCTCGGCGGCGCGAACGGCCTGTCGTTCGTCCTGCCCGTGCCCGTCACCGTGACCAAGGACAACTTCCAGCAGGTCTTCCAGAGCCAGTGCGCGGGCAAGCCGCCGGCGTATCTGCTCGACGGGATTATGACCGACCAGGAAGTTCAGCAGTTCTTCCAGTAGTCGATGAGCTTCTCGCTGTCCGCCCGCCATGTTGCCAAGCGCTACGGCGCGGTGGTCGCCCTGGCCGATGCCAGTATGGACATCCGCTCCGGCGAGGTGCTGGCGCTGATCGGGGCCAACGGCAGCGGTAAGAGCACGCTCAGCAAGATCATCAACGGGGTAGTTGTCCTCGACGGGGGGCAACTACTCCTCGATGACCGGCCTATCCGGTTCTCCTCGCCGCACGCCGCCACGCGGCTGGGCATCGCCACCGTGTTTCAGGAACTGAGCCTGGTGCCGCAGATGACGGTGGCGGAGAATATCTTCCTCACGCGCGAACCGCTGCGTGGCGGGGGTCTGATCGATCGCGAGGCCGTGCGGCGGCGCACCGAGGACCTCCTCGCGCTGTTCGCCGGCATGTTCAAGACTCCGCTGACCCCCGACACGCCGGTGGGGCCCCTCCCCCCGGACGAGAAGCAGCTTATCGAGATCCTCAAGGCGATCAGCGCCAATCCCCGCCTGCTGATCCTCGACGAGGCGACGGCCAGCCTCGACAGCCGCCAGGTGCAGCGGCTGTTTGAACTGATCACGCGCTGGAAAGCGGAAGGCACGGCGATCATCTTTGTCTCCCACCGCATGGAAGAGATCTTCCAGATTGCCGACCGCTATACCGTGCTGCGCAACGGCCAGACGGTGGGCGAGGGCCTGATCAAGGATGTCACCACCCACGATCTGGTGGCGATGATGGTGCAGGGCGCCACGGCAGAGAACGTGGTCCGGCGCGCCCGGACCGCGGCCGCGGATGCGGCGCCGCGCCCGGTGCTGCTCGATGTCCAGGATCTGCGGGCCGATGGAGTCGACGGCGTCAGCTTCCAGTTGCATGAAGGCGAACTGCTCGGCCTGGGCGGGCTGCGCGGCCAGGGGCAGCACCAGTTGTTGCTCGCGCTCTTCGGCGACATCGCGCACACCGGTCGCGTGACCGTCGCCGGCAGCCCCGTACAGTTTACCCACCCGCGCCAGGCCATGGCGCAACGGCTGGCTCTGGTGCCCGGCGAACGGGCCAAAGAAGGGCTGTTGCTGATCCGCTCGATCCTGGAGAACCTGCTGATCCCGTCCTGGCGCCGCTACGGCTTCCCGCTGCAAATGGCGCGGGCGCGGCAGGACTCCGCCGGCATCGCCGGCCGCCTCAGCCTGCGCATGGCCGGGCTGGATGCGCCGGTCAGCAGCCTGTCCGGCGGCAACGCGCAGAAGGTGGTGATCGGCAAGTGGCTGTTGCGCGATCCGCGCATTCTAATGCTCGACGACCCGACCAAGGGGATCGACGTGGGCACCAAGGCCGAGTTCTACAAACTACTGGCCCAGCTCTGCGACGCGGGCAAAGCCGTCCTGCTCTACAGCAGCGACGATGAGGAGTTGATTGGCTTGAGCGACCGGGTGCTGGTGATACACGACGGCCGGATCCGGACGGAACTGGCCGGCGAATCGCTGACCAAAGCCAACCTGATTGCCGCCAGCCTGGGCGCGGCGCCCGAGGGGCCGGCATGAGCGCATTCGGCTGGCAACGGTTGATGCGGCAAAACCGCATTCCCTTCGCGCTCGTCTTGCTGGCCCTGGTGGTCGCGGTGAATCTCGTCCTGCAACCCAATTTGCTGGAACCCGTGACGCTCAACAGCAGCATGCGCCTGTTCCTCCCGCTGATCCTGGTGGCCGTCGGGCAAACCGTCGTCATCCTCGCCGGGGGGATCGATATCTCGGTGGGCGCCATCGTCTCCATCGTCAACGCGATCCTCGCCACGCAGATCGGGACGAAGGGCGATCCGGGCGTCGCGGTGCTGATGATGGTGCTGGTGCTGTTCGTGGGCATGGCAGCGGGCGCGGTGAACGGCTTCTTCGTCGCCGTCCTGCGCTTGCAGCCGATTATCACCACCTACGCCACCAGCTTCCTCTTCGGCGGGCTGGCGCTGCTGATCCTGCCCAGCCCCGGCGGCGGGATGCCGTCCGCGTTCACCGGGTTCTACCGGGATACGCGCCCGCTGGGGCTGCCCCTGGCGTTCTTCGTGATCGCGCTGATTATGCTCGCGTGGTACGGCGTGCGCCAGACACGCTACGGGCGCTACTTGTTCGCCGTGGGCGGCAACCCCGATGCCGCGTATCAGACCGGCGTGCCGGTGAGCCGGGTACAATTCAGCACCTACGTCGTGTCGGGCTTCATGTCGGCGTGCGGCGGCATCGCCATCACGCTGCTCACGGGATCGGGCAACGCCGGAATCGGCGACGCGCTGACCCTCACGGCGATCACGGCGGTGGTGATCGGCGGCACCGCGCTCAGCGGCGGCACCGGCACCGTCGGCGGGGCCATCATCGGCGCCATTATCCTGAGCCTGATCCCCAACATCATTTCCTTCGCCAAAGTCGAGACCTGGTGGCAGACCTTTCTCAATGCCGCGATCATCGTGCTGGCGCTGGCCCTACCGGGTATCCTCAGCCTGATCCGGAGGAGACGCACATGATGAGGCGCGTGGCGATTCCGCCCCCGCTGGCGGCCGTCTTACTGGCGATTGTGCTGTTCTTGCTCAGTGGCCTGCTGCCCAACGGGTTCGGCAGCAACCCCGACATCGCCGTCGCGCAGGCCACCAACATCATCCGGCTGGCCGTGTTCCTCGGCGTCGTGGCCGCGGGCCAGACCCTGATCATCATCAGCGGGGGCGAGGGCATCGATCTCTCGGCGGGCGCGGTCGTGACTCTGGCCGCCATCGTCGCCTACTCGGTGGCCGCCGGGCAGAACGCAAACGTGCTGCCGGCGCTGCTGGCCGCGCTGGTCGTGGGCGCGCTGGTCGGCCTGCTGAACGGTCTGGGCGTGATGTACCTCAAAGTCGCGCCCCTGGTCATGACGCTGGGCATGGCCGGGGTGGTGACGGGCTTGATCATCGTGATCACCCAGGGCCGGGTCAGCGGCGCGGTGGCCCCGATCATGACCCAGATCATCGCCCGCCCGGTGTTCCTGGGTATCCCCGGCGCCATCCCGATCTGGATCGGCTTCGGCCTGCTGATGTGGCTGGTGCTGCAACGCACCGCCTACGGCAAGCAGTTGTTCGCCATCGGCACGAACCGCATCACCGCGCGCCTGTCGGGTGTCAACGTCAGCGCGGTCGTCGTGGGCACCTATGCCCTGGCCGGGCTGCTGGCCGGGCTGGCGGGGTTCCTCGTCGTCGGGAACACCGGCGTCGTGCATATCCGCATCGGCGACCCGTTCCTGTTTCCGTCGATCGCGGCGGTGGCGGTGGGCGGCACGCTGCTGGCGGGCGGCAAGGGCAGCTACTGGGGCACCATGGCCGGGGCGCTGGTGCTCACGCTCATCACCAGCTTGCTGACCACGATGCAGATGCCGGAATCGGTGCGGCGCATGGTGTTGGGGGCCACGCTGCTGATCATGATCTCGATCTACGGGCGCCAGCGGGGCTTGCGGCAGTAGTCGCCTCTGCACCGACGGGTAGAGAGCTACCGCCTCGCGCAAGATCCGCTCGCGGATGCGCGGCTTCAGCGACTGCTCAGTGATCAGATCGACTTTCCGTCCCAGGAGATCTTCCAACTCATCCCACAGTCCTAAGAACTCCAGGCCGACCCAGGGTTGCACATCCACCACGAAGTCCACATCGCTGGTTGGCCCTGCCTCGCCGCGGGCCACTGAGCCGAATACCCGGACGTTATAGGCACCGTGCTTGTCGGCCAGCCGCAGGATCGCCTCGCGCTTGCCGCCGAGTATCTCGCCGATGCCCATCGTTGCTTCCTCCACAGGCCCCTCATGCGGTTGCCGGTAAGCTCTGGTTGGCTCCCCGTATTGAGACTCTAGGGCTAACGCTAGGATCTGTCAAATGCATCCTTGAGCACCGGCCCGTGTGGCTGGTGCTCAAGGGGGAACCGATGCGGAGGCATCAGGTCCCCGGCATGCGGGGACCCGCCCAGGCCACCTCCCCCGCGGTCGCGCTGGGCTGCGCCACCAGGTGGGGCACCGCCAGCCGGGCC
>DASSGZ010000243.1:0-2518 GCA_035693165.1 Chloroflexia bacterium | reverse complement strand
CATTTATGGCGCCCGCCGCCTGACCCGGACCTCGCTCGTAGCCCCGTGCGGCCAGCCCCTGCATCCAGATGGGGCGGCAGGCGCCATAAATGGCGCCGCTACGAATCGCCCCGGTCTGCGCCGCGTTTGTCAATGTCCATCAAACCGGCCCCTACAGCGACCGGGTTCGCACCCTCGCGCTTGTCACTCTGAGCCAGCGAAGGGTCTCGTCTCCGTCGCCGAGGCGAGTCATGCGATGCGCGCCCGACCATAATAACGATCCACGGGCGCAAAACGAGACCGCGCACGCCGGAACGTGCGCGGTCCATGCTTGCCCGAAGCGGGCGCCGCCGGGGAGCCTACGGGTTAAACGTGTCGGTGAAGCCGAGCCAGCGGTGTTGCGGGTTGTTCTCGTAGTCGTAGACATCGAGGACGGCGAAGATCTGGTTGGTGGCGCCGGTCCAGTACATGATGCCGCGCTGGAAGTCCTGCCAGGCGCCGGCCCCGCCCTTCTCCGGCTCCACGGCCCAGCCGAGCCGTTCGCGGACGCGGGCGCCCGTGCCTTCGCACCAGACCTTGTTGAAGCCGCGCTGCGGCACGACAAAGCCGCGCGGCACCGGGCTGGGGTTGCAGGCCAAGGGCTGGCCTTCGACGTAGGTGTCGTTAAAGTGCTGGTAGGTGCCGTCGTCGAAGAGGACGAAGATCGACGGGTCGCCGAAGGGATAGGTGTTCTTCTGGGCGACGTAGAGCATGGTGCCATGCTCGAAGCGCTCCACCGCCGTCTGCACGGCCTGTTCGCCGCGCCACGGCACGGGGCAGCCGATAGCAGACGCCAGGGTGGGGTTGTTGGCCCAGACCTTGCCGAAGCCGCGCACCGGCACCGTCGGGCAGGACGGGCGCTCGTAGCGCCAGCTATAGTAGTGGCGGCCCACGTTGCCCATCTCCACCTGCCAGCCCGCCGGGTTGTTCGGCGAGTAGGTCAGCACGCGGCGCTGGAACGCCTGCACCAGCACTTGCCGGTCGATGCCGCCTACGCGGATCGTCGTCCAGAACGCCTCCGTCACCGGGTAGCCCATGACGAACACCCAGTTCATCAGCGGGCCGTTCTGGTACTGGTTGTTGGCGTAGATGATCCCGTTGCTGTTCAGGAAGGACCAGAACACGTCGGGGATGTTGTGCTGGGTTTCGGGCGCGAAGGCCGCCGCTTTGGCGAGCGTGGCCGGGCCGCCGGTGGGCGCGGTGGTGCCGTTCTTGTCGATGGTGGCGGCGATGGGCGTGCCGGGCGCCAGGCGTTTGTCGGGGCCGCCGCCATACCAGACATTCGTCGCCCGGCCCAGGGCGGCATAGCTCGGCGCGGGCTGGGTCACGTCGTTGGTGTCCCCGGCCACGGCCACCGGCGAGGGGTCCACCTGCTGGTACTCATCGTTGCCGATCTGGATCTTGCCGGTCATCATCTCGACCACGAGCAGGCCGTTGGTGACATACCAGGGGCTGTTGGGGTCGGCATTCGGGTCGTTGATCTCCATGCGGCTTTTGTCGAAATACTGCACCAGGTGCCGGCCGTTCGGCCCCTGGGCATAGGGTTCTTGCTTGGCGACAAACGGCTCATTGCCCCAGAGCCAGCTTCGGGCCACCTTGCCCTGGGCCACCGGTTTGTCGGTGCGCTCCCAGAGGCGCTGGAACGCGGCATTGGCAAACGGGTCGGCGGCGGCGGGCAGAGGCGCCAGCGCGCCGCCGGCCACGGTCGCCAGCAGCGACAGCCCGGCCACGGCGTGCAGCAAGTAGCGCCCCGCCGGGTGGGCAACAGTACGGGTCAACATCGTCACGAACCTCCAGGTTCTCCGTCTGCGGGCGGCTGCGGACCCAACCCCCGCCCGCGGTGGTAGGGGATGGTCTAATGGTGCCTCTATCATCCTCAACGGATACGCACGAAGCGGGTTGCGCCTGTCAGGCGGACCCACTCTTGAGAGAACGTGATTGCACCGCGAAGACGCGAAGAACGCGGAGATTATTTCTATCAAATCTGTTCTTCGCGCTCTTCGCGTCATTACGGTGCCCATTGCGTCATGAATCTTAGCCCACCCTTGGTATATAATGGAGTGACGCCACAATGCCGGGACTTACGGGAGGACAACTCGATGCGCGGAACCAGGACCAGCATCATCCGCATCGGCAACTCGCAGGGGATCCGGATTCCGCGCCGGCTCTTAGCGCAGGCGGGGATCACGCCCGATGCCCAGGGCCGGTTCGTGGGACAAGAAATCGAGATGGCGGTCGGGGCGGGCAGTCTGATTCTGCGTCCCGCGCGCCACGTTCGGGCCGGATGGGAGGAACAGTTCGCCCGTATGGCCGGGCACGGCGACGCCACGCTGCTGTACGATGCCTCCCTGACTAATACTTGGGATGAGCAGGAGTGGGTGTGGTCGTAGCGGCGCCATTTATGGCGCCTGCCGCCATACTCGGATACGGCTCCGTAGCCCCACCGCCGACGCGCGGCACCTCTTCGCCAGATGGCCGCGCCGCTGGGATGCATCCAGGA
>DASSGZ010000242.1:0-18520 GCA_035693165.1 Chloroflexia bacterium | reverse complement strand
ACGCCGCCCGCGTTCGATCAGGGCGACGACGAGTCCGAGATCCAGCCACAGGATGACGTGTCGGAGGAGACGCCGGAAGACCTCGATCCGGGGCCGGACGGCGGACCAGGTCTGGCCCTGCCCGGTGAGGCCGGCAAGGCGCCCAGCGCCCCGGCGACCGCGACCATCAGCGGCACCATCACCTCGACGAACACCGGCGGTCCGCTGGTTGGGGCGCGCGTGGTGGCCCACCCGGTGGGCGGCGGCGCGGATGTCGAAATGACCACCGATACCGGCGGCGCCTACACCCTGGCCGTGCCCGCGGGCAGCTATAACGTGGTCGCCGCGGCGCCCGAACAGATGTATCCGGTGACGCTCGCGCCCGGCGGCCCGGTCACGCTGGCCGACGGCGGCGGGGCGACTGTCAGCTTCGCCCTGACCCAGGGCGGCGTGCTCGCCGGCACTATCACCGACAGCACCACGCATGCGCCGATCCAGGGCGCGGACGAGTGGGCGGTGCCAGTGGCGCTGCCCCCGCGCGCCTATGGCGGCACGCTCAGCGACGGCCAGGGCCGCTATCGCCTCGTGGTGCCCGCGGGGCCGGTGGGCGCCTGGGCCGCCAAGCCGTCCGATACCTACCCGCGCACCCCGCCGTCCGGCGGCAACCCCATCGCCGTCACCGCCGGCATGACCACCACGGTCGACTTCGCCCTGGCGCAGGGCGGCGTCATCGCCGGGCATATCACCGACGCGGCGACCCATGCGCCGCTGGCCGGGTCGCGCGTCTGGGCGCGGCATGATCCGCTGGCCGTCGCCTTCGGCGCACCGCTGACGGACGCCACGGGCTACTACCGCATCGTCGTGCCGGGCGGCAGTACCTACAACGTCCACGCGCTCAACGTGCCCGGCATGTACCCGCGCGGCGACTACGGCGATAACCCCGTCACCGTCAGCACCGGCATGACCGTCACCGCCGACATCCAACTGGCCCAGGGTGGCATGATCAGCGGCGTGATCACCGGCGCCGATACCGGGCTGCCGCTGGCCGGCGCCCGCGCCATCGCCCACGCGCCGGTCGAGCAGCGCTACTGGTCGTGGTGGAGCGACGCCCAGGGCCGGTACCGCGTGATCGTCCCCGCCGGGTCGTGGAACCTCTATGGCCGCTCCGATTGGCAGGGCTACTACCGCACCCCCGCCGCCGCCAACCCGATCAGCGTCACCACGGGCAGCAACGTCACCGTGAATCTGGCTCTGGCGCGCGGCGCGATCATCAAAGGCACCGTCACCGACGCCGCGTCGCACGCCCCGCTGGCCTTCAGCCGTGTCTGGGCGAACCCGCCCGGCCCCGGCGGCCCGAATTATGGCGTCGCGCTCACCGACGGGGCAGGCCGCTACCTGCTGGCCGTGCCCGCAGGCACCTGGGGCGTCTACGCCCGCAACGACCGCCTCGGCTACCCGCGCACGCCCTACGCGGGCAACCCGCTCACGACGACCGTGGGCGCGACCTACACAGCGGACATCAGCATGACACTGGGCACGCGCATCCACGGCGTGCTGACCGACGCGGGCAGCGGGCAACCGATCGCGGGGGCCGCGGTCTGGTCGCGCGGCATCGGCGGCGGGCTGGGCTACGGCGGGCCGCGCACCGACGCGCAGGGCCGCTACGTGATCAGCGTGCCTGCGGGCACCTGGCGGCTGTTCGCCCGCGACCTGCCCGGCCTCTACCCGCGCACGGCCTATCCCGGCAACCCCGTGGTCGCCACGGCGGGCGCCGACATCACGGCGGACTGGACGCTCACCCAGGGCGGCCAGATCACCGGGCACATCACCGACGCGGCGACCGGCAACCCGCTGCCGCAGGCCATGGTCTGGGCACGCGAGGTGGGCGGCCTGACCCGCGACGCCGACTTCCTGTTGGAGCCGGACGGCACCTATCGCCTGGTGGTCCCCGCGGGCGACTACCGCCTGCGCGCCGCCGATGTGCGCGAGGGCTACCCCAGCCTGGCCTTCCCCGGCAACCCCGTCCACGTGACGCCGGGCGGCACCACTCCCGCCAGTTGGGCGTTGCAGCGCTGGTAACGCCCCCGGCGCTGGACGGTGCTGCGTCTCCCGCGGTCCTTGCCCATGCGGCAGGGGCCGCGGCTCTTTCGCCGGCAGCCGGGCACGGCGGCACAGACCGTGCTTCCATCCCGCAAGCAGGCAACCGGCGCAGGGTCGGTGGTCGCGCTGATGAGAGCTACGCCATGCAGATAAGCGAATCGGCCTACCGCGGCCTTGACGAGGTGATCGGCGAGATCCGGCGGCGGATGGGCGGGCGCGCGACGCCGCTGCTGGTGGCGCTGGACGGGCGCAGCGGCACGGGCAAATCCACCCTGGCCGCGCTGCTGGCGGCCCGATTGGGCGCGACGGTGGTGGAAGGCGACGACTTCTATCCGGGGGGCCGCGACGCCGAATGGGACGCGCGGTCGCCCGCGGACAAGGCGGCGCTCGTTATCGACTGGCGCCGGATGCGCGCCGAGGCGCTGGAGCCGCTGCTGGCCGGGCGGCCCGCGGCGTGGCACCCGTTTGACTTCCAGGCAGGGGAAGGGCTGGCCGCGCACACCGTCACGCGCGACCCGGCGCCGGTCATCGTGCTCGACGGCGTCTATTCCGCCCGCCCGGAACTCGCCGATCTAGTGGACCTGGCGATCCTTGTCGAGGCCGCCGACGACAGCGTGCGGCGGCAGAGGCTGCTGGCCCGCGAGGGCGCGCCCTACATGGCCGCCTGGCACCGGCGCTGGGACGCAGCCGAGGACTATTACTTCACCCACGTCCGGCCCCGGTCGTCGTTCGATCGGGTCATCACTCCCGTATGACGGAGCAAGGAGCAAGCATCATGGCCTGGATTCACGTGCGCCACCGGGTGCAGAACTACAACAAGTGGAAAGAGACCTACGATAAGACCGCCGGGTACAAGCGCCACGAGGGCTGGAAGCGCTATCGCGTCTACCAGGTATCGGGCGACCGGGAGGATCTGATCGTCATGGAGCAGTTCGCCACGCTGGAGCAGGCGCGCGCCTATGCCGGCTCGCAGTTTCTGCGCGACGCCTTCGAGCAGGAGGGCGTGGTCGGCCAGCCGGAGATCTTGCTGCTCGACGGGCTGGAAGAGGGCACCGTCTGAGTCACACCCGCCGTGTCACTCTGAGCGCAGCGAAGAGTCGCGTCGTTGTGCCTACAAGACGGAGATTCTGAGCGCAGCGAAGAATAACAAGACGGGTGTGACGGCCTACCCAGGTGCCATGTCGTCCATGCGGCGGGGTGGGGGCCGGTTTGAAACCGGCCCGCCTACCCAATTGCCGCTCTGGCCCGTTTGCGGGGTAGGGGCCGGTTTCAACCCGGCCCCGCGCCGATCTAGCCGACGATTTCCTCGCCGCCGTCCACCTGGAGCACGTTGCCGGTGGCCCACTGCGAACCGGGGCCGGCCCACATGGCGATGAAGCGGGCGATATCGCCGGGAGTGGTCAGGCGCCCGCTGGGGTTGCGGGCCAGCGCCCCGGCGACGATCTTGTCGTTGCCGGGGATGCGGCGCAAGGCGGGCGTATCGGTCACGCCGGCCAGGATAGCGTTGGCCGTGATGCCGCGCGGGGCCAGTTCCATCGCCAGTTGGCGGATATGCGACTCCAGCGCGGCCTTGGCCGCTGAGACGGCGCCGTAGTTGGGGATGACCCGGCTGCCGCCCGCGCTGGTCATCGCCAGGATGCGGCTGCCGCGCCGCAGCAGGCTGCGCGCGACCAGGTCCTGCGTCCAGTAGACCAGGCTGTGAGCCATCACGTCGAGCGTCATATCGACCTGCTTCTGGTTGATCAGCGCCTGGCCCGGCGCGGGGCTGACAAACGGCTGCAAGGTGCCGAAGGCCAGGGAGTGCAGCAGCACGCGGAAGCCGTCGCCCTGCATCCGCTGTTCCATGGAGTCGAGGACCAGCTTGCGCTTCTCCGGGTCGGCGGCATTGACGTTGAAGAACGCGACCTGGCGGCCGGTGGCCTCGATGCGGCGGATGACCTCCTCGACGCCCGCCATGCGCGCGCGCATATCGAGGTGCACGCCGCAGATGTTGAACCCGGCCTCGGCCAGGGCCACGGCTACCGCTGCGCCGAAGCCGCTCGACGCGCC
The DNA here is from genome assembly GCA_035693165.1 of Chloroflexia bacterium. Classification (GTDB taxonomy): domain Bacteria; phylum Chloroflexota; class Chloroflexia; order QHBQ01; family JAICKM01; genus JAICKM01. The sequence continues at coordinate 14,392 of DASSGZ010000242.1, read as the reverse complement.
CAGGATGAGCACCCAGCGGGTGTCTTCCAATTGTTCCTCCGGCGCCGCCAGTTCGGCCTCAATGCCGCTCACCTCGGCGCCCGCCGCGTCACTCTGCCGGGCCGCGTCGCGCTGCTCATCCATACGCCTCTGCCTCCTTGTGCTTGCGTGTCTGTTTGCTGCCGGCCGGTTTGCGGGCAGCCTCGCTATTATAGCCCCGCCCCGCGCCCGGCGCAACTTTTGCAACCCTGCCCACGATCGGCTACGCTGGTTCGCTTGCCTTTCGGCACGCCCTGTGCTACGATCCTGGTATCAGGAGGTATCCATCGATGCCCAATTCCGTGACCCTGGCCGTTCCGGACGCGCTGCTGCAACGAGCGCGCGCCGAGGCGGCTTTGACCAATCGATCCGTCGATGCGGTGCTGGTGGATTGGCTGCAACGCGGCGCCCCGCCCTCCGATCCCAGCTATGTTATCTACACGCCGTCGGGCCTGGATGCCGCTGCCCAATTGCTGTTGGATGCGCTCGCTACAGACAAGCCTGAAGATCCGGCATCTACAATCTGATGCCGCGGTTGGTCGTAAATCCCCTGCGTCACGCGCCATGATCTCCCCGCGAATCCCCGTTTCCACCTGTCGCGTATCCCGCCGGGGATTTGTGCCCGCCTATGCGGGTGTAGTATAATCATCCCTATACTAGCAGTGGCCTGCGCTGCCCGGCGTACCAGGCAAGGATGGAAACACCATGAGTGACGAAACGACTTCCTTCGATAGCCCAGAGCCGTATTCCGCTTCCCTGGATAGCCCGGAGCCGTATCCCGTTGCCGCCAACCCGGCGCACGCGGCGCGCATCTCGATCATTGTCGCCGCCGCCAGCGGCCTGCTGGTGCTGGGGCTGCTGGTCAGCATCATCCTGACCCCAAGCAAGCCGGCCACCGCCGGGGTGCCCGAAGCCATGAGCATTGGATCGCTGGCGCCCAACTTCAGCCTGCAACGGTTGGAGGGCGGCAGCGTCCAACTCAGCAGCTATCGCGGCGTCAAACCGGTCTGGGTCAACTTCTGGGCCACCTGGTGCCCGCATTGCGCGGTCGAGATGCCGCAAATGCAGGAATTCTACAAGCAGTACCATGATCAGGGCCTGGAGATCCTCGGCGTGGACGACCAGGAGCCGGCCCAGTTGGTGCGGCCGTACATCACTCAGGGCGGCTATACCTGGTCCTTCCTGCTCGATCTGGACGGCAAGATCACGCGCCAGTATCGCATCACCGGCCTGCCGACCCATGTCTTTATCGGGCGCGACGGCGTGATCCAGAATATCGTCGTGGGCAGCATTACCCGTGAGCAGATGGATGCCGCCGTGACTAAACTGATGAGCCAGTAGGCGGTCTGTCGTAAATCCCGCGGCGGCCCTTGCGCCGTAATGGAATCAGCAGCACGTTTTCCGCCCGTAGTAGATAGATGTAATGGTGAAAGGAGCAGCGCCTCGATCTCCCGGTTCCGGGGGCCGGGCGCGACCGGCCTATGAGCAGTAATCCCGACTATCCGGTTGCCGATGCCGCGGAGGATCTCCCGGCGGACGATGCCCCCGCGTATGGGACGTTGCCCCGCCGCCGGGTGCGCGCCGCGGACGAGCAGCCCGAGATCGACGACAGCATCCACACCGAGCCCGCCGAGACCGACCCGTATGCCTATGAGTACGAGGAGGCCCCGGCCCCGCGCGGCTCGATGGTGCCCATCCTGATCTCGGTGGTGGCCGCAGTGGTGGTGATCGGGCTCATGGCGGCCATCATGCTCACCCCGCGCAAGGCCGCCGCGCCCGCCGCGGCAGGCGCCGCGGGCGCCTCGTCCACCATCAACGTGGGCACGCCGGCCGGGGGCGGCAAGGAAAGCCCGCGCGTGGGCTACCTGGCGCCCGATTTCACGCTCACCGGCCTCGACGGCGGCACCGTGCAGTTGAGCAGCTATCGCGGCGTGAAACCGGTCTGGGTCAACTTCTGGGCCACCTGGTGCCCGCCCTGCCGCGCGGAGATGCCCGAAATGGAGAAGCTTTATCCCGCCTACCAGGCCAAAGGCATCGAAATCCTGGGCGTGGATGTGCAGGAGTCGCAGGCGCAGGTGAAGCAGTTCGTCCAGCAGGGCGGCTATAGCTGGAAGTTCGCGCTGGACCTGGACGGCAAGGCGTCGCGCGCCTATTACGTGACCGGGATTCCCACTCACATCTTCGTCGGGCGCGACGGCGTCATCAAAGACCTCGTGGTCACCGGCCTCGACCGCGCCAGCATGGAGACCAAGCTCAACAAGCTGCTCACGCAGTAAACGCAGGCGGGCACGCCGCCCGCTGCTGATATTTGCCAAGGCTCCGGCAGTTGTTTGCGGAGCCTTTCGCTTTGCCGGAAAGGACTCTGATGCACCCGCGCCGTCTCGCTTTGTTTGGCTTCACGCTGCCCGTCCTGTTGCTGACCGCCAGCCTGCGCTACGCCCCCGCCGAATCGCCCCCGCCCGCCCCGATCGCCCGGCCCCTGACCGCGCCCGCCACCGAACGGGTGAGTCTGACCGCGGCGGGCGCCCAGGCGCCGGACATGAGCAGCGGCCCGGCTGTTAGCGGCGACGGCCGCTTCGTCGCGTTCGAGTCCGTGGCGGCCCTGGTGCCCACCGACACTAACGGCCTGCCCGATGTCTATGTCCGCGATCGCCTGCTGGGCACCACAATCTGGGCCAGCGTGCCCCTGACCGGCACGGCGACCGGTCCCAGCAACGCCGCGGCGATCAGCGCCGACGGACGGTTCGTGGCCTTCCAGTCGGCGGCGACCAACCTGGTGCCCGGCGACACCAACGGCGCCGGCGACGTGTTCGTGCGCGATCTCCAGACCGGCACCACCGAGCGGGTGAGCGTGGACTCCGCGGGCACGCCGGGCAACGGCCCCAGCGACGCGCCGAGCTTGAGCGCCGACGGTGCCCTCGTGGCCTTTACCTCGCAGGCCACTAACCTGGTCGCGGGCGACACGAACACCGCCACGGATGTGTTCGTGCACGACCGGCGCACCGGCACCACCATGCGCGCCAGCGTGGCGACGGATGGCACGCAAGCCGACCGGGCCGCCTATGACCCCCGCCTCAGTGGCGACGGTCGCTTTGTCGCCTTCGACAGCGACGCGCCCAACCTGGTGGCGGGCGACACCAACGGCGTCTATGACGTGTTCCTGCACGACCTGCAGACCGGCGCCACCGAACGTGCCAGTCTCACCGCCACGGGGGGCGAGCCTGACGGCGACAGTTCCACGCCGAGCCTGAGCGCCGACGGGCGCTTCGTCGCCTTCCAGTCCTACGCCGGCAACCTGGTCACGGGCGACACCAACGGCAACTATGACGTGTTTGTGCGCGACCGGCAGACCGGCGCCGTCGAGCGCAGCAGCCTGGGCGTGGGCGGCGTCGACGGCAATGCGGGCGCCTACGAACCGAGTCTGAGCGCGGGCGGGCAGATCGTGGCCTTCAAGTCCGGGTCGAGCAACCTGGTGCCCGGCGACAACAACGGGTCCGCCGATGTCTTTATCCGCGACCGGGTCACCGGCGCCCTGGGCCGGGCGTCACTGGCAACGGACGGCACCGAGGGCGACGCCGACAGCGGGCGCCCGGCGAGCAGCGCAACCGGCCGCTACGTGGCCTTTGAGTCCGCCGCCGGCAACCTGGTGCCCGGCGACAGCAACGGCGTGTTCGATGTCTTCCTGCGCGACCGGGGCGAGGCCCCGCCGCCTAGCCCCACGCCCACCGCTTCGCCCACGGTGGTGCCGACGGCCACGCCGCCCGCCACGGCGACCATCACCCCCTGCCCGGTGACGTTCTCCGATGTGTCGCCCGCCCAGCCGTTCTACCCGTTCATCCGCTGCCTGGCCTGCCAGGGCATCGTCGGCGGCTATAGCGACGGCACCTTCCTGCCGGGCGCCAACGTCACGCGCGGCCAGGTCGCCAAGTTCGTCAGCAACGCGGCGGGCTACACCGACGCCATCCCGCCCACCCGCCAGACCTTCCGCGACGTGGCGCCGGACAGCACCTTCTGGCTCTTCATCGAGCGCGCCGTAGCCCATGGCGTGATCAGCGGCTACGATTGCGGCCCCGGTTGCCTGGAGTTCCGCCCCGGCGCCGCCGTCACGCGCGGCCAGGTCGCCAAGTTCGTCGCCAACGCGGCGGGCTTCACCGACGCGATCCCGCCAAGCCGGCAGACCTTCGCCGACGTGCCGCCCGCGAACCCGTTCTGGCTGTTCATCGAGCGCACGGCGGCGCATGGCGTGGTGGGCGGCTACAGCGACGGCACGTTCCGCCCCGGCGCCCCGGTCACGCGCGGGCAGACGAGCAAGTTCATCGCCAACGCCTTCTTCCCCGGCTGCAACCCGGCGGCGCGCTAGTTCGTTCAATGATCATTCCGGGTGGCGCGCCCTGACGCACAGCATACGCACCCTGCGCGCCGCCCGGAGTGCCCATTGACGCAGCTTACGCCCGCCGGCACCTTGCGGCGGCGGCGCCGGATCGGGTATTCTTTCGATGCCCCGGATAACGGCGCGCCCGGCACACGGGCGCGTCCCAGGGGCGGGACACTAGACTGAGGAGGATCTTCGTTTTGACTTCGCACTCTGCCCGCGCGTGGCGGGCCGGTTGGCTGGGCCTGCTGGCCCTGCTGCTGGTCGGCATCGCGCTCGCGCCGTTGCCGCCCGCCGCCGCCCAGACCGGCCAGCGCGGCACCATTCCCCACACCGCCGTCAATCCCTACGGGGCCAACGTCTTCTTGCATAAGGAGGCCGAGCAGGAGAAGGTGATCCGCACGCTGGACCTGGCCGCCGAGGCCCACCTGGCCTGGATCAAGCAGGACTTCCAGTGGAGCGACATCGAGATCGCCAAGAAGGGTGACTTCACCGACACCCGCAACGGCCCGGCCAAGAGCGCCTGGGACAAGTACGACTTCATCGTGGACCAGGCGGCGCAGCGCAACATCCAGGTGGTGGCGCGCATCTCCTTCGCGCCCGACTGGGCGCGCAACCCCGGTAGCGGCGCCAACGACGCGCCCAAAAACAACGAGGACCTGGCCGACTTCATCGTGGCCTTGCTGAACCACTACCAGGGCCGGGTCAAGTATATCCAGGTCTGGAACGAGCCGAACCTGGCCTACGAGTGGAAGGCCGGCGGCAAGGTCGACCCGGCGGGTTACGTCGAGATGCTCAAGACGGTGTATCCGAAGGCCAAGGCCGCCGATCCCAACGTGACGATCCTCAGCGCGCCGATGGCGATCACGCTGGAGCAGATCGACTACGCCGGCAACCTGAACGAACTCGACTACTGGGACCAGATGTACAAGGCAGGCGCCAAGGACTACTTCGATGTCCTCTCGGCCAACGCCTATGGCCTGGACCTGCCGCCCGACGACCCGCCCGCGCCCGACAAGCTGAACTTCCGCCGCGTGGAACTGCTGCATGAGGTCATGGTCAAGAACGGCGACACCGACAAGGCCGTCTGGTTCAACGAGTACGGCTGGAACGCCACACCGACCACGCTGCCCGAGTCCGAGCAGTTGCACTGGCGGCGGGTCGACCCCGATACGCAGGCCAAGTGGACGGTGGACGGCATCCAGTACGCGCTGGATAACTGGCCGTGGGCGGGCGTGTTCTTCATCTGGTATTTCCGCCAGGTGGGCGATATCCCCGACACCAAGGCCGAATACTACTTCCGCATGGTGGACCCGGACTTCACGGTGCAGCCGGTCTACAAGGCCATCCGCCGTGCCGCCGGGCTCTATCAGGGGCCAGGCGCGCTGGTGCCCACACCCACGGCGGGCGCCGCCGCGACGGCGACCCCGGCCACGGGCGGCGCGGTTGCCACGGAGACGCCGGGAACGGGGGCGGTGGCGACCGATACCCCGGCGACGGGCGCCCCGACGGCGACAACCGCCCCGGCGGCTGCCGAAACGCCGACCGTCGCGCCCACAGCCATCCCGCCCGCCGGGGCTACCGGGGGCGACAACACGGCTCTGTTCGTCGCCGGGGCCGTCCTGCTCCTGGCAGGCATCGCCGGGGTCGTCTTCTACATGATGCGCCGCACGGCCTCGTAAGTGCTGAGTGCTGAGTAGTAACGGGAGATAGGTGGCAGGCGAGTAGTAGATCTTCTGCTACTCGCTTGTCGCTTACTTTCTTCACTCAGCACTCGTACTCAGCACTCAGCACTCAGCACTCAGCACTCAGCACTCCGATGATTGAAGCGCGCAACTTAACCAAGCAGTTTGGCGACTTTACCGCCGTGGCCGGGCTCGACCTGGATGTGGCCGAGGGCGAGATCCTGGCCTTGCTCGGCCATAACGGCGCGGGCAAGACGACGACGGTGCGCATGCTGTGCAGCCTGCTGGCGCCCAGCGCGGGCACCGCGCGCATCGCGGGCTACGATACCGTGACCGAGGCCGAGACGGTGCGCTCGCTGATCGGCTTGCTGACCGAGCTGCCCGGCCTCTACAACCGCATGCGCGCGCCCGAATATCTCGACTTCTTCGGCGCGGTGCAGGGCATGGCGCCGCAGGTGCGCCAGGCGCGCGCCGACGCCATGCTCCAGCAGTTCGACCTGGGCTATGCCCGCGACCGGCGGCTGGGCGAGTACTCCAAGGGCATGCGCCAGAAAGTGGCGCTGATCCGTACGCTGCTGCACGACCCGCTCGTCGTGTTCCTCGACGAACCGACCTCGGCCATGGACCCGCAGTCAGCCAAGGTGGTGCGCGATTGCATCGCCGATCTGCGCGGCAGGCGGCGCACCGTCGTGCTGTGCAGCCACAACCTGGCCGAGGCCGAGAGCCTGGCCGACCGCATTGCCATCATCAAGCGCGGGCGCATCCTGGCGCGCGGCACCGCCGAGGAACTGAAGCGGTCCCTGCTCGGCCCCCCGCTGTACGACCTCTGCCTGACCGGCCCCGTCGCGCCCTACCTGGATTCGCTCGACTTTGGCCCGGACGCCGACTTCGCCGTCGTGGACCAGGGCGCCGACTGGCTGCGCTACCGTACCGCCACCCCAGCGGCCATCAACCCGGTGCTGCTGGCTCGCCTGACCGGGGCGGGCGCGGGCGTGCTCACGCTGGCCGAGGTGCCGCGCAGCCTCGAAGCCGTCTACCTCACCCTCATGGCCGACGCCGAACAGGAGAAGCCCGGCGAGCGCGCGGGCTAAATCCGCCCGCGCGCCGCCGAGCCAGGCCGTGCCCGCCGCACGCGCCACTCTAGTGTTGCTGCCTCACCTGTGCTAGAATAGGAAGGTGGCGGCTCCGCTCGGTCTGCCTCTGGAGGTGCCACGCGATACCCACCCGTCTTCCCGGCAATCGAGCCCTATCGCCTCGCCGTCTACGCGACCCATACAGGCGTCGTTGTAGGCTTGGAAAGGAGTCCTCCATGGCTGTCCAGGTAGACCTCTATAATGACGCATACGGCAACTTTGCCGAGGCGGTGCTGGCGCAGGTGCGGCGCGACACCTACGGCGAGGATGTCGGGCAGAGCAGTTGGCTGACGACCGACGAGTATCGGCGGTTTTTCGCGTGGCTGGCCCTGGCGCCGGAGTCGCTGGTCCTCGACGTGGGCAGCGGATCGGGCGGGCCGGCGCTGTTCATGGCCCGGACAGTAGGCTGCCGGGTGGTCGGCGTCGACATCAACGAGAACGGCATCGCCACCGCCAATGCCCAGGCCCAGGCGCAGGGGGTAGCCGATCAGGTTCGCTTCCAGCACATCGATGCCGGGCATGTGCTGCCCTTCGCCGATGATACCTTCGATGCCATCGTCTGCATCGACGCGATTCTGCACATACCCGACCGGGTTGCCACCCTGGCCGAATGGCGGCGCGTCTTGCGCCCCGGCGGCCGTATCCTGTTCACCGATCCCGTAGTCGTCACCGGGTTCGTGACCAAAGAAGAACTGGCGACCCGTAGCTCGATCGGCTATTTCCTGTTCGCGCCGGTAGGAGCCGATGAGCGGGCAATCCAGGACGCCGGCCTGGAATTGATCCGCCGCGAAGATGTTACGGAAAATGCGGTCCAGGTTTCCAAACGCTGGCACGACTCGCGGGCGCGCTATCGCGCCGATTTGATCCCCGTGGAAGGGGAGACGACATTTGACGGTTTACAGCAATTCCTGGCCGTAGTCCATAGCCTCACCAGTGAGCGCCGGTTGTCGCGGTTCGTCTTCGTGGCCCAGAAGGGCGCACGCTGATCATGTACGGTTCCCGGTGGCGCCTTGCTGCCGTGATTGCATGTGCGGCCCGCCCGCGCGCCCTGCCCGCGTTCTTTAACACGTGCCCAGAATCAGGGGGACGAGGGCACAAATATTGTAGTGACGGGAGCAATTCCAGCGGCGATGCCGGCCAGGACGACTCCAGGCGATAGTCGTGTGAATCCGCGGGGAGTCTCTCAGGCAGCAGGTCAGCAGCCGTCTTTTAACCCTGCTCGCGTATAAGGAGGGCGTCACCGTGAACTTTGAACGTGCCAGCGGCATCCTGCTGCACCCCACCAGTTTCCCCGGCCCCTACGGCATCGGCGACCTGGGAGCGGAAGCCTATCGCTTCGTCGATTTCTTGCAACAGACCGGCCAGAAGCTGTGGCAGATCTTGCCGCTCAGCCCCACCGGCTACGGCGACTCGCCCTACGCCGCCTTCTCGGCCTTTGCCGGCAACCCGCTGCTGATCAGCCCCGACCTGCTGCGCGAACAGGGCCTGTTGCAGGCGAAGGATCTGCAGAATCTGCCCGACTTTCCCGCCGACCGCATCGATTACGGCCCGGTGATCGAGTGGAAGATGGCTCTGCTACGGCGCTCTTACGATGAGTACAAAAGCGGCGATCATCCCCAGGTGCGGGCCGAACTCGCCCTGTTCGAGACCGAAAGCGCCGGGTGGTTGGAAGACTACGCGCTGTTCATGGCCGGCAAGACGGCCCACGGCGGCGGCGTCTGGAGCGACTGGGCGGAGGGCCTGGCCCTGCGGCAGCCGGAGGCGATGGTCGAATGGCGCGCCAAGCTGGAGGACGACATTCGCTTCCAGAAGTATATCCAGTACCTCTTCTTCCGCCAGTGGTGGACGCTGAAGACCTACGCCAACGAGCGCAGCGTGCGCATCGTGGGCGACATCCCGATCTTCGTCGCCTACGACAGCGCCGACGTGTGGGCGCACCCGGAATTGTTCTACCTCGACGAAAAAGGCCGCACCACCGTGGTGGCCGGGGTGCCGCCCGACTATTTCAGCGCCAAGGGGCAGTACTGGGGCAACCCGCTCTACCGCTGGGATGTGCTGGCCGCCAACGGCTACGCCTGGTGGGTCGAGCGGTTCCGTAACGTCTTCCGCCTGTACGACTTCGTGCGCCTCGATCACTTCCGCGGGTTCGCCGCCTACTGGGAGGTGCCGGTCAACGAGGAACAGACCGCCGCCAACGGGCACTGGGTGCCCGGCCCCGGCGTGCCGTTCTTTCAGGCCATCCGCGGCGCCCTGGGCGACCAGCCGATCATTGCCGAAGACCTAGGCGTGATCACGCCCGACGTGGTCGAGATCCGCCAGACGATGGGCTTCCCCGGCATGCGCGTGTTGCAGTTCGCCTTCGGCGCGTTCGAGACCGACGCCACCGACCCCTACCTGCCCCACAACTTCGACCACAACACCGTGGTCTACACCGGCACCCACGACAACGACACCACCGCGGGCTGGTATGAGACGGCTTCGGAGCAGGAGCGGGTGAACGTGCGGCACTATCTGGATCTGGACGACCGCAAGGACGTGACCGGGCAGCTCATCGCCGAAAAGCTGGTGCGCCTGGCCTTCAGTTCGGTCGCCAACACGGCCATCGTGCCGCTCCAGGACCTGCTCGGCCTGGGCGCCGAAGCGCGCATGAACCTGCCGGGCCGCGCCTACGGCAACTGGGGCTGGCGCTACGACCCGACCTGCCTGACCGGCACGGTCCGGGAACACCTGCGCGATATCACGATCCTGTTCGCCCGCTACATCCCGCCGCGCGACCGCCCGCTGAAAGGTCAGGGCAACATCTAGCGCCCCAGCCCCAATGTCATGCTGAGCGCAGCGAAGCATCTCGTCGTGTCCCCACCGAGACGAGACTCTTCGCTCCGCTCAGAGTGACAAGGATATGCCCTTTCGCGCTGTAGGGGCCGGTTTGAAACCGGCCCGTGGCCCAACGGCGCTGTAGGGGCCGGTTTGAAACCGGCCCGCGCCCCGTCGCGGAACACGCGCTACTGGCCCATCTCTTTATCGAAGAACTGGTACACCCGCGCCATATACGCCGCGGGATCGGCCTCGTAGGTGCGGACATGCTTGGCGCCGGGCACCAGCACCAGGGCGCTGTCGGGGTTGGGGCTGGCGGCGCGCAGTTCATCCGCGTTGCCGGGCGGCACGAAGTCGTCGGCCAGGCCGTGGAAGAACAGGAAGGCCCGCTGGGGCTGGGCGCGCACGGCGTCCACCGGGCGCAGGTTCGGGTCCAGGCCATAGAGCGGCACGGCCCACAGCGTCGGCTGGGTGAAGAAGGCGGGCAGGGGACTGCGGGCTGGCAATTCCTTCTCAAGAATGGGCCGCAGTTCCGCGAAGGAGCTGTCCGCGACGATGGCGCCTACGTCGGGCATCTCCACCGAGGCGCGCAGGGTCGAAGCGGCGCCCATGCTGTCGCCGATCACGGCCATCTGGTGCGGGTCATAGGCCGTGCCCGCCGCGCCGCTCTTCATGAAGTCATAGGCCCCCAGCACATCCAGGTATTCCTTCGTCGCCAGGGTGAAGTGATCCCCGCCGCTCTCGCCGCACGCGCTCAGGTCGAACAGCAGCACATCATAGCCGTGCTGCAACAGGTCGTGGGCGACCTGATCCGTGTGGTAGCTGGTATCAATCCGGTTATGGTGCCAGCCATGCACCATAATAACGCTGCGCGCCGCAGCGTTATTAGCCGCATGGAACAGCCAGCCCTTTAGCGTCACCTGCTGGCGGCTGGGGAAGCTGACATCGCTGTAATTAGTGCCGCTCGTCGTCGCGGCGGCGGTATCCACCGGCACCCGATAGGCCGCACTCAGGTTGCCGGCGACATAGATGCTCAGGCCCGCCACCACGACCCCAGCCAGCACGGCCAGGGCCACGACGGTGATGAGCAGGCGACGGCCCCAGTTGGGGCGGGTACGCGGTTGGCTGGTCACAGTGACGGTCGGAACGGCCATGGATGTTTTTCCTCTGTCTAGATCTGCTTGCAGATGTGAGCACCAGCCCTGCGCTGAGGCAAGGCCCGGTGCACGGGACCCTCTGAACACCGGGTGCGGTGGCGTGCCAATTGTAACAGAATCTGTCTGAATCAGCCGGCGAATCCAATATAGCGGGCGCAGTGCAGGTGGCCTTTGCTCGCCGGTCGCCCGCAGTTTGCGCCGCCGGGATACTGCCCGATCAGAATGCATAATTGCTGTTGACGTTACGCCGGGCAGGTGCCGGAGCGCGTGTGGTATAATGGTAAGGTAGTATATGCGTGATTTCGCCATGCTGTGGGGCTGCGCCGCCGCTCCGGAGCGCTGCGCCGGGTGCCCTGGGCCGCTATGATCGATCCCGTACCATCCGATATGAAGACTGCGCCGGCGGTGCGCCCCGCCCCGGCAACTGGGAACCGGGCGCGCCTGGCCCCGCCGCCGCCGCGCGCCCAGGCGTCCTGGCTGATCGCCCGGCGCGAGATCGTGGACCTGCTGAGCGACTGGCGCATCATCGGCCCGGCGCTGCTGCTGGTGGTCGTCTTCCCGCTGCTGCTGGTGATCATGTCGGCCCAGGGGCACGATTTCCTGATCCGCCGGGTCTCGCCCGACGCCTTCACCAACCTGGTGCCCTTCGCGCTGATGCTGGTCGGGTTTTTCCCGGTCAGCTTCTCGCTGATGATCGCGCTCGAAAGCTTCGCCGGGGAGAAGGAGCGCAACACCCTTGAAGCGCTGCTCTCCACGCCCTTGAGCGACCGGACGCTCTACCTGGGCAAGCTGCTGGCCGCGCTGATCCCGCCGCTGGTGGCGAGCTATATCAGCATGAGTCTCTACCTCGGCGGGGTCATGCTCGTCACCGGCTACCGGCCTGACTGGTCGCTCATCGGCGCGATTGTCTTGCTCGACCTGGCGCAGGCGCTGGTTATGGTCGGCAGCGCGCTGATCATCTCCAGCCACACCACTAGCGTACGCGCGGCCAACCTGCTGGCCGCCTTCATCATCTTGCCCATGAGCGTGCTGATCCAGGGCAACAACGCGCTGATCCTCTGGGGCGGCGGCGAGCAGTTGTGGCTGATCGCGCTGGCGCTGGGCCTGTTCGCGCTGCTGCTGATCCGCATGGGGCTGCGCCTGTTCAACCGTGAGCAGATCCTGGCCCGCGAGATGGACGACTTGCGCCCCAGCCGGCTTGCGCTCACCTTCCGCCAGTTCTGGGCGCTGCCGCCGCGGGCGGCGCTCCAGTTGCGCGCCGTGCCCGCCGCTGCCGCCCCGCCCGTTGCCCCGGCGCGACCTGCCGGCCTGGGCCGGCTCTATCGCCGCGACATCCCGGTGCTGCTGCGGCTGCGCTGGCCCGACCTGGCGCTGGTGGCCTGCGCGCTGGTGTTCGCCCTGGCGCTCGGCTGGGCCTTGGCCGAACGCTACCCGATTACGACCTCGACGCTGATCAACGCCGCGAGCAGCCGGGGCGCCGCCGGCGGGCCGCTGGGCCTGCTGGGTTCCGTGGCCGGGGACGACGGCGGGGTGCTCGCGCTGCTCGGTGGCGTGGTGAGCGGGGTGCTGCGGGTGGTGTTGCTGAGCGCCTTCCTGATCGTGCTGGGCGTCATGAGCTTCGGCACGCTGCCGGTGCTGTTCATGATGCTGGTGGCCGGGGCAACCGGGTTCGTGCTGGGCCAACTGGCCCTGGCCGGCACCTCGCCGCTGGTGCTCGGCATCACCCTGCTGTTCCCGCCGGTGCTGTTCCCCGCGCTGGCGCTGTTGCTGCTCACCGCCTTTGCCGCCCGCTTCGGCCTGGTGGTGGCGGCCCCGCCGCGCGGCTTCAGCCTGGGCGACAGCCTGCTGCTGGCCCTGGCCGAATATCTCAAGATCTGCCTGCTGGCGGTGCCGTTGCTGCTGCTGGGCGGCCTGCTGCAAAGCCTGCTGCTGGCCCTCGCCCAGGTGGTGCGCTAAGCCATGCACACCCTTACCCACGCGCTCGGAATCCAGCTCGGCGAGATGGTGGCCTTCGTCGGCGCGGGCGGCAAGACCACGACGCTGCAACGCCTGCTGATCGAACTCCGCGCCGCCGGGCGCACCGTGCTGACCACCAGCACGGTGCATATGTTCCCGCTCAAGGGCGTGCCCGCGCATCCCTTTGTCATCGAACCCGATCCGGCGGCCCTGGCGGCACAGTTGCCGGGCCTGCTGGCCGAGGCCGGGCACGTGCGCGTGGCGGGCGAGCAGTTGCGCGTGGATAAGATCCGCGGGTTGGACGCCGCGCAGGTGGCCGCGCTCAAGACGCTGCCGGGCCTGGACAACCTGCTGGTCGAGGCTGACGGCGCGCGCCACCGCTCGCTCAAGGCGCCCGCCGTCCACGAGCCGGCCCTGCCCGCGGGCGTCGATCTGCTGCTGATCATCGTGGGCCTGGATATTATCGGCAAGCCGCTGGACGAAGACCACGTGCATCGGCCCGAGCAGGTCGCCGCGATCACCGGCCTGCCGATAGGGGCGACCATCACCCCCGCTGCCGTGGCCGCCGTCGTGACCAGCCCGGCGGGCGGGCTGAAAGATGTGCCGCCGGGCGTGCGCTGCTGGGTCGTCGCCACCAAGTTCAGCTACGACACGGCCCCGGTCGGCGGCGAACTGGCCTCGGCGGTGCTGACGGCGGGCGACTCGCGCATCGAGGGCGTGGTGTTGCTCGGCGCCGGGCCGGTCGAGCAAATCGGTTCGGCACCTATGGTGGTCGTCAAGTGGTGAACCGCGCGCCGGACCTCGCCCCTGCACCCGCAGAGCGGCCGGGGACGGGGGTGGCCGAAGCGGCTCTGCACCCTGGGACCGCTCCTGCCACCCGGCGCTCCGCGCTCCTCCACGCGCTGGCGTTGGCGCTGATCGTGGTCGTGGGCCTGGCGCTGCGCATTGTGGGCCACAACTGGGACGAGAACCAGCACCTCAACGTCGACGATTACTACGTGACCAAGGTGGCGATGACCCGCGTTAATCTGCCGCCGGATGCGTCCCTGGGCCGGTTGCTCGACCCCGCGACCAGCCCCCTCAACCCGCGCGCGGGCGGCGAGTTCTACGTCTACGGCGCCTTGCCGCTCTACGCGGCGCGCGCCGCGGGCGCCCTGGCCACCGCCGCGACCGGCAACGCCTACTACAGTTCGCTGAACGGCGTCGAGCAGATCGGGCGGGGCCTGGCGGCGCTGTTCGATACGCTGACGCTGCTGC
>DASSGZ010000241.1:0-13741 GCA_035693165.1 Chloroflexia bacterium | reverse complement strand
GACGATCCCGCGCTACTTCCAGGTCCAGGCCCGCGACCGCAGTGTCTGGGGGGATATGTATAGCCCGGAGGCGCAGGCCGCGCGCCTGGTGCGCAGCCTGAGTCCCAACTACCAGGTGTTTGTGTCCTCGGTGTTCATCGGACTGCCGCCCATGCGCTACCTGGTGCCCGACGCCAATCCGATCGAATGGCCGGGCATGGCCGCCCTGCCCCTGAACGGGGCGGATCGCGACGTGGCGATCATTATCGATCCGCCGCAAGCCGCCGATCTCACGGCCATCGCCCACATGTATCCGCACGCGAGCTTCGACCCGTTTAACGCGCCCTCGGACCCGTCGCCGATGCTTTACACCATCCGCATCCCGGCCACCGACATCGCCGCGCTGCACGGCGTGCAGGTCAGCTTCTACGATCCCGGCGCCGCCAGCCCGCGCGAAGAGCGGACAACGCCTAACTTTGCCCTCGATTGGGCGGCGGTGGGCAAACCCGGCACCGCGCGCCTGGTAACGACCCTGCATATCGATCAATATGGCGTCTACAACTTCGACTGGCACCCCGCCGGCGCGGTCACGGAACCGGCCCTGCTGGTAGACGGCTACCCGGTCCGCTCCGGCGACCCGGTATCCCTGGCCGTCGGGCTGCATACCGTCGTGGCGACGGACACCGTCGGCACCGCGACCGGCACGGCGCAACTGGGCTGGGCCATGCAGGGCAACGCCGCCCAGCCGGTGCCCGCGGCCGATCTCTTCGACCCGCAGCGCATCGAGCCGCACGGCCTCACCGGCTACTACCGCCAGGGGACGACGGCCGGCGGCCCGCCGCAGGGCGTGCGCGTGGACAGTGTCATCTCGTTCAACTTCCATCTCCTGCCTATGCAGATGGCGCGCCCGTACAACGTCGAGTGGCGCGGGCGGCTCTATGTGCCGCAGGCCGGCCCGTACACGCTGGCGACCGAGCAGATCAGCGAGTCCCACCTGTACGTCGATGGGCAGGAGGTGATCGTCAACCTGCGCGAAAACAACGTGGTCGAAGCGCAACTCACGCTGGCCGCGGGCTGGCACGACTTGCGCTTGCTTTTCATCGACGCCGCCGGCTACTCGCATATGTATCTCTACTGGACCCCGCCGGGCCGCGGGCGCAGCATCATCCCGTCCGCCTTCCTGTGGCCGGAACTGGGTGCCTACCCCACGGTGCCGTCCACGGGCCCCTGGCCGACGCTGGCCGAGTCTGACGCGAGCATCCTGCCGGGCCAGGGCACGAAGGCCCCACCGGCCCCGGAGGCGGGCGGGCCAACCCCCGCGCCTGTGCCCGTGGGGGTCGTCCCCACGCCGCCCATTGCCGCCGCGCCCGCCCCCACCCAGGCGCCCGCCGGGCCGGTGACGGCGCTGACGCCTGGCCTGCTGCTGGGGGCGCCGGGCCCCGGACTGGCGCGACCCCGCGCCGCCGCCGCCGACGCTGCGGGCAATATCTATATCTTCACCGAACAGGACAGCAAGATCCACAAGTTCGGCCCCGACGGCAAAGAGATCCTGGCCTGGGATGTCCGCAACAGCGCCGGAAAACCGCTGATCGAGGGTTCGGCCCTGCTGATCAAGGATAACCAACTGCGCCTGCTCGACGCTGCCGCCTCGGATCTGCTCAGCTTCGACCTCGACGGCAAGGCCACCGGCAAGACGCACCTGTGCGCCTGCTTCTTCCCGCGCGGCATGGCCGTGGCCGGCGACGGCAACTACTGGCTCGCCGACACCGGCAACAACCGCCTGATCAAAGTGACGCCGGACGGCCAGAGCGTGCAGACCCTGGGCGGCAAGGGCACGGCGCCCGGCCAGTTCGCCGAACCGGCGAGCGTCTGGGAGGCCGCCGGCGGCACGCTCTATGTGGCCGACATCGGCAACAACCGCGTCCAGAGCCTGACGCCCGACGGCAAGCCCCTGGCCGCCTGGTGGGTGGGGCCGTCGATTGCCCGCGACGGCAACCGCCTCACCGGCGACAGCGCCGGCAATGTGCTCGTGACCATCGCGGCGCAGCAGGCCATCGCCCGCTTCGACTCGCACGGCCAGGAGTTGCAACGCTGGCAGTTCACCAATGGCGGCGGCATCCTGACCCCGGTGGGTATCGCCCCGGTGGGGGCGGATCGCTTCATCGCGTTGTACCTGAACAATGGCCTGGCCGCCGTGTTCAGTACGGGCCAGTGACGGACGACCAGGCCGGCGGCCCGGCGCTCGTGGTGAGCGCCGGGCCGTTGTTACGCGCCGGGGCCGGCGGAAAGATCGCGGCGCCACCCGCGCCGCGGCGCGCCGTCCGGCGGTCAGATATGGTATACTGGACCGATCCGGATCACCGCGTGTTTGCCGGCGTTCCGGTTTTACGCTGTATACCAGGTGATAACTGAGTTCAGGTCGTACTAACTGTTTTGGGGTTGGAGGTTCGCATGTCCACGCCCTCTACATCCGGGGCACCGCCAGAGCCGGGCACCTCGATCACCGCTCCGCGGGTGATCGTCGTCATGCCGGCCTATAATGCAGCGCGCACGCTGGAAAAAACCTACGGCGATATGCCGAAAGAGCAGATCCATGAGGTCATCCTGGTCGATGATGTATCGTCCGACAACACCGTCGAAGTCGCCGAACGGCTAGGCTTGAAATGCCTGGTCCATGTCCAGAACAAGGGTTACGGCGGTAACCAGAAGACGTGCTACCTGGAAGCGCTGAAGGACGGCGCCGACATCGTGGTGATGCTGCATCCCGATAACCAGTATGACGCCACGCGCGTGCCGGCCATGGTTGCGCCGATTGCCGCGGGCAAAGCCGACATGGTGCTCGGGTCGCGGCTGATGGGCGGCGCCTCGGCCACGCTTCAGGGCGGCATGCCGATCTGGAAGTTTATCAGCAACCGCTTCCTCACCACGGTCGAAAACACGGTCTTCGGCACGCGCCTGTCCGAGATGCACACCGGCTACCGCGCCTACAGCCGGCGCATGCTGGAGACGATCCCCTTCCTGCTCAATTCGGACGATTTCGTGTTCGATAGCGAGGTGATCGCCCAGGCGGTTGCTTTCGGGTTCCGCATTGTCGAGGTGCCCGTCCCGACGCGTTACTTCCCCGAAGCCTCCTCCGTCAACTTCCGCCGCAGCGTCACCTATGGCCTGGCGACGTTGAACGTGGCCCGGCGCTACCTCTTCCACAAACTGGGCATCCGCCGCTACAAGCAATTCAGCAAGCGGCTGAAGGATGTGCTGGCGAAGCAGCACCAGGAAACCATCATCCGCCAGCCCTAACAGCGGCGCAGGCCCGCCCGGTGTGCGGCGGCTATCGGAGAGAAAGCTTTGTTACGCGATAAAAAGTTCTGGATCGGGGTAGCGATCAGTATCGTCTTCCTTTACCTGACCTTCCGCGGCCAGGACTTTGGGAAAATCGGCGAATCCCTGAGCCGGGTTCACTATTGGGCCTTGATACCTGCCCTCGCCTGCTACTTTGCCGGCGTCTGGATACGGGCGCTCCGCTGGGGAGTGCTGCTCTCGCCCGTCCGCAAAGGCATCCACCCGAATCGCTTGTTTCGCTTCCTCGCCATCGGCTATATGGGCAACGATATTTTGCCCGCCCGCCTGGGCGATGTCATCCGCGTCTACGTACTGAGCCGCCGTGAGAGCGTGACCAAAAGCGCGACGCTGGCGACGATCCTGGTGGAGCGCATTTTCGACGGCCTGACCATGATCGGCTTCCTGGCCGGGTCGGCGCTGTTTATACAGATCAACGCGGATCTGACGCTGGCCCTGCGCGTGTCGACGATCTTGTTCCTGGCCGGCCTGCTGGTATTCGTCTTCCTGGCGGCGGCGCCCCAGCGCATCGTCACGCTGATCCGCCTCATTCTTGGCCGCAGCCCTGTCGGCAAGGTGATACCGGAGTCGCTGCACGAACGCGCGTTGCACATGACGACTTCCTTTGTCGAGGGTCTTAGCGTGCTGCGCAATTGGCGTGGCTTATTAAGCGTCATGGGCCTATCCGTCGCCGCCTGGAGCGCCGAGGCCGCCATGTACTACATCATCGGCGCCTGGGGCTTCGACCTGCAAATACCGGTGCATGCATATACCATGACGACGGCGGCGGCGAACCTCGGCACGCTGGTTCCGTCGTCGCCCGGCTACATCGGGGTATTCGAGGGCATCGCCATCCCCGTACTGACAAACGTATTTCGATTGGACGATCATATCGCCGCCAGCTACGTCGTGCTCCTGCACGCCGCGTTATACTTCCCGGTGACTCTGCTCGGTCTCTTCTATATGGTGCGCGAAAGCGTGTCCTGGAGCGAACTGGCGGCCCTGGAGAAGAAAGAGGCCGCCGGCCAACCGGCCGTCGAGGAGGACGACTCCGGCGACACTGCCGGCGGCGCGGGCGGCGCCGGAGAGATGCTGAGCGTGCCCGTGGGCGGGGCGCCCGCCGCCGGTGTGCGGACCGGTGAGCGCGATACCGCGCAATCCGGCAAGCGGTAAGCCGGGGCCGGCAATCATTGCGACCTTGTAAGACGTACCGGGCGATCTTAAACCTGCCTTTAACCCCCACCTGTTAGAGTAGGGCCGGTGCTGCGCGACAATGCCGGCGCCGCCCCTGCCCGGCCAGGCAGGCCGGGAATCCGGGTAGCCCCATGGGCTGCCGTGCTACTACCCATCTGTGAAGGAGTACGTATCCGTTGGACCTGTTTCAGGCTATCGTGCTCGGCCTCGTGCAAGGGGTGGCCGAGTTTATCCCCATTAGTTCGTCCGCGCACCTGATTATTATTCCCTGGCTCTTCGGTTGGAAAGACCCCGGCCTCGCCTTCGACGTGGCGCTGCATATGGGCACCCTGATCGCTGTGCTGGTCTATTTCTGGCAGGACTGGGTGCGCCTGATTCGCGGCGCGCTCAACAGCCTCGCCCAGCGGAACCTGACTGCCGATCCCGACGGCAAGCTGGCCTGGTACATCGTCCTGGCGACCATCCCCGGCGCGCTGGCCGGGGCGCTGGGCGAAAGCAAACTCGACGAGGTCTTCCATGGCGATACGGCGGCGGCCGCCGCCAACGGCATCCTGATCATCGGCGTGGTGATGATTATCCTGGCCGCGCTGCTCTGGGTCGCCGAGCGCATCGCCAGCCACCGCTACGACATGAGCCGCCTGACCCTGGGGCAGGCGTTCGGCATCGGCGTGGCCCAGGCGTTCGCGATCATCCCCGGCGTCTCGCGCTCGGGCAGCACGATCACCGCCGGGCTGTTCATGAACCTGAAGCGGGAAGCGGCGGCGCGGTTCAGCTTCTTGCTCGGCACGCCGGTCATCGTCGGCGCGGGCGTCAAGCAGGCATACGACATCGTGAAGGCGGGCGGCATCCCATCCGGCGATCTGCCCGCCTTTATCGTCGGCTTCCTGGTCGCGGCGGTCAGCGGCTACGCGGCCATCTTCCTGCTGCTGCGCTTCCTGCAACGCAACACCACGCTGCCCTTCATCGTTTACCGGGTGGTGGTGGGCGTGCTGCTGATCGTGTTCGTGCTGGCCGGGTTCCGCCGCTAGAGAGAGGGCCTGCTTGCGGAGGACCGAGTGCGCGCCGGTATGGTAGAGGCGACCCCCGCTGCCCGCGCCTGGATCGGCGGGGCCGCGCTGGCGCTGGCGCTGCTCGGCCAGGCGCTGCTCGACCGGCGAGCGACCTTCGGCGAGGCGACCGGCTGGCTCGTGCTGGCCGGCGCCGCCATCCTGGCCGTCTGGGCGCTGGGGCCGCGCACGCTGCCCGCGCCGCCCTCCCAGGCCACCCCCGCGACCGAGCGCGCCGGGCGGCGGGGGCTGCTGATCCTGGCCGGGGCCGTCGTGTGCGGCATCGCGGCGCTGCCCGGCTTCGTGCAACTGGCGCAGACCGGCGGGCAGGCGGCCCCACGGGCGGGCTTGCCCTGGCTGGGATGGCTGCTCAGCATCGGGCTATTCCTCGCCGCCGCCGCTGCTGGGCGGCAGGCCGGTTTGAAACCGGCCCCTACACCGCAAGAGCACAGTGGCGGACTACTTGTCGTCGGGCGTCCGGCGGAAGCGCCGCCGGACGCTACGACCCCCGCGGCGCAACCCCTCCGCGCACGCCTATGGGCGGCCCTGCCCTGGGTTGCCATCATCGGTGCGGCGGCCTTCCTGCGCCTGTGGCAGCTTGATAGCGTGCCGCGCGGCCTCTGGGCCGACGAGGCGATCGCCGGGCTACAGGCGGAAGACATCCTGTACCACGGCTGGCGCCCGCTGTTCATCGGCGGAGCCAACGGCGAACCCGCCTTCTACCTCTACGGCATCGCCGTGCTGATCAAACTCCTCGGCCCCACTGTCGTCGCCGTGCGCCTGCCCATGGCCCTGGCCGGGACGCTGGCCGTGGCGGCGCTCGGCTGGCTGGCGGCCCTGCTCTATGGGCGGCGGGTGGCCCTGGTCGCCGCGGCGCTGCTGGCGGCCATGACCTGGCAGATCAACTTCAGCCGCATCGGCTTCAACGCCGCCTGGTCGCTGCCGGTCGATCTGCTGGCCGCGGGCTGTCTCCTGCGCGCCCTGGCGACGGGCCGGCTGGGCTGGTACGCGGGCGCGGGCCTGTTGTTCGGCCTGGGCTTCCAGCTTTACTATATCTCGCGCGCCTGGCTGCTGCTGCTGGCCGGGTTGCTGCTCTACCGGCTGCTGACCGAGCGGGGCCTGTGGCGGCGGGCGCGCGCCGGGCTGGTCTGGACCGGCCTGGGCCTGCTGCTGGCGGCGGCCCCGGTGCTGGTCTACGCGGTGATCCAGCCCGCCGACTACGCGGCGCGCGCTGCCTCGGTCTCCATCGCCGACGCGATCCAGAGCAGCGGCAGCCTGGCCCCGCTGGGCGAGACGCTGCTCAAGCACCTGCGGATGTGGAACGTCGCGGGCGACTTCAACGGCCGCCACAATCTGCCCGATGCCCGCATGCTCGACGGCGTGACCGCGGCGCTGCTGCCTGTGGGGCTGGCCCTGGCCGTTGCCGCCATGTGGGGGCGCCGCCGCGGCTGGGTGCTCGCGTGGCCCTACCTGTTCCCGGTGGCCGGCCTGCTCGTGCTGCTGGCGGGCGGCGTGCTGTCCAACCCCGGCGACACACCGCAGGCGCTGCGCACGCTGGGCGACACCAGCATGGTCGCCTTGCTGGCCGCGCTGCCCCTCGCCGCCTGGTGGGCCACGCTGGACGGCGTCACCTGGCGACCCCGGCGGCGGGTGGCGGGCGGGGCGCTGGCCGTGCTCGGCGTGCTGCTGGTGGTGTTTGCCCTGAATTACCGGCGCTATTTCTTCGTGCAGGAGCCGAATCCCGCCGTCTACAAAGAGTTCTCGACGCCCGCCACCCTGGTCTACGAGATGGTCGCCGCGCAGGGGCCGGGCACCGATTATTACCTCTCGCGGGGCCTGTACGAGCAGGCGACCATCGAATACCTGGCCGGGGGCCGCATCGGCACGGTGTTCAGCGGGCTGCACGAGACGCCTCTGCCGCCCGGCGAGCCAGGCCGCCCCGCTATGCTCTTCCTGAACAACCGCGACAGCGGCGCGCTCGACTGGTTGCGCACCCTCTATCCGCATGCAAAACTCGACAGCGTGACCGGGCCACAGGGCGGCAACGCGCTCTTCTTTGCCGTCACCGTGCCGCCCGCCGACCGCGCCGCGCCCTACCAGGTGGCCGTGACCATCCGCGACGCCGCGGGCGCGCAGACCGTGCTGACCAGCACGACCGGGATCGACGTGGATTGGGGCCGGGCGGTACCGCCGGGCGCGCGCCTGCCGTTACAAGTCACCTGGCGAGGGGCCTTGCGCCCACCGGCCTGGGCAGTATATCATGTGCGCGTGGACCAGAGCGCCGGACCGGCAGACAGCGCGCACCTGGAACTGGCCGGGCGGGCGCTCGATGCGGCGGGGGCCGATGTGCCGCTGATCGCCGGGCGCTACCCGTTCACTCTGACGGCGACGGTGAACCGGCCCGCCGGCGTGACGCGGCTGCTCTGGACGGTACCCGCCGGCACGACGGGAACGGCGCCGGGCGAGACAACGGTGCCGGCGGCGGCGCTGCTTAGCCCGGCGCTGGGCGAGCACGGCGTCACGGCGATCTACCGCCAGGGCACCGATCCCGCGGGGCCGGTGGGGTTGGTGCGCGAGGAGCCGGCGGTGAACTGGTTCCATTTCTATACGCCCTTCGCGGACACGGGGCCGTTTGTGGGCGAGTGGCGCGGCACCTTGCAGGTGCCGCAAAGTGGGCGCTACACCTTCACGGCGGATATCGGCGGCACACCGGGGCTATGGCTCGACGGCGCCGCCGTTACCTGGACGCCTGCCGGGCGCAGCGCGCTCAACGTGCCGCTGTACGAAGCGACGGTCACGCTGGCCGCCGGGCCGCACGCCTTCCGGTTCCAGGACCTCGCGCCGGGCTGGCGCGAACCGTGTTTTCTATTCTGGACGCCGCCGGGCGGCACGCAGCAATTGATCCCGGCGGAGGCGTTCCGGCCCGAATTGTGGCCCGGCGAAGCTCACGGCCGGTAGGAGCCGGCGGACCGGCCCCGCGCGCGGTGACGGCGCGCCGGCCCCGCCCAGGAGACCAGCAATGCGCTACCGAGGCATCCCCCCGCGCGTGGTTCACGGGTTGATCACCGGGCTATTGGCCGCGCTGTTCACCGGCGGCGCCGCGTTGTGGGCGGCGCCCGTCCTCCACACCGGCGCGCTGCCCGCGGCCCAGGCCACGGCGCCAACCGGCGGCTTCGGGACCAGTCCTACGCCCTCCCCCGGCACCACCGATGTGGTCGAAGCCGTGCCGGGCGAGATCGTGGTGCGCTTCAGGGAGCAGGGCGGCGGGCGCGCGATGGAGCCGGCGGGCGCGCAACGCGCGCTGATCGCCGCCGGGCTGGGGATCGGGGCCGTCGTGCAGCGCCCGCTGGCGGTGGCCGGGGCCTATATCGTCGGCGTGGCTCCCGGCCAGGAGGTCAACGCGGCGGCCCGGATGCAGAAGCAGCCCGACGTGATCGCCGCCGACCCCAACCTGATCCGCCACATTCACGCCCTGGCCGTCACGCCGAACGACCCGCTCTACCCGGTGCAGTGGGCCTACCCGCGCATCAACGCCCCCGCCGCCTGGAGCACGGCCCAGGTACCCGGCGTCATCGTGGCCGTGCTCGACACCGGCCTCGACCTGAACCACCCGGAGTTTGCCGGGCGCATCGTGCCCGGCGTGAATTATGCCCGGCCGGGGGCCTCGCCGCAGGACGACAACGGCCACGGCACACACATCGCCGGGATCATCGCCGGCGCGGGCAACAACGGCGTCGGCGGCGCGGGCCTGGCCTGGCGCGCCTCCATTTTGCCGATTAAAGTGGCCGACAGCGGCGGCAACCTGACCAGCGAAGCCTGGATCAACGGCATCGCCTACGCCATCCAGCATCGCGCCCAGGTCATCAACATGAGCTTCGGCGGCACTACGTACAGCGGCAGCGAGCAGGCGGCGATCAACGACGCCTGGCGCGCCGGGTTGGTGGTGGTGGGGTCGGCGGGCAACTCGGGTGACGGCGGCAACCCGGTGGAGTATCCCGCCTCGTACGACAATGTCGTGTCGGTGGCGGCCATCGGCAGCGACAACGCCCGCGCCTACTACTCGGAGTACAACCGCTTCGTCGACGTGACCGCGCCCGGCGGCAACGCCCGCTTCAGCAACGACCCGCCCGACCGCTTCATCCTCAGTAGCTGGCCGTTGGGCCTGCAAAGCAACTACCAGACCGGCTACGGCCAGGAGATCGGCACGTCGCAATCGGCAGCCTTTGTCTCCGGTCTGGCCGCGCTCATGCTGAGCACCGGGCCGGGGTGGACCAATGCGGCGATTGTCGACCGTGTGCAGCGCACGGCGACGGACCTGGGCGCGCCGGGCCGCGACAACTCCTACGGCTACGGGCTGATCAACGCGGCGGCGGCCATCGCCAATCCGCCCGGCCAGGGGCCGCCCCCGGCCACGGCGACTCCGCGCCCGATCCCGCCTACCGCTGTGCCGCCCACGGCCACACGCCCGCCGGTGCCGCCCACGCCCCGCCCGGTCACGCCCACGCCGACCATCGGACCGGGCTGCCTCTTCTCGGACGTCTGCCCGCAAACCGACTGGTTCGGCCCCTTCGTGCAGGACCTGGTGAACCGGGGCGCGGTCAGCGGCTACGGCGACAATACCTTCCGCCCGCAGGTGAATATCACCCGCGGCCAGGTCGCCAAGATCGTCGTGCTGGCCGGGCAGATCGATCTCGACACGCTGGCCGGGCCGCACTTCCGCGACGTGCCACCCACCCATCCGCTCTATGCGTATATCGAGACGGCCTACGCGCGGGGCATTGTCGTGGGCTATGCCGACGGCACCTTCCGGCCCGCCGCGCCCATCACGCGGGGCGAACTGGCGAAGATGGTCGTGCTGGCGCGCGGCTGGGCGCTCGATACGCCGGAGACAGCCACGTTTGTCGATGTGCCCTACGGCAGCCCGTTCTACTTCTATATCGAGACGGCGGCGAACCTGCAGGTCATCTCCGGCTACGCCAACGGCACCTTCCGGCCTTACGCCAGCACGACGCGCGCTGAAGCCGCCAAGATCATCGACGTGGCGGCAGCCACCTTCCGGCCCGGTCTCGGCAGCGCCGGGAACAGCCTGGCCGCCCGCCCCTAACCGGTTGCGCCGGCTTTGACGCGGCCCGGCGGCGCCCGGTATAATACGGGAGTCGCGCAAATAACCATGCCGGAAAGGGAACAGGAAGATGCCAGCGCGGGTTGACGAATGGGATGACGAGGCGGCGCCGGGCCACACACCGGCGGCCCCGGCGCCCGCCGTGCCCGCTGCCGCGGTGGAGACGGCGCCCGCCGATGCCCCCGCCGGCTTGCCGGACGAGGTCCCGGCGGAGGGCGAGGACGCCGCCGACCGGCACATCCCCTGGCGGCAAGCCATCGCGAACGCCCCGACCTGGATCTGGTTGATCGCGATCTTCTGCATCGGCTCGATTTGCATGATGGTGGGGACGGTGGTTCTGCTCATTGCGATCTTCAAGTAACCCCGCGCCGGTGGCGGACCCGCCCGTGGCGCCGGCGGCCGCGACCGTGGGCGGGGCGCGGCGCATCGCGCGCAACATCGCGGGCCCGGTCGCCGCCCAGCTTATCGGCCGCTTTCTGACCACGGCCTATGCCGCCGCCATGTTCCGGCTGATGGCCTCGCCCGGCCAGTCGAACGAACTGCAGGGCTATCTCATTGCCGCGCTGCTCACCACCTACGCCGGGATCATCACCGACTGGGGCCTGAGCACCTGGCTCACGCGCGAGGTCGCCGCCCATCGCACCGACACCGACGCGCTGGAGAAAACGCGGACCTATTTCGGGGAAACGCTGGCCGCGCGGCTGGGATTGGCGGCCGTCGCCTGCCTGGCCCTGCTGATCGTGGCGGCCACGCCGGCCCTGTCAGGGGTATTCCAGCTCTCGGCTTCCGGAGCCGCGGCGCTGGTGCTGCTGGGCCTGGCCCTGCTGCCCGGCGCCTTCTCCAGCGCCGTGACTGCCGTCTACAACGCCTACGAGCGCATGAGCCTGCCGGCCTGGCTGACGGTGCTCACGGCCTTCGTCAACCTGATGCTGGGCGTCGGCGCGCTGGTGCTGGGCTGGGGCGCGCCGGGTCTGGGCGCCGCGTCGCTGCTGACGACCACCGCGACGGCTTTCCTGTTCTACCGCCTGCTGCGGCGCGACTTCTTCGCTCCCACCCTCCGCTGGCAGACCGGCGCCGTCCGGCAGATGCTGGTCGTGGCCTTCCCGCTGATGGTCAACGGGTTGCTGATGTTCATCTTTTTCCGCTTCGACTCGTTTATCATCAACCACTACCGGCCGCAGGATGTGCCGATCTACGAAGCGGCATACAAATTCATCAACGTCACCCAGATTTTGCCGCCCATCGTGGTGCTCGCCTTTTTCCCGGCCATGGCGCGCGCCGCGATCCACGACCGCGCCGCCCTGGCGCGGCACTATCGCATGGCCGTCAAGCTCATGCTGCTGATGGCCCTGCCGATGGTGGCAGGCACGGTGGTGCTGGCCGGGCCGCTGATCACCATCTTCACGCTGGGCAAGCCGGGCTACCTGCCCTATGCCGCGTGGGCGCTGGCGATCTTGATCTGCTACCTGCCCTTCAGCTTCATCAACGGGGTCACGCAGTATGTGTTGATCGCGCTCAACCGCCAGGGGCGCCTGACCTGGGTCATTGGGGCGGCGGCGCTGTTCAATATCGGGGCGAACTTGCTGGCCGTGCCGGCCTTCGGCATCTACGGCGCCGCCGCGGTGACGGTGCTCACCGAACTGGTGCTGCTGGCGCCCTTCCTGGGCTGGGCGGGCGCGGATCTGGGGATGCGTGTGCTACGACCGGGAACGGCGGGGATCAAGCTGGTGCTGGCCGGCGGCGCGCTGGCCCTCGGCACGGCGGGGTTGAGCGCGGTGGGGCTGGGCGGGCTACCGGCGGTGGTGGGCGGCGTGCTGGCCTATGGCGCGGCGCTGGGCGCCTTACGCATCTTCAGCCCCGCGGAGTGGGCCGTGGTGCGCAGCGTGGTTCAGCGCCGCCGGGCTGCCGCGTAAAGAAACGACGAGGCGTCCAGGTAGCGGCTAAGGACGGCCTCCTTTGCCGTTGCCGCCGCCGTTCCCGCCGCTATTCCCGCCGCCGTTCCCGCCGCTGTTGCCCCCGCCATTACCGCCGCCGTTCCCGCCGCCATTGCCGCCCCC
The DNA here is from genome assembly GCA_035693165.1 of Chloroflexia bacterium. Classification (GTDB taxonomy): domain Bacteria; phylum Chloroflexota; class Chloroflexia; order QHBQ01; family JAICKM01; genus JAICKM01. The sequence goes on along the minus strand of DASSGZ010000241.1, from coordinate 1,007 downwards.
GTTATTACCTCCGCCGTTGCCCCCGCCATTGCCGCCGCTATTCCCTCCGCCGTTGCCGTTGCCGTTGCCGTTGCCGTTGCCATTCCCATTGCCATTGCCGTTGCCGTTGCCGTTGCCGTTGTTGCCAGGCGTGGGGGACGCCGCCGGCTGGGGCGTGCTGGTGGGCGGGGCAGCCTGGGCCGGCGGGACAGGAGTCCGCGTCGCGGTCGCCGTCGGGCGGGGCGCGATCGGTTCTGTGCTATGGCCGGGCGGAACCGCGGTGCGCTGCCGGCCCGGCGGGGTATCCTGCCCCGGTGGCACAACCTGGCCGGGCGGGGTCCGTTGCCGGCCGGGTGGCGTGACCGTGCGGGCCTGGCCGGGCGGGGTCCGTTGCCGGCCGGGCGGCGTCACGGTGCGGGCCTGGCCGGGCGGGGTCTTCTGCAGGCCGGGGGCCGTGCCGCCCTGACCCGGTGGCGTCGCCGGGCGTGCCTGGCCGGGCGGCGTCCGCTGCTGGCCGGGCGGAACATGCGTCGCGGCAGCCGCGGGCCCGGCGGTGTCGATCTCGCCGGGAGTCACCGTGGGCGGCGGCTCCGGGCGCCCGGTCGCGATGGAACCACCCGGCGCCGTGGCCGGGAGCGCGGTGGCGACGGCAGCCGGTGACTCAGGGGCCGGAGTAGGAGACGCGGGCGGGGGCGGCAGCGTGGGACTGGGCGCGTCTCCGGCGCCGGCCACCGGCGTAGCCTGCTCCAGGCGAGTGCGCCCGGCGTCGAGGGTGCTGTCCGCGGCCTGGTAGGCGATCAGCGTGGCGGGGTCCGCGCTATCCTGGGCCAGCCGCGGGGCGAGGGCCGTGAGCACGCTTTCTTCGTAGCTGGTCACCTGCGCCAGCTTATCGAGCAGGGCCGCCTGTTGCGTCCCGCTGGTGTGGTCCAGCGCGGCCAGCCCCGCCTGTGTGTGCGCGGCCATGCCCTGCAGCGCAATGGGCGCCAGTTGTGCCCGCCCCTGGGCGACCAGAGTGGCGACTTCCCCCG
>DASSGZ010000240.1:0-8450 GCA_035693165.1 Chloroflexia bacterium | reverse complement strand
TGGCCGCCGCCCTCGGCATCCCCCCCGACGACCGCCCGGCGTTCATCCAGTTTGCCCGCACCGGGACCGCCGGCGGGCCCGCGACCCCCGCCGGCGCCGAAACAGACCGCCCCGCCGCGCCGCCCCCGCGGCCCGTGATCGGCGCCGGGGCCTTGCCGCTCACCCCACTGATCGGGCGCGACCAGGCCGTGGCCGCCGTGCGCGCCGCCCTGGCCCGGCCCGATGTGCGCCTGCTCACGCTGACCGGGCCGCCCGGCATCGGCAAAACCCGCCTGGCCGTGCAGGTGGCCGCCGAAGTGCGCGACCAGTTCGCCGGGGGCGTCTACTTCGTCGCCCTGGGCACCATCAGCGACCCCAACCTGGTGCCGGCCACGATCGCCACCGCCCTCGACGTGAAGGACACCGGCGACACCCCCGTGCTGGTCCGGCTGATCGAGTTCCTGCACAACAAGCAGGTGCTGCTGGTGCTCGACAACTTCGAACAGGTGGTGGAGGCGGCCCCGCCGCTGGTCGAGTGGCTGGAGGGCTGCCCCGAGTTGAAGGTGCTGGTCACCAGCCGGGCCGCGCTGAACGTGCGCGGCGAACGCCAGTTCGCCGTGCCGCCGCTGACCCTGCCCGATTTGCGCCATGCCCCCGACCTCGCCACCCTGGCCGGCACCGCCGCCGTCACCCTCTTTGTCGACCGGGCGCGCGCCGTGCAACCCAGCTTCGCCATCACCGGCGGCAACGCGGGCGCCATTGCCACCATCTGCAACCGGCTCGACGGGCTGCCCCTGGCGATTGAACTGGCCGCGGCACGGGTCAAGCTGCTCTCGCCGCAGGCCATGTCGATGCGCCTGGAGCGCCGCCTGCCGCTGCTCACCGGCGGGCCGCTGGACCTGCCCGTGCGCCAGCAAACGCTGCGTGGCGCTATTGCCTGGAGCTACGACCTGCTGCCGCCCGGCGAACAGGTGCTGTTCGCCCGCCTGGGCATCTTCGTCGGCGGCGCCACGCTGGCCGCCATCGAAGCTGTCTGCAACGCGCGCGGCGATCTGGAAGTGGATGTGCTCGACGCCATCGCCTCGCTGGTGGACAAGAGCCTGCTGCGCCAGGCCACGACCGGCGACGATAATCCGCGGGTGAGCATGCTGGAAACCATCCGCGAATTCGCCCTGGAGCGCCTGGCCGAGCGCGGGGAAATGGCCGCGTTGCGCCAGTGGCACGGCGAATATTATCTCGCGCTGGCCGAAGCCGCCGACCAGCATTTCACCGGCGCCGACCGCACGGTCTGGGCGCAGCAGTTGGAGCGCGATCACGACAACCTGCGCGCCGCCCTGGCCGCCAGCCTGGAGGACCCGGCGCTGACCGGCACGGCGTTGCGGCTGGCCGGGTTGCTGGGGTCGTTCTGGGACACCTACGGCCACGTCGGCGAAGGGCGCGTCTGGTTGCAGCGCGCCCTGGCTGCGCCGGGCGCGGAGGTGCGCTCGCTGGCGCGGGCGAAGGCGCTCTCGCGGGCCGGCGACCTGGCCTACTGGCAAGGGGACCTGGCGGCGGCCCAGGCCCTGCTGGAGGAAAGCCTGGACATCTGGCGGGAACTGGACAACCCGGCGGGCATGGCCCGCGTGCAGACGGTGCTCGGCCAGGTCATCCTCGAACACGGCGACCTCGCGGCGGCGCGTGCCATGCTGGAGCAGAGCGTGGAGCTAGCCCGCACGGTCAGCAACCCCTGGATCCTGGCCTGGGCGCTCTACCACCTGGGCATGGTCGATCTGCGCGAGCGCGATCAGGCCCGCACCCGGCCCCGGTTCGAGGAAGCGCTGGCCCTGTTGCGCCGCATGGGCAACCCGCTCGACATCCTGGTGCTGCTGCGCGCCCTGGCCGATGCCGCCTCGCTGCAAGGCGATTACACCACGGCTTGCACGCTGGCCGAGGAAAGCCTGGGCCTGGCCCGCGCCCTGGGCGACCCCCGCGAGATCGCCGAGTCGGTGCACCTGCTGGGCTACGCCGCCTACCGCCACGGCGACAACACACGGGCCGCCGCGCTGTTCGCCGAGACGACCGCGCTGGCCCGCGATCAGGGCGATGCGCAGCGCTTTGCCTGGTCGCTCAATCACCGGGCCGATGTCGCGCGCCTGCAGGGCGACTACGAGCGGGCGGCGGCCCTCTATACCGAGAGCCTGAGCTGCTTCCAGGAATTGAGCGACAAGCAGGGCATCGCCGCCCTGCGCCACAATCTCGGCTACATCGCGCTGCACCAGGGCAACCTGCGCCAGGCGGCGGCCAATTTTGTCGCCGGGTTGGGCCTTTTCCAGGAACTGGGCTACACTTGGAGCATCGGCGACTGCCTGGCGGGGTTTGCCGCCGTCCGCGCCCGCGCCGGCGAGGCCGAGACCGCCGCCCGGCTGCTCGGCGCCGCCGCCGCTATCCACGCCGCCATCGACCCCAGCGCGGCGCTGGCCGAACCGGCCAACCACGCCGAGTGGGCGCAAACCGAGGCCGTTATCGCCCGCCAGATCGACGCGCCCACCCTCGCCGCCACCCGGCGGGCGGGCCAGGCCCTGTCCATGGACCAGGCCGTCGCGCTGGCCCTGGCTGCCGCGCCGGTCCCCACCGAGTAGCCCGCACCAATGGACACGCCCCCAGCCACCGGCCAGGGGCCGGGACGGGGGGCGCGGGAACAGGGAGTTAGGTTGGGTTTAGTGCAGCGCGGCGTAACTCTCCCACGCGGGATCCGTAAAGCCGTCGCGGCTGTCGAAGCTGCGGACCCCGGCCAGCCAATCGATCCCGACCAGGAACAGCATCGCGATGATAAGGATTGTCAGGTCCACAGAAGTCTCCTGATTCGCTAGCGGACGGTGCGGCTACGCCGCGGTCCCATAGGCCATGCTCATGATCCGCCCGATGTTCTCGGGGGTATAGAACTCCGCGCCGGACACGGTGCCGGTCAACACGCCGATAAAGCGATCGGTGTCGGCCTGGTTGCCGTCGAGGGCGGCGCGCAGTTGCAGCAGTTCGGCGGGCAGCGGGCCGAAGGTAGCCGCCTGGACAGTCGCCTCGTACCCAGGTCCCGCCATGGCGTTGCGCGTGGCCTCATAGTTCGCCAGGGCTTCGTCGAGCGGTTGGGCGCCGCTCAGCCCGGCGTCGATCGCATCGGCCAGTAACTCAGCGTCGCGGAAGGCTTCGCTGATGCCGGTGCCCGTCACCGGGTCGCGATGATAGCCCGCGTCCCCGACCAGCGCCCAGCCGGGCCCCTGCGGTTTGCGGAAGAAGTTGGGCAGATCGGCGCTGCCCAGGAAGCGCTCCATGCGCCGTCCGCCGCGCACGCGCTCGGTGAAGGCGGGGAAGGCGTCCAGCATCCGCTCGAAGTTGCCCTCGATATCGAGGCGGATCTTGGCGAAGTCCTCGATGGGGCCGAAGGCGGCGACGCAGGTCAACCCATCGTTGGTCGGGAAGGCCAGCATCGCTTCGTCGTCGTGGCGATAGAACTCGGCGCCCGGCATGGACACGTCGCTCCAGTAGCTGTAGTAGGCCCAGGTGAGCACGGGCCGCTCGTTGTAGGTGGGCGCCCCTACCTGGCGCGCGACAATCGAGTGCAGGCCGTCGGCGCCGATGACGATGCGCGCCTGCTCGTGGACGATGGTGCCCGCGGCGGTGCGGCCCCGGATGCCGGTCACGCGGCCCGCGGTGCGCAGCAGGTCCTGCACTGAGAAGCCTTCGCGCACTTCGGCCCCGGCTTCGACCGCGGCATCCACCAGGATCTTGTCCAGGTACTTGCGGCGCGGGCCATAGAGCGCGTCGATCCCGTTCGTCTCCAGCACATGGCCGGTGAGCGGGAAGTCGCCCATGTCCTGGGTAAACAGGCGGATCGGCGGGCAGTTCGTGGCCGCGACGCGATCCAGCAGGCCCCAGCGCTGCAACTGGCGCACGGCGGGGTAGAGCAAGACGTGATTGCGGAAGGTATCGCTGGGGAAAGTCGCGCGGTCCACGACCAGGACGCGGTAGCCTTTCCGTGCGAGGAGCATAGCGGTGGGCGAGCCGGCGCAGCGCGCGCCGACGACGATGGCGTCGTACATTAAAATCTCCCTGGATGGTAAAGAAGATCGGTAGGTGCCGGGGGCGCGGTGCTACGGGGTGCGAGGGCTACCGCGTGGTCCAGGCGATCATCAGGGGGCCGAGGCGCAGCAGGACGCGGGTGTGCGGGGCGCCGAGCCGGCGCCGGGCCGATTGGGCAAGCTGCTGGTGGGCTGCCGCTTCCCGATAGACGGTTTCCGCGTGTGCCTGGCGTTCCAGAATGTACAGGCTGCTGATCATGGCCGGCCTCCTGGCTGAGATAGCTGCCGGTGACGGCGCTATCCGTTCATGTAGCCCTGCTCGTAGCGCCAGCGGGCGAAGCGCAGCCGGGCTTCCTCGGCGTGGCGGTCGCGCTGCCCGCGCAGTTGGATCTGCTCGCGCATAGCGGTCAGACGGGCGATTTCCTGCGGCGTGAATCCCTCCAGATCCTCGAGGCTGTTCTGGGCGGCGAGGTTGCTGGCGACAGGGGCATCCGCTCGTTGCGCGTTCGTCATATCAAACATTGCCGGGTCCATCCCTTCGTTCGGTGATAACAGGCAATTTCGCTATGAGGCGTCAACGCGGCGAAGCGGCGAGTGCGGAGTAGCGGGCGTCGGCGTCTGTTGGTATCATTAAAGCACACCCCGGCGGAAAGTGATCCGCACAAGAACCTGACAAAAAACCGACCTGCACCCATCCATACGTCCGGCGGTCCGGGTGGGTTGCGCGGGTCTCGGACAGGGGGCGCGGGCTTACGGCACCAGTTGGAAGGTGAGCGTCCAGACGCAGGTGGTGGTGATCACGGCGTCGTAGGAGCCTTGCAGCGTCGGCGGCAGATGCAGCGTGCCGGTGATCTGGCCCTGGGTGGCGGGCTGGTCGTTGCCGAAGGGGGCCTGGAAGTGCAGCGGCGGGTCGGGCTCGTGCGGCGCGATCACGCCGCTGAAGGGGCACGCGCCCTGCTCGTCGGCGGACGGCACCGCCCAGGTCACGTCATAGTTGCCGGTGCCCAGCGTAAAGGGCAAGGTGCGCGTGTTGCCCTTGCCGGTCAACTGCACAAAGGGTTCGGGCGTCAGCGTAGCGGGCGCCGTGGAACAGCCCAACAGACTGAGCATAACCAACAGGACCGGCGCGAGGACAATACGGCGCATGACATGGACCTCCACGAATCGAAGATAGCGAATCCTAGCACGTTTCGCCGGGCGGCACAAGCCGACAGCAGCGCGTAATCCGTATGCTCACCGCAGAGGCGCAGAGGACGCAGAGGTTTTAATGGGTGGGAGTGAGGGGTAAAACTTGTCATAGGGGACAGTAGGATTATGAACAGAACTTATTTTAATGATCTCTGCGTCCTCTGCGCCTCTGCGGTGAGCATGAACCGATCTACATGCCGGCAAGTGGTGCGGACATGGCGAAGGGGAACCCGCTGAGGTTCCCCTTCGCTGCGCGCTGGTCAGTGTTTACGGGCTGACCGCGTTTGAGAGTACCTTGGTCAACTGGCCGCGGGTGTTGTCGTTGCCCCAGCGGAACTCCAGGCAGCCCGCCCCGCAGTTGTAGCCGCTGACCAGCCCGTGGGCGTAGATCGTCTCGATCTGGCTGTAGAACGGGTTGGCCGCGTTCACGTCCCGGAAGTGCGGGGCCGCGGACGTGACCGGGGCCCAGCCCATGGCGTTGACGATCATCTTGCTCATCTGCCCGCGCGTCACGTTGGCCGCCGGGCGGAACGTGTGGTCCGCGTAGCCGCTCAGCACGCCGTGGCGATAGGCCGTCTCGATGTAGCGGTAAAGCGGGTCGGTGGCCGGCACGTCGGTGAAGTGCGGGCCGCCGGTCGTGTCGAGCGCCCAGCCCCGGCTCAGCACCACCCACTTGGCGAGCGTACCGCGCGTCGCCTGGCTATAGGGCCGGAAGGTGTTATCCGCGTAGCCGTCGACGATGTGGCGGCAGTACAGGTTCTCGATGTAGGTCGCGAACGGGTTGCCGGCGATGTCGGTGAACGGCACCGTGCAGCCCGCGGGCGGCGGCGGGGGGGGCGGCGGGGGCGGCGGCGCGCCCGCATCGCCCAGGTAGCGCACCAGCGCCGTGTTCCACCACATATTGCTCCACACACGCGGGTCGCGTGCGTAGCCCGCCGCCACGATGTTGCCGTCCGGTTGGATCGCCGCCGCCAGCGCCACATCTTCCCACAGCGGCACGAAGGTGGTGATCACCTTGCCGCCGGTGCCGAAGGTCGGATCCAGGCTGCCGTCCGGGTTGAAGCGCGCCGCCGCCCAGTCGGAGTCGCCCCCGCCGTTCGGCGAACCCTGGCCCACAGCCACGATCTTGCCGCCGGCTTGCACCGCCAGCGCCGTGATGAAGTCGGGGCCGGCGGGCGAGATGAACTCGGCGACCTTGCCGCCGTCGCCGAAGCCGGTATCCAGGCTGCCGTCGGAGTTGGCGCGGATCAGGGCGAACTCGCCGCCGCCCCCGCCGCCCCCGGCCACGATCTTGCCGTCGGGCTGCAAGGCCAGCGCGTGCAGGTTGGCCCGCGCGCCGTTGCCGACCAGCGTGGCGAGCATGTTGTCGGTGCCGAAGCTGCTGTCCAGGCTGCCGTCGGGGTTGAGGCGCACCAGCGCGAAGTACTGCGCATCGGGCTCGCTGGTTGAGTAGTAGCCGCCGGTCACGATCCGGCCGTCGGGCTGGATCACCAGCGCGTCGTTGCTCGCGCCGCTCTGGCCGTCGAAGCTGACCAGCGACACGCCCCCGTTGCCGAAGCTGCCGTCCAGGCTGCCGTCGGGGTTGAAGCGAGCCACGCCGAACTCGCTGCTGCCGGAGGTCGCCACCACGATGCGCCCGTCCGCGTCCAGGGCCACGGCCCGGCCCTCGTCCTTGATGCCCGCGACATCCTGGTAATAGGTGGTCAGGTCGAGCGTCGTCTGGCCGCCGTTGCCGAAGGTGAGATCGAGGTTGCCGTCGGGATTGTAGCGCGAGACAATGGTATCGGTGGCATTGAAGCCGTAGTTATAGGCCGGGTTGGTGTAATCCAGTTCGGCCAGCCCAGCGGTGACGATCTTGCCGTCCGGCTGCACGACCATGCTGTCGATGATGTCCTCGTCGTAGCCGTCCGGCGCCGTGGCGCTCGCCAGGCCGCCGTTGCCGAAGGTCGGGTCCACCGCGCCGTTGGGCAGGTAGCGGATCACCGCGGAGGCGCTGCCGTTCTGCGTGTAGCCGCCGGTGAGGATCTTGCCGTCGGGCAGGATCGCCACCGCCCGCGCCTGGTCCGACCCCGGCTCGTAGGCGTTGACCTCCACCATGCCGCCGGTGCCGAAGGTCGGGTCCAGGCTGCCGGCCCCGGTCGTGGGGGCTTTGGTTATGGGAGCTTGCGGCGCTTTCGGGGCGGCATAGCTCACCCCACCCTGGCCCAGGGTGAGCACCCCGGCCAGCAAAAGCGCGGGCACCAGCGCCCGCGCCGTCCGTCGTTGCTTGTGCATCTACTTGATCCTTTCGCGTGATGTTGTCGTGTGCCGGTCGCACGTGAATAAGCGATGAATGCGGACCCTGTCCCCTGCCGCGACCTGTTGTACCGGGCCGGAGTGTTGTGTCCTGGTCCTATTAAAGCATGGGATCGGCTATAATGATCCGGACAGAAAGTGTCTCAAAAACCTGACTCATCCCGCCATTCGCGCAACACCAACCGCTATCTGCATAGGCCCGGCGCCGTGTGCGGCCCGGCCGCCACAGGAGAATCCGCCCGCCGATGGATGCATCGCCGCTGTTCGGAGACTGGCTGCAGCAGCGCCGCAAAGCCCTGGATCTGACCCAGCAAGCCCTCGCGGACCGCGCTCACTGCGGCAAAAGCACCATTGTCCACATCGAGTCCGGCGCCCGGCGGCCCTCGCGGGCGCTGGCCGAGACGCTGGCGGCCGCCCTGGCGATCCCGCCCGAGGATCGCCCCGCCTTCGTGCAGTTCGCCCGCACCGGCCAACTGCCCGCCGCGCCCGCCCCTGCCGGCGCGCCCGCAACACCGGCCCGCCCGGCGCCCGGCGGCGCTCTCGCCATCCCGCGCACCCCGCTCGTGGGCCGCGCCGAGGCCGTGGCGACGCTATCCGCCGCCTTATGCCGCCCCGACACGCGCCTGCTCACGCTCACCGGCCCGCCCGGCGTGGGCAAGACGCGCCTCGCCGCCGCCGTGGCTGCCGCGCTGGCGGATGCCTTCGCGGACGGCGTGACCCTGGTGCCCCTCGCGCCCATTCGCGACCCCGACCTCGTGGCGCCCGCGATTGCCCAGGCGCTGGACCAGCCGCCCGGCGGCGACGCCGCCCCCGGCGCGCGCCTGGTCGAATACCTGGCGGACAAGCAGATCCTGCTGGTGCTGGATAACTTCGAGCAGGTTGTGAGCGCCGGGGCGGCACTGGCCGGGTGGCTGGCGGCCTGTCCGGGGCTGAAGG
>DASSGZ010000239.1:0-5186 GCA_035693165.1 Chloroflexia bacterium | reverse complement strand
GGTCACGAAGTTAGCGGCGTCCTCAACGACCAGCAACTTCAGTGCGGGGGTGTTATTGGCGGGATCGAGGACGGCTTGCGTGAACTGGCCGATCACGATCCGGCCGAGGATCGGCGCGACGGCCGGCAGGGGGCCGGTGGGCAACGTGAAGCAGACCCGCGCCTGGGCCTGGAGCAATTGCTCGATGGTGTAGCCCTGTCCGGGCGCGGCGAAAAAGCGCGTGATCTCGGGGTGGGCCAGCGGGTCGATCCGCGCGTCCAGGCTCCCCAGCACATCATGTTTGGCGTCCTGCAGTTTGTCGATCCGCCGCAGTGCGTCGGCGGTGGCGCTTGGCGCGGGCAGCCGGTCGATGAGCGCCGCACGGCTGTCGTCGTTGCGCAGGTATGCCAGCAGTTGCGGGAAGGAGGGTTCCCGCTGATACAGCCGGTGATGAGCCAGCACCAGGTTGATAAAGGCGGCGCGGGCATTGTGCGTGAAGTACCGGGCCTGGTCCGTGCCGCCTTCGGGGATCAGGCAGGCGGCGAGGCGCTCGGCGCGTTCCCGCACCGTGCGCCCGGTCCAGACCTGGAGCCGAAAACTCGCGTCGGGGTCCAGCAGGTTGAAGCGCCGATGGAAGGCGCCGGGATATTCCGCATCGAAGCGCGGGCCGGTCAGGTCATCGCCTTTGGCGTCGATAAAGATGCCCGCGCCCTCCACGCGGTCGGTGTATTCGATCAGCGGGATCGTGACGTTGAAGGTCTTCCCGGCGCGCGTGGGGGCGACCACGGTGGCATGGGTACAGAGTTCGGCCTGGCTGACCGTGTAGACCTGATCCCCGAGCGGCGTCTCGATCATGTGGTTTTGCAGATCGTCCCAGGTGCGCTCGTAGGGCCGGCCCAGCACCAGCACGTCCGCCGCAACCTCCGGCAGGACGAGCGCGCGCTCGCGCGGCCCGAATTCCACGAAGGGCGCGCGCCAGGTCAGATGGATCGGCCAGGTCGCGTTTTGCCGGTCGAGGAAGACCAGCAGGAAGAACGCAACCACCAGCGCGGCAACGTCCGGGGCCGGCAGGGGCGCGTGCAGCGGGCCGACCGGCAGCAGGGGCGGATCAGTGGGTCGATGATGAGCGGCGGCGAGCGCAATGAGCCCATCCTGAAGCAAAGCAATCAGAATGCGGATCTCGCCGAGCATCAGGAGGAATCGTGCCATGCCCACCGCAATCCCCTTCGCTGCGGGCTGGGGCAGGTGGGTGAAGGGGCGCCGCAGGGGATAGGTCAGCAACTGCGCCAGCCGGCGCAGCACCACCGGGCCGAGACTGTCACCGGGCAGTTGCGGCGCCGGCGGTGGGGATAGGCCAGGTTGCATCGAATCCTCCTGAACCGCGACAAAGCTGAGTAACCACACTCCAACGCTATTAAAGCAAAAGCGGGCGGCCAGGGGAAGAGAAAAGTGCTAACGCGAGCGATAAGAGAAGTGCTACTATCCAGGGCGGAGGCCGGGGCAGTAAGACGACAATAGAAGGCTGCGCGGGGAGAAGGTTTGCCGAAGGCGTAGTCTGCTGCCTGTTTCCATGAACGATTACTGCGTGAGTAGTTCGCTATCAGGCAGGCAAATTTCCTGATTTTCGCCCGAATTAGGTGAGAGGTGGTCATAAATCATTCAAGTGCGCAGATAGGCGCTGGTGAGTGAATGCGGCGCGTTCAGCAGTTGCTGCGGTGTGCCCGCGAACATCACCTTGCCGCCCTTATTGCCGCCTTCCGGCCCCAGATCAATGATCCAGTCGGCGTTCTTGATAATATCCAGGTTGTGTTCGATCACGATCACGGTGTTGCCCGTATCGACAAGGCGGTTCAGGATGGCGAGTAAGTGGCTGATATCCGACATGTGCAGGCCGGTGGTCGGCTCGTCCATCACGTAAATACTGCCCTTTTTATGCAGTTCGCTGGCGAGCTTGATCCGCTGGCCTTCGCCCCCCGATAGCGTACTGAGCGGCTGGCCGAGCGTCAGGTAATCCAGCCCCACATCGCTGAGCGCCTGCAGGCGCCGCACGATCTCTTTGGTGCTGAAGAATTCGAGCGCCTCACGGACGGACATGCTGAGCACATCGGCGATCGATTGGCCGGCGAGCCTGTAAGCCAGCACTTCATCCTTGAAGCGTTGGCCACCGCACGTCTCGCAGGGGATTTTCACTTCGTCCATGAAGGACAAATTCGTGTAGATCACGCCCAAGCCCTGGCACGTTGCGCAGGCGCCTTTCGAGTTGAAACTGAACAGCGACGGGCTAACCTTGTTTTTCGTCGCGAAGGCTTTGCGGATGTCGTCCATGATCCCGGTATAGGTCGCAGGGGTGGACCGGCTGGAAACGCCCACCGCTGCTTGATCGATCACGATGGCGTCGGGATATTGGGGCAGAAACGAGTAGTGAATCAGCGAGCTTTTGCCCGATCCCGCCACGCCCGTCACGACGGTCAGGACGCCCGTGGGAATAGCGACGCTGACGTTTTGCAAATTGTTGGCGCGGGCGTTGATGATCGGCAGTTTGCCTTTTGGCTGGCGAAACGTGGCTTTGAGAGGCATCGACTGGTTCATGTGCTTGCCCGTCAGCGTATCGGCCTTGAGTAAGCCCGCCACCGCGCCCTGGAAGACAATGTTCCCGCCGCGACTCCCGGCGTGTGGGCCGACATCGACAATGTGATCGGCCACCTGGATCACCGCCGGATCGTGTTCAACCACCAGCACCGTGTTCCCCTTGTCGCGCAGTTGGCGCAGCAGATCGTTCAGACGGTGAATGTCGCGGGGATGCAGGCCGATGCTCGGCTCATCGAAGATGTACAGCACATCGACGAGACTGCTGCCCAGGTGCTTGACCATCTTGATGCGCTGCGATTCGCCGCCCGACAGCGTATCGGTTTCGCGGTTCAGGCTAAGGTATTCCAGCCCGATGTCGATCATGTGTTGCAGGCGCGCGATCAGGTTGGCGACCATCGGCGCGGCGACAGGATCTTTGATGTCGCGGATAACTGCGATCAATTCGTCGGCTTCCATCGCCGCCAGTTCAGCGATGTTGCGACCATTGATCTTGCAACTGAGCGCCGCCTGACTCAGCCGCGTCCCGTTGCAGAGCGAACACGGCCCGACAGTCATGAACGGCTCTACCGTTTTCTGGGTGCGCTCGGACCTCGCTTTCACGTCGCGCGTGATATATTTGCTGGTGAAGATCTCCACGATCCCCCCGAAGGTCAGGTTGACAGGCTTGCCGCCGAACTGCATCTTGACCTTGTAGGGTTTGCTGTACAGCAGCAGATCCAGCTCTTCGGGGGTGTAATCGGCCAGCTTCTTGTCAGTATCGAACCGACCCGATTGGGTCAGGATGTTCCAACCCCAGCTATCCACCGCGTACTCCGGATACAGGATCGCGCCCTCGTTGATCGACTTTGAGGTATCCAGGAACTTATCCAGGTCTACGCCGAGTTTGCGGCCAAAGCCGTTGCAATTCGGGCACATGCCCTGCTGATCGTTGAACGAAAAGACATTGGAATAACCGACAAAAGGCCGGCCGACCCGCGAATAGAGCAGGCGCAGCACGGAATAAATATCGGTGATCGTGCCCACCGTCGAATGTGAGCCACCGCCCAGGCGCTTCTGATCCACGACGATGGCCATGCTCAGGTTCTCGATGGCGTCGGCTTCGGGTTGGGCGTAGTGCGGCAGGAAGTTTTGCACGAACGTGCTGAAGGTTTCATTGAGTTGGCGCCGGGCTTCGGCGGCGATGGTATCGAAGACGATGGACGATTTGCCGGAACCGGATACGCCGGTGAAGATGGTGATCTGGCGCTTGGGGATGCGCAACGAGACATTCTGCAGGTTGTTTTCACGAGCGCCGCGAATCTCAATATATTCCTGGGACACAGAGTTCTCCTTTTGCCGCTTGACTGGGATTCCAACGCAAACCCCAACATCTCGAAGAGTCAAACCCTCAGGGGCTTTCACCTGGCAGAATACAGCCTGAAGTAGGCTGGAAATTGGAGGAAGTGGCCTGCCAAGATCTGAACTGTCCGCGGGGGCTCTTTGCCACCAGTTGCTGCAAAGACCAGCTTCGTGTTCTGCTCCAAACAAGCCGGGGCCGCATAGCACACGGTTCGCCGGGATGGCGGGCGCATAGTTCGGCAGCCGCGTCTATATGATACCACCAGAGAGGTCGGGACACCGCTCCGCTCGACGAAGTTCACGATCTTGGCAGGCCTTATCTGCATACATCTTGCCTACTATAGGCGCTTTTTGCCGGGCGAAAGCCCTTGAGGGGGCAAACCTGTAAGGAATTGCTGAGGATGGTTAGCCGATTTTGTAACAGAACAAGTGTACTACATCGATTAGTTAACGTCAAGGTTGACAATTAATCGAGGGCTGATCATAAATCAAGCAGCCCACAAAAAGGCTTGTTTATGACTAGCTCTCGGCTAATTTGGGCGAAAATCGGGAAATTTACCAGCTTGGTAACACGTGACTCAATGTTTCTCCTGCGGATAGTAAGCCGCTTGGTGGCTACCGGGATCGTGTGGTGCCGTACGGCCTAACGGCACCTGTGTCCGAATCCATGGCGGTTCCATTGGCGTTAGTCTACCGGTCGTGGAACTGCATGGGGCATTTGCCAAACAATCGAAATTGGAGCATTTGGGGTACCTGTTCCGCTAAGATCCGGCGTATGGAGCACAGTTAGGGTCTCGGCAAATCGTCTGCCGATAGCGTCACCGTTAGGAAGCGGAAGCTACCCTGAGTCATCCCATCTATTGCAGCCACGGGGCCTTCGCCCCGGATAAGCAGAAATCCGCTGCCGCCGCTGTTGCCTCCGCGAATCCATTCGCGCACGGCTTCTCGTTGACCTGCCCAATTTTTAGGGATAGCTACAGCATGGCGTCGGGAGGACCGCAGTAAGCCGGGTGGCTGGAGTAAAAGCCCACCGCATCCTCCCGCGGCATAAATATGAGCCACGGTAGCTGTTCATGCCCGCCGGCAATCCAAAGACTGCTGGCTTCCTCCTCCCCCACTCAGTCTTGCTCCAACCAGAACTTGGCATACTCAACACGCATCGCTCCCGCGAGCAGACGGCGCAAATGAGACCGATCCGTGACGCGAGAGATGCGGCTGTCCATAACCGAGTAGCCCACAGTCAATGTAATCCAGAGCCCCGCTGCCCTCGTACATTTGAA
>DASSGZ010000238.1:0-5513 GCA_035693165.1 Chloroflexia bacterium | reverse complement strand
TGACGATGTGGCCGGGGGCCACGCCGCGGGCCTCTGGACGGCCTGGCTCGCGCCCGCGGGAGTCACCACGGCGCCGGCAGATGCGCCCGTCGCGCCCGATATTGTGCTTGCTGCGCTGCGCGAACTGCCGGAGAAACTGGCGGCCCAGTTTGACCTGCCGCGCCACGCCACGCGGGCCGTGGGCGGGTGAGCCGGGCGCTACATGCCGCCCGTCGTCATGCTGAACGGCGTGAAGCATCCGTCTCGTTTGTCATGCTGAACGGCGTGAAACATCTCGTCTCGTTGGGAGACAAAACGAGACTCTGAGCGCAGCGAAGAGTGACAATGGACAAAGGTGGGTTGAGGGAGCACTATGACTGACACAACTGCGCGGCCATCGGCGCCGCGGCTACCCGATCTGGCGCCCTTCGGCATCGAGTCGCATTGGCGCAACCAGGCGCGCACCCCGCGCACGCTGCTGGTGGCCTTTCCCCATCCCGACGACGAGAGCTTCGGCAACGCGGGCACGCTGGCCCGCTACAGCGCCGAGGGCGTGGGCGTGCATTACGCCTGCGTCACGCGCGGGGAGTGCGGCACAGTCAATCCCAAGTTCCTGGAGGACTACCCCGACATCGCCGCGCTGCGCACCGCCGAGATGACCTGCGCGGCGGAGGCGCTGGGCCTGCGCGCGGTGCATTACATGGGCTATCGCGACTCCGGTATGCCGGACACGCCGGACAATGCCAACCCCGCGGCGTTTGTGCAGGCGCCGCGCGAGGAAGCGGTCGGCAAGGTGGTCGCGCTGATCCGCGCCTTGCGGCCCCAGGTGGTGCTCACGTTCGGCCCCTACGGTGGCTACGGCCACCCTGATCATATCCGTATCCACGAGGTCACGGTGGCCGCCTTTCACCGGGCGGCGGACCCGGCGGCCTATCCCGAGCAGATCGCGGCGGGTCTGGCTCCCTACCAGCCGCTCAAGCTCTACTATCCGACCTTCGGCACCCGGTTCCTGAAGATTGCCGTGGTCGTGATGCGGCTGCTGGGCCGCGACCCCCGGCACTTCGGGGAGAATGGCGATGTGGACATGGTGCGCGCCGCCGAGGAGGCGACGCCGCCCACGACGGTGATCGCCTGCGGCGCGTATCGGGAGCAAATTCTGCGCGCCTGGCGCTGCCACGCCAGCCAGGGGGCAGGCATGGCCTGGGTCGAGCGGTTCCCGGAGCGGCTGCAGCGCTTCTTCATCGGCCGCCAGGAGTTCACCCGCGTGATCCCGCCGCCGCGCCGCCCCGGCGTGCATGAGCACGATCTGTTCGCCGGAGTGCGGCCCCGCCCGCGTTAGGCGGGGACCGCTTCCCGCAGATCGTCCAGCTCGGCGGGCGTGTCGGCTTCGGCCTCGCCGTGCCAGAGCCGCTGCATCTCGGCGGAGATCGCGAGCAGGTCGTCCAGGCGGCCCTCGGCCTCGATGCGCCCGTCCTTGAGCACGATGATATGGTCGGCGCGGCGGAGGGCGGCGCGGCGATGGGAGACGACCAGACAGGTGGCGCCGCCCCGCGCGAACAGCCGATCCCAGAGCAGGCGCTCGGTCTCGACATCGAGCGCGCTGGACAGGTCGTCGAAGACCAGCAACTCCGGGTCGCGCGCGAACATGCGTGCCGCCGCCGCCCGCTGCACCTGCCCGCCCGACAAGCGCACCCCGCGCGGCCCGACCACCGTATCCAGCCCATTCTCCATCTCGGCGACATCCGGTTCCAGCACCGCCTGATCCAGCGCGCCGGGCAGATCCACCCGCGCGGCGGGCAGGCCGAGCAAGATGTTGTCGCGCAGCGGTTCGCTGAACAGGCGCGGCACCTGCGGCGTGTAGGCGCAGCGCGGCGGCACGAAGAACGTCGCCGCGTCGGGCACGGCCTGGCCGTTCCAGCGCACCTGGCCGGCCTGCGCGGGCAGCAAGCCCAGCAGCGCCCGCAGCAGCGTCGTTTTGCCCGACCCGATGCGCCCGGTGATCACCGTGACGTGGCCCTGCTCCAGCCGCAGATCGATGTCCGCGACGCCCCGCTCGCTGCCGGGGTAGCGGTAGGTCAGCCCGCGCACGTCGAGCGTGCGCAGCCGATCCGCGCCGGTTTTCGGCGTGTGGGGCACCGCGGGCAGCGCGCCATCGAGGTAGATCGGGCCGGACGCCGCCAGATTTTCGCTGGGCGCGCCTTGCAGCAGCGCCGTCATGCGGTCGATGGACACGCTCACCTGCTTGTGGCGCGCCAGCAAGCGGCCGATCTGGCGCGGCAACGCCATCAGCGCCTCCAGGTAGCTGACGAACAGCGCGAAGTCGCCCACGGTGAAACTGCCGTTGCGCATGGCCTGGGCGGCGAGAATCAGCACCACGCCGGTCGCCAGGTTGGCCGTGTTCATGTTGAATGAGTCGAGCAACTGCGTGAACAGGCTATCCATGAGCGCGGCCTTGCGCCGCCGCGCGTTGATCGTGCGGAAGTGCGCTGTGACCCGCGCCTCGGCGCTGCTGACCTTGACCGCCTGCACTGCGCCGAAGATCTCGCCCAGGAAGCCGGTGACGCGGCCCGTGGCCTCGCGGGCACGCCGGCGCACGCGCTTGATGCGCCCGGTCAGCGAGTTGACGAAGACGATGATGCAGAGCAACGGCACGAAAGCGGTCAGCGCGATGGCGGCGTCGGTCTGGATCATCACGCCCAGCGCGACCACGGCAAAGATCAGTGTGCCGGTGAGATCCACGTAGGTGTCGATGTAGTCGACGATCTCGTCCACGTCGTCGCGGAAACGACTGATGGCCTCGCCCGGCGAGTCGGGCAGCGACCGGGCGCCGGGGCCTTCCAGGATATGGGCCAGCATGTTCTTGCGCAGCACCGTTTGGATGGCGCCTTCCAGGTTGAACCAGACCCAGAAGCCGCTGTAGAACGAGGTCATGCGAACGAGTTCGGTGGCGACCATGAGGGCCACCGCCGTCCAGACGGTCCACCCGGCGGGCGCATTGCCGCTCAGCGCGTCGAAGAAGGCGCGCAGCAGCAGCCCGGAGACCAGCGGCAGGCTGAAGAAGGTGCTCCAGGTCAGCAGGGTCAGCGCGAAGTAGCCGGGGCGGGACAGGGCCAGCCGCCAGACGATGCGCACGGTTTTCATGCCAGCACCTCCTCCAGGCCCGTGCGCAACAGGTGGTGGAAGCGCGAGCCGGGGTCGTGAGCCAGCCGCGCCCGCTCGCCCTGTTCGGCGGCCTGCCCGCCGTCCAGGATGAGGATGCGATCGGCGCGCTCGACCGTGCCCAGCCGGTGGGCGATGATAATACCGGTGCGGCCCGCCAGCAGTTTGTCCACGGCGCGCTCGATCAGTTGCTCGGTCGCCCGGTCGAGCCGCGACGAAGCTTCGTCCAGGATCACCAGGCCGGGATCGCGCAGGAACACGCGGGTAAAGGCCAGCAACTGCGCTTCGCCCGCCGACAGGCTGCGCCCGCCCGCTTCCAATTCCGTGTCCAGCCCATCGGGCAGCGAGTCGAGCCAGCCGCCCAACCCCAGGTCGCGCAACACCGCCACGATCCGATCATCCGGGATGGTCGCGTCGAACAGGGTCAGGTTGTCGCGGACGGTGGCGCGGAAAAGCTGCACATCCTGCGTGACCACGCCGATGGCCCGCCGCAGCGCCTCGACCGGCAGGTCGCGCACGTCGCGCCCACCGAGGCGGACGATGCCCGCCGCCGGGTCGTACAGGCGCAAGAGCAGGCGGGTCAGGGTCGTTTTACCGCTGCCGGTGCGGCCCAGCAGCCCCAGCACCTCGCCGGACGCCAGACGGAAGGACACGCCGTCGATGATCGGCGTCTCGTCGCCGTAGCCGAAAGTGACATCGGCAAATTCGACGGCCAGCGCCCCGCGCGGCAGGCCGTCGCCGGGGCCATCCTGGATCTGGCGCTCGATATGGTAGAGTTCCTCGACCCGCAACATGCTGGCGCTGGCTTTTTGCAGGTCTTGCATCTGCTCGGTGATCTGGTTCAGCGGGCGTTGCAACATCCCGACATAGGCCGAGAAGAGGTAGACCGTGCCCAGGCTGACCGCGCCCGCCTGATAGAGCGCCGCCCCCAGGCTGAGGACGAGGATGAAGATGGCGACGAACAGCACGACGGCGATCAGGATGATGATCGCGCGCAGCATCCAGGCGTGGCGCCACTTGTGGAAGAAGTCGCGCATGTACTCGTAATAGCGGCGCATGGTGTGGGCGCCGCCGCCGTTGGCGCGCAGGTCGTCCAGCCCGGCCAGCCGCTCTTCGAGGAAGCCGAACAGCTTGGCGCTGGCCTGGCGCTCCTCGGTCGTGGCCGCCACGCCGATATTGCGGCTGCGGGCCAGCACCCAGAGCGCCCCCAGGGCGACCACCGTCATGACCGCGCCGACGCGCCAGTCCTCGCGGGCCAGCATGACCAGCACCCCGGCCAGCAGCACGGCGTTGCCGGCCACCAGCAGCACGAAGCGGGAGAAGAAATTCGCCAGGGCCGTCACGTCGCCGTCGATGCGCTCGATGAGTTCGCCGGGGGTGCGCGTGTTATGGAAGCCCATGTCGAGGTGCAGGCAGTGGAACACCAGGTCGGCGCGCATGGCGTTGGTGGCGGTCCAGCCGACATCCTCGGCCACGTAGGTTTCGGCCACGGCGACGCCCTGGTTGACGAGGGCCACGGCCAAGAAGAGCAGCCCGGCGTTGAACAGGCTGTCGAGCGGTCCCTGGGCCAGGGCCACGTCGATGAAGGTGCGCACGATCAGCGGGCGGGCCAGTTGCAGCCCGATGTTGGCGAAGAGCAGCGCGCCCAGCAGCGCCACTTTGCCCCGCTGCGGCTTCAGGTAGCGGGCCAGCAAGGCGCGTTGGTGCTGCAACGGCACCTGGGGCCGGGCCGGGGCGGCGATGGTCAGATTATGGGCCATGGCGGCGGGTGTTCCTTGCGGTAAAATGCAGGCCGCGTCCAAGCGCACGGCCCTTGCCCGATTCTACCCGCCGGGCCCGCCCATTCGCATCAGTCGGTAGGCCTTATCCCGGTCCGCCTATAGGTGGAAATGTCTCTCCCCTGTCATGCTGAACGCAGTGAGGCATCTCGTCGTTGCCTTACGAGACGAGACTCTTCGCTGCGCTCAGAGTGACAAGAAGGGCATAGCTGGCTGTGCGGCTCGTGTAGGGCCGCCTTCTGCATCGCGAGTTGAGCGCGGACCGCCAGCCGTCGGGGACGCGCTCGGTGTAGGTGATGTTCTTGGCGCCCAGGAACGCCGCCAGGTCGCCGACGGCCCCGGCCACGGCGCGCGCCGTGGCGTCCGTCATGGGCGCGTCGGGCTCCGCGTAGACGGCGTTGACCACCAGGCGCCCCTGCTTGCGGTCCATGCGCGGGTCGATGCGCCCGATCAGCCGGTCGCCGTGCAGGATGGGCAACACGTAGTAGCCATACTGGCGCTTGGCCTGCGGCACGTAGATCTCGATGCGGAAGTTGAAGTCGAACAGCAACTGGGTGCGCGCCCGATCGCAGATGAGGTTGTCAAAGGGCGAGAGCA
>DASSGZ010000237.1:0-4759 GCA_035693165.1 Chloroflexia bacterium | reverse complement strand
CTCCAGTTGGCGGAGCGACTCCACTCATATAGCTTTTCTAACAGGAGTGGGCATTACGGGATGCGTAACGCGCTGCCGGGGCCGGACAATGGATCGAGGGAAAGGAGCCTGAGTATGCCGGACCTGGATCTCGTGACCATCGGCATTTCCGCCCTGGTCGGCGCCGTCACCTCCTATGTCGGCGCCGTGATCAAAACCTATTTCGACATGAATACGAAAATCGACGAGCAACTCCGCGACAGGCGCCTGGACCCCTACAAAGAGATCTGGCGCAAGACGGCCATCCTGCCCCGCTGGCCGCGCGCCACGGGCGTGACCTATGTCCAGTTGCACACGTTCAGCGGCGACTTGCGCGACTGGTACTTCGGCCAGGGCGGCATCTATATGTCGGCGGAGACGCGCGACGCGTATTTTGCCCTACAGGCCGCCGTGACGCAGGTGACGATGGTTCCGGAGGCGCAGCCCCCGCCGGCTGATCAGCCCGTGCCGGAGCCGCTTGTCCAGGAAGGCGTCATCTCTTCCGCGGAATATGAGCTGATCCGGGGCAAATGTAGCGCCCTGCGCACGGAACTCACGAGTGATATCCAATCCCGCAGGCGGGCTGCGTTTTGGCGCGGGTAAAGTCCCCCGGCCCCCTGCCCGGCGCGGGAAGGGTGCGAACGATGCATGTTCAGGGCAACGCGACTCCGCGCCCCGCGCGGCGGGGCGGGGCCGGGGCGAGGTGCGCCCGCCCCCCCTCGCCGCTCCGGCGAGGGGGCGGGGAGAAGCGGGCGCGAGGCGCTTAGCTCTCCGGCACGAAGTAGGCTACCAAGACCGAAAAGATCGTGGTCGTCGCCGAGGCCACTTCCGGAGGAATGACCTGGCCTTTAAACAGGGTATTATTGAGAATCCAGATCAGGATGATCGTGAGCGCCCCCGCCAGGCCACCGGCGGCAACCTTCCTGGTGGGCGCTAAATCAGTAGTGCTCCCCTTCTCGGCGGCAGGAGCAACAGGCTCCGTGGGATTGGGAGTAGCAATCGGGGTATTGGTGTCCATTAATCATACCTCCCTTGTTTTGTCGCTTACAATCCACGGTTCGTTTTGGCCGCTGCGCCAACATCAGCAAGGCGGTTGGCGCGAGGCGCGCACAAACCAGGCGCGCCAGTGCCCCGTTCGGGATCGACGCCGGCATCGAGCCTTTCCGGCGACATCGCCAATTGTCCCATAGGTCACATACCGTTATTCTCATTCGGTGTGAACCTTCGATCCTATAGACGAATAATACACAGGAAAGCTCTCATAACTTTAGTCCTAGTTTACACTGGATAAATGTCCCGTCCGTACTTAACCTAGAGGAGTAGCTTGCCCGGCCGGGCGACGGGCCTAACCCCTCCGCCTCCTTCCCAGCGCGGGAAGGGGGCGAACGACGGCTGTAGCGGCTGGGATGATCACGTGGGACCGCCCCAGCCGCCCGTCTATAGCGCCCCTCCCCGCGGCGGGAGGGGCCGGGGGAGAGGTTGCCCCCCGCGGGCGGCCCCGGCTATAATACACGCGCAACCCAAGGGAGATCGTGGTGACCCGTCTTGACCGCATCCCGGCGGGCGCGTGCTATGCCGTCCTGGCCGTGGCCGCCGGGCTGGCTCGCGCGCCGCTGCTGGCGAACCAGTTCCATAGCATCGACGAGGCGTCGTATTTCGCGCAGGCCGGGCGGCTGCATTCTCTCGACGCTTTCATCTATGCTTATCTCTACCGCACGGAGACCAAAACCCAGGTCGCGGTCGTGCCCTACCTGCTGGCCCAACTGCTGGCCCCGGCTCAGGCCGTGCTGTGGGTGCAGATCTTCGCCCTGGTCGCCATCCTGGTCAGCGGGGCGCTGCTCATCGCGGCGGCGGGCCGCTGGCTGGGCAGCCCGGTGATCGGCCTGCTGGCCGCGCTGATCTGGATCCCGTTCCTGGAGGTGGGGCCGGGCTATCCGCTGCCCGGCCTCGACCCGGCGGAAGCGTTCCCCGCGCCGCTGCTCGAATACTGGCAGGCGCCGTGCGTGCTGGCCGCGGGCTACCTGGCCCTGCGCGCGGCGGCGAGCCGCACGCCGCGCCGGGCGGCGCTCGGGTGGGGCCTGGCGGGCCTGGCCTGGGCCGTCGCGGTGCTGATCAAGCCGCCCGCGCTGGTGCTGGCGCCGCTGCTGCTGGCTGCGCCCTGGGCGCTGCGCATCGCGACCCCCGCGCGGACGTATCTGCGGAATGCCGCCGCCTTCGGCGGGGGGGCGCTGCTGCCGGTGGCCGCCGTGTTCGGGCCGTACCTGCCGCGCCCCGACACCTGGGCCGAACTGCGCTTCAACCTGGTGGACGTGAACACCGCCTATGCCGAGGTGGTGCCGCTGCCGCTGCGCGCGGCGGCCATGCTGCTGGCGTTCCCGCCGCTGTTGCTGCTCGGCTGGGTGGCCGCGCCGGTGCTGGCGCGGCGGGCCGCGGCGGGCGGGCCGGGCCGCCTGCTGGCCGGCATCTGGCTGGCCGGACCGGTCTTCTTCGCGGGCCTGCTGCCCGGCGGCGGCTTCGCCCACTACATCATCCCGCTGATCCCGTTCGTGGCCCTCGCCACGGTGGGCTACGGGTGGTGGTGGCTGCGCGGGGTGGCCGCCGCCGGGCGCCCGCGCCGGGCCGGGGCGCTCGCCGCCGTGCTGCTCGGCGCCTACCTGCTGGCCCAGGCGCCCGCCCTGCTCGCCATGCCCGCGCCACTGGCCGCCGATACCTACCTGGCCGGCGACCGCCGCCGCTTCGACCTGGCCGGGCTGGTGGCCTATATCCAGGCCCACAGCGCCCCCACCGACGCCATCTGGGTCTACTACAACACGCCGGAACTCTACACGCTGGCCGCCCGCCGCCCGGCCACGCGCATGCCCAACAACGAGTACCTCATCGCCTACTGGCGCGAGCCGTGGTTCAGCCGCACGGCGGCAGACCTGGCCGCCGAGCAGCCCGCCCTGCTCATCGGCATCACCGACCCGCGCTACGCCCGCGCCTGGGTCACGCCCCTGCCCGCCATCCCCGTTGTGCAAGACGTGATCGCCCGCCTCTACCGCTGCGACGCCGGGGCCGTCCGCGGCGCCGTCATCTGCACCCGCACCCGCTGACTCATTATCACCACAGAGCCGCAGAGGACGCAGAGGTTTTTTGGGTTTGGACGACGAGAGTTCACCGCAGAGACGCAGAGGACGCAGAGATTGGTTTGGGTTTTCCTGCGCGAGGCAGCCATTCTCCCTATCGAGCCCCCGCCACCGCCAAGATCCAAACCCTTAAAACCTCGGCGTTCTCTGCGTCTCCGCGGTGAAAACCCGTAAAACCCTTCGCGGTGAACGCGCTTACTGCCCGCTATACCAGCGGTGGAGCACCTGCTCGGCGGGCTTGTTCTGCGGGCTTTCGCCGGTGTCCAGCGGCCCCCCGGCGCCGGGTTCGCTGTACCACGGGCTCCAGAAGATGCCCGTCAGCCAGCCGGTGCCCTGCCAGGCCAGCATCGTCGCGTCGTAGGCGTTGGCCTGCACGCTCAGTTCCAGGTAGGGGTCGGGGTGCAGGTCCCAGCGCCCCGGCGAGTTGGCATACGACGCGAAACCGATCTTGGTGAACTGGACCGGCTTGTTCCAGCGGTTATGCACGGCGGTAATGGCGTCCACCCAGTGGAAGGTCTGCCCGTGGGCGTTGGGGCCGTAGGGATCGGTGTAGGTGAACCAGCCCTGGCGTAGCGGCTCCGTGTTGAAATCGTTCCACGACAGCGGGAAATAGGCCGAGATGCCGATATAGTCGAGCGCGTCCCACCAGTCGATGGTGGCATACTCCGGCGTTTTCTTGTCGCCCCAGTTGGCCGAGTAGGTCAGCGGCCCGTGGTAAAACTCCTTGGCCGCGGCGATCACGGCCCGCCACTGGGCGGAGTATTGCGGCCCGGTCATGGTGAAGAGCTCCGTGCCGATGCACAGTTCGTCGGCGCCGGTGCCCTGGGCCAGCCGCGCATAGTTGCGGATCTGCTCGATGTAGTGGTCGAACCAGCCGGATGGGTTGCTGGGGTGGATCGCCCCGGCCCACACGCCGTCGTCGGTCGCCACCACCGGTTGCAGCATGACACGCATGCCCATGCCGTGCGCGGCGGCGATCATCGCCACCAGTTCCGGGTCCAGCGGGTCGTTGGGCGAGCGATAGAAGGTGTTATAGGTGGCGCCGTTGCTGCGGAACGGGGCGACAATCGACACCCAGTTGGCGCCGGTGGCGTGCAGCCGGCGCAGCGACTCCAGCGCGGCGGGCGACCCGAACCGGGCGGTGGGCATCTGGACAAAGGCCACGCCATGCTGGGGCGCGGGCAGGGCCTGGGCCAGGGTGGCGGCGGGCGGGGCAGCGACGGCGCCGAGCAGCAACGCGGTCACGACGAGCAGCCCGGCCAGCCCACGAGCCACCGGGCGGGCGAAATGATGCATGAAGGTCCTCCTGCGGGTACGGGCCGGGCAGGTGACGACTGCCGATGCGGAACGCGCCCGCGCCCGGCGCGCCCGCGTGTGCCGCGGCCCCCTCCCGCCCCGGTGCAAATTCCGGGCCAACCCCCCTCTTTATGCACCGCAGAGGCGCAGAGAACGCAGAGGTCTTTCAGGATGGGGATTTTGGGGAGAGCGGGGGCTCGATAGGAAGCCGGCCAGCCCCGCGCAAGAACACTCCTAAAACTCTCTGCGTTCTCTGCGCCTCTGCGGTGCACTCTCGTCGTAAACTCTTAAAACTCTCTGCGTTCTCTGCGTCTCTGCGG
>DASSGZ010000236.1:0-4509 GCA_035693165.1 Chloroflexia bacterium | reverse complement strand
CGCTATTACACCTGGATGCCGCCGTAATTCGTAGCGGCGCGATTTATCGCGCCTGCCGCCCCACCGGGATGTTCCCGAAGACGCGCATCTGGGTCGATCCAGACGGGGATCGGTGCAGGAGGCAAAAAGCGAGGAGCCAGGATCGCCAGCCGAGCGCCGATTATCTCCTGCGGAACCGGTGCAATATTAGCTCAGTGCTATCGTCGGGCTTGTAGATAGCCGTGTGAATCAAGTAGGAACCGGGATCGAGGTCAAGAGTAAGGTAATTGTCCACCTCGCTGCCCGGTATCGCCGCGTCAAAGAGATACAGAGGTGTAGATCCGGCAGGAAACAAAAGGGGCGCCGGGTCCCAGACATGATCGGGAATATGCGCCAGCGCCACGAGGATCTGCACCTCATTGTCCGCGGAAACCCAGCGAACCAACATGCCGGCGCGACCGCTATCCCCATCGGGTAGCCATGCCGTTGCCAGCGGTGCATCGCCTAACACCAACCCCTGCCCTCCGCCGACATCCAGCAACCCCAGGTATTCCGCGACATCGCACGCGCGATCATAATCCGTGGACACAGCAGCCGGATCACCCCAACGGAATCGCGCATCAAGGATGCGACCTTCGGAAGGCGGATTTGTACCCTCCCAGGCAGCCAAATACTCACCGGGCAGCAGGAGGAGAGGACCACCCGCGCTTGCCAGCCAGGTCAACGTGTTTAAATCTTTGCCCATGCGGATACCTCACCCTAGATAAGGAGCAAGAAGGCAAAAAGCGAGGGCGCCGGGATCGCGATCCCGGCGCCCTGTCTATGCGGTAGCGAGTTAGCGCGTGCCTTGCGAGAAGATGACCGTGTAGTAGTACATCCCTTTGCCGTCCACCGCCTGGCCGACGCCCGCCGCCGTCCAATTGCCCATCATGATGATGCGGTGGTGCTCGCTGCTCTTCATGAAGCCCTGGTAGGCTTGATCAGCCGTCTGGGCGGCGGGGTAGTTGTTCTCGGCGATAATCTCGCCCGCCATGGTGAAGGGCACCCCGCGCGCCTTGAGCATGTCGAGGAAGGTCTTGCCGTCGGGCGTGTGGTGGTCGAAATAGCCGCGGTTCGCCATATCGGCGGAGCGGTCGCGGGCCAGCGTGATCAGGCGGCTGTCGAGCGGCACGGCGTTGAGGCCGGCCTGCGTGCGCGCCGCGTTGATCTGGCGCAGCAGGCTGTCTTCCAGCCCGTTGATCTGCGGTGCGGGCGGCGCGGCAGGGGCCGCGGGCGCCGCCGACACCCCGCGCTGTTCCATCGCCGCCTTGCCCAACTGGGTCAGCAGCACTTCATAGGGGCTGCCGGCGTTCTCCGGGTGGCGCTCGAAGCGGGCGCGCTCGAAGTACTGCACCTGCATCCCGCCCTCGGTGACGACCTCGGAGATGGGATAGCCCAGGATGCGCACGCCGCCATGGCTGCGCCAGTAGCTCAGGAACGGCTCGGCCAGCGCGTGGTGGGTCTGCGCGATATACACCCGCGTGGCGGAGTCGGCGAAGGGCGCCGCCGTGGCGAACGGCTGCCGGGCCCGGCTGGATTCGTCGCCCAGGCGGCCCAGCAGCACTTCATAATCGCTGCCGGCATTTTCGGCGTGGTACTCAAAACGCTGGCGCTCGAAATATTGCACCGTGCGCCCATTCTCCGTCACCTCCTCGGTCAGCGGATAGCCGAAGGTCTGGACCCCGCCATACGCCTGGAAGAACCGCACAAACGCCGCGCTCTTGATCGAGTGGCCGGTGGCCGGGAAGGTCAACACCTCGCTGGCGTTCGCGGGGGCGGGCAGCGGCGCGGCCTTGGCCCGGCTGGGCACGGTTGCCAAAGGCGCGATCAGGGCGAACGCAAACGCCAGGGCCAGCGCCCAGGTCAGCAGCGTCCGCCGCAGGGGCCGGGATGAATGGGATGCTGTTTTGCCGGTAGTGAGAGAGGACGCTAGAGCGAGTTCGGACGTGTGGGCGTAGTGCACGGGTTCTCCTTTAACGCTCGTCGGGTTTCGGGCAGAGAGCGACGAGGGACTGCGCGAACAGCAGCACGGCGGGCTGCTGAGCCGCCAGGTTCGTGGACCCGGTCAGGCTCGATTTATACTACCAAACGGCCTGGGCCCTGTCTATAGAAGAAGCGTCTTTTATATCTTATTGTGACCACCCGCCCGGCAGGTATCGGGCGGGTCTGCGGCATGGCGTTTATGGAAGGATGGTAGCAAACCCGCAGGGCCGGAGTCTATAGCAAATCTGGGCTATAACCAGGGGGCACCTGTTCCCTATCAATATAATGCCCGCAAAACGTGGGTCCGCTATTGCCCAGTTTGTGCCGGGCGCCGGTAGCGAGTATAATCACCCTATGCGTTATGCTGTGTGTCTCGAATCGGATACCGCCGGGTGGAGCATGGCTCATGTGCCCGACCTGCCGGGCTGTTACGCCACCGCAGACGATCCGTGGACGGCGCTGCAGGCCCTGCTTGCGGCGATCCCGGCCTACTGGGCCTGGTTGCGGCGCCATGGCGCGCCCGCGCCCGGCCCCGCCGGCCTGGGCGAGGTCTCGCTGGGCGTCATCGAAACGGTGCAGAGCGACACGCCGGGGCTGCATGCCCTGTTCGAGTACGAGGTGGCGCCGCTGAGCCGCCAGGCCGTGGCCGGCTGCCTGGAGCGCCTGACCTACACCCGCCGCGATCTGCTCGGCCTGGTGGGCGACTTGCCCCCCGACCGGCTGGCGCCCGGCCCGGCGGAGACGGTGGGCGGCATCCTGGCCCACCTGGCCGCCACCGAGCAGGCCTATACCGGCCTGCTGGGACCGGCCCCGCCCGTGGCGACCGCTGCCGATCCGCTCGACTGGCTGGCGACTGTGCGCGCGGCGGCCGTAGAGCAGATCGGCAGCCTGCCCGACGACGATTACGGGCGGATTTTCCTCTACGGCGGGGAGCGCTGGAACGTGCGCAAGCTGCTGCGGCGCCTGCTGGAACACGAGCGCGAGCACACCGCGCAGATCGCCGGCCTGCTGGGCGTGGCTTTGCCCGAATCTGAAGTGGACTATAGGCAGGTGTGTGGATAAGTCCAGCGATCTTGTGGATAATTCATGGCATAATGTGGAAAATTGTGGATAAGATCTCGCCGAAATGTGGATAACGGTGAAAGCTGCGTGAATAGCGCCGGGCGCACCCATCCCACGCACCGGACAACCAGAGGGGGAGAGACGGATGCCGACCATACCGCCGTTCATGCTGAAGCAACTGTATCAGCGCGGCAGCTTGCGCAACTCGGAGACCGGCTGGGAGTTCACCATGCGCAATCACCTGGCCTCGGCCACGCTGGTCGGGCTGAGCCTGACCTGTGACGGCGCCGAGATCCCGCCGCAGGCCCTGACCGTGGCCCAGCCCACCCTGGACCGTGTGGTGCCCGCCGCCGGCCTCAGCGCCGAGTCGCCGTTGCAGTTCCCGGTCCAGACGCCCACCGTCGTGCGCGTGGCCGGGCCGCCGCTCAGCCCCGGCAGCCATGCGCTGGCGATTACCGCCGACACGCGCGAGATCGGCCCGGTAACCATCGCCATGCAAGACGACGTGGCCGGCTAGCGGCGGACGGAAAGGACCAAGCGCATGGGGCGGACCGTGCTCGTCGACGGTTATAATGTCATCCGCCGCGACCCGGTGCTGGCGCGGCTGGAGCACACGAGCCTGGAACTGGCCCGCGATACCCTGCTGGCCTGCATCAACTCGTCGCCGCAGTTCCGCCACGACGAGGTCACGGTGGTGTTCGACGGCGCCGGGAGCCGGGAGGCGGGCGTCACCGGGTCGCGCACCTTCCGCCGGGGCCGCGTGCGCGTCATGTTCTCGCCGCCCGGCGAAACCGCCGACGCCGTCTTGCAGCGCCTCGCCGCCGGTGCGCCCGCCGGCACGCTGGTCGTGACCGACGACCGCGAGATCCGCGACAGTGTTCGCCGGGCCGGCGCGGCCAGCACCAACCTCGCGCCGCGCGCCGCCCCCCGGCGCGCGGCCCCGCCCGGCCCCCGCCCCACCGGCACCTGGGTTAAGGAAGACGACCTGGCGCCGCCCCGCCCCGCCCCGAAAAAGGGCAACGGCCGCCGCGCCCCGCGCAAACGCAATCGCCCGCCCGAGGACTTGCACTGGTAGGGGGGAAGCACTGCCTGACATCCGTTACCCATCTGGGCACCGCAGAGACGCAGAGGACGCAGAGATACGATATGATGAGGCCGGCAATGAGACCGCATTACCGGCCGCTAGAGCAGCACACGGCCCAACAAGGCGGGGAAAAGCGTCGGAAAGATTGCAAACTGTACTTATTTAAATGATCTCTGCGTCCTCTGCGCCTCTGCGGTGAAGATGAATGGACTTCAGACGTGTCTTGTCGCCAGGTTCCCGGCATGATATGATACTGACATGTTTTTGCCCACCTACCGCTACACCCCGGCGATCACCGAGACCCTGGCCGAGATGGAGCGCCTGTGTGCCCGGCTGGCCGCGGGCGGGCCGGACCTGGAGAG
>DASSGZ010000235.1:0-6791 GCA_035693165.1 Chloroflexia bacterium | reverse complement strand
GCGCCCCTGTCCTTCCCGAAGAAACAGGGGCGTTTTTATGTCCTAATCATGTCATTATCGTTTCACAACCGGAACAAGAAGAGCCTATGACGGCTGTGTCGCTACTCCTTCGGACGCAAGGAGGGTCGGCGGGCGAGCCAGTCGAGGGCCGTCGCCTGGAACCAGTCCGGCCGTTCCTGGTGGACCGCGTGGCCGGTGCCGGGCACAATGATTAGATCGGCGCCGGGGATCTGCGCCGCCAGGCGTTGAGCCAGGGCCGGCGGATTCATCGAATCGGCGGCCCCGTTGATGAGCAGCGTCGGGCAGCGGATCTCCCCGGCGCGCCCCAGGCTGATCTCGCCCCCGGCGGCGATGATGGCCTGCATAGTCGCGGCCCAGCGCGAGGTGAGCAAGTGGGCGCCTTCGCGGCCATAGGTGCGGCACAACGCGGCGCGCCAGGCCCGCCAGGCGGGAGGCGGCGCATCCACGAGCCGGCCAATGGCGGCGATCTCGGGGAGCGCCGCGGCATCCAGCGCGCCGGCTACGCCCCAGGCCAGCAGGGATGCGATGCTGTGCGGATCGCAGATCGCCATCCAGAGCGCCACCTCGGCACCGTCGCTGAACCCGCCCAGATGTACGCGATCCAGGCCCAGCGCTGCCAGCCAGCCGAGCAGGCGCAAGGCATCCTGGCGGTAGAAATCGAGCGGGAAGGTGCGGGGTTGTGGCGTCGAGCGGCCCTGGCCGGGAAGATCGGGCACCCACACCCGGTAGTGCCGGGCCAGCGCCCCGGCCAGCGGGCGCAGCGCGCGCCCATCTTCGCCGAAGCCATGCAGCAGCACCAGCGGCGGCCCGGCGCCACGTGCTTCGTAGTAGATTCGCCCTTCTACATCGGGTGTATACGGCATGTGCCACCTGTCTTTCGCGGGCCTAGGACCGGGCGCTATTGTACGCTGCGGACCGGCTTGACGCAAGCAGCCTCGCGATGGGGTATAATCACGCCTGCCCGTCCGGCGTTTGTGACCTTTTTTATATACCGGCCGATGCCCCAGCGCTGCAACCTGAGGTCGCCCGACCCGTTGTGATAGTGAGACTGCTGAATGCGGCCATGCTGTGCCTACCGCATACCCCTGCCCGACACCTGTTGGCTGCCGGCTCACCAGATGAGGCTAGATCGATATGCACCCTCCTACCCTTCTTATTCCTCATGACCGCCGGGCCGGGCGGATTGCCGCCATCGCAGTACTGGCGGCGGTCCTCCTCACCATCGGGTTCCTGCCGCCCACGAGTCAGGCCGCTGAGCGTACTGCCACCCCGACGGGGCCGGGGCCGGCCTTGCGCCTGGCCGAGCCGCCCGGCGCGCTAGGCACCGCCTTTGCCGCGGCGGGCGCCGAGTACAGCGTGCCGCCCGCGCTGCTGGAAGCCATCGCCTGGGTCGAGAGCCACTGGGAAAGCCGGGGCGGCACCCCCAACGACTACAACCAGTACGGAGTGATGGGCCTGTCGCTGCCCCCCGGCGGCGACAGCCTCGCGCGAGCGGCGGCGCTGCTCGGCGTCGCCCCGGCGGTATTGCAGAAGGACGAGACGGCCAACATCCGCGGCGCCGCGGCCTTGCTGCGCGATCTGGCGCGTAACGAGCCGGCGGCGACCCCTACCAACCTCGCCGGGTGGTACGAGGTAGTCGCTCGCTACACCGGCTTCACCGACCCGCTCGTGGCGCGTAGCTATGCCTTCAGCGTGTTCACTGTGCTGAAGGAGGGCGTCAACGCCCGCACCAGCCGGGGCGAGGCCGTGAACCTGCCCGCCGCTGGCAACCTGGAACTGCCTGACCGCGTGGACCCGCTGACCAGCGCGCCGGACACCGACGACTACCCGCCCGCGCACTGGGTGCCGGCAGCCGGCGGCAACTTCCAATATGGGCGCGATTACGGGCCCTTGAACTTCATCGTCATCCACGACACCGAGGGTACGTACCAGTCGGCCATCAACTGGTTCCAGAACCCCAGCTCGGGCGTGAGTGCGCACTTCGTGATCCGCTCGTGGGATGGCGACATCACCCAGATGGTGCATAACGCCGATACGGCGTATCACGCCGGCAACTGGGACTACAACGTGCGGGCCATCGGCGTCGAGCATGAAGGTTATATGAACCAGACCGGGTGGTACACGACCGCGATGTACAATGCCTCGGCGGCGCTGGTGCGCACCATGGCCGACCGCTTCGGCATTCTCAAGGACCACGCTCATATCATCGGCCACTACCAGGTGCCGAACCAGCGCAACCCGCCGCACACCGACCCCGGCCCCAACTGGGACTGGGCAAGCTACCTGGCGCTGGTGCGGCGTGATTGGACCGTGGCCGCGCGCGTCCGCAACAGCGACAGCGGCTTCGCGGCCACGCCCGCCGTAATGGACCGCGATCACGGCTGGAGCGCCTACCCTGGCGGGTGGAACGGCGGCACCGCCTATCGGGCGCTGTCGGTCACGGGTGGCCCCACCAATCTCGCCACCTGGAGCGCTACCTTGCCCGGCGTGGGGCTGTACGACATCTACGCGTTTATCCCCTGGGTCGACAACGGGCGGGCCGAGACGAGCAGCGCGCGCTACACGATCGCAACCACCAACGGCCCGGCCACGGTGGTGCTCAACCAGAAAGCGATCACCGACAGCGGCATTCGCCAGGGCAATCTCGCGCCGCAGGGCGAATGGGCGCACCTGGGGCGCTTCAACTCCCCGGCGGCGGCCAGCGTGTCGCTCAGCAACTCCACCAACGATACGAACCTCAACGTCTGGTTCGACACGATCATGTGGATCCCGGCGGGCACGCTGACCCCGCCCACCGCCGTGCCGACCAGCACCCCGCGCCCGCCGCCCACCGTCACGCCGGTGCCGACTCTGACCCATATGCCTGTGCCCGACACCGCCACGCCCGTGCCGACGGCGACCGATACGCCGCTACCGCCCACGGCCACCTGGACGCCGGGTCCCTGCGGCATGCGCTTCACCGACCTGCCGGATACCGATTGGGCCTACCCCTACGTCTCCGACCTGTTCTGCACAGGCGTGATCTCCGGCTACAGCGACGGCACGTTCCGGGGCGCGGCGAGCGCCACCCGCGGCCAGCTCGCCAAGATGATCACGCTGGGCATGAACTGGTATATCCCCTACCCGCAGGTGCCCACCTTCATCGATGTGCCGGTCGGGTCGCCGTTCTTCTATTACGTGGAGACGGCCTATGCCTACGGCGTCATCTCGGGCTACGACGACCATACCTTCCGCCCCTACAACACAATCACCCGCGCGCAGTTGAGCAAGATGATCGTGCTGGCGAAGGGGTGGACGCCGCTGACCCCGCCCGTGCCCTCGTTCAGCGATGTGCCGAGCACGCACTGGGCCTACGGTTTCATCGAGGCGATCCACGCGCAGAACGTGGTCAGCGGTTACGCGGACGGCACGTTCCATCCGGGTAACGACGCGACTCGTTCGCAGCTTTCCAAGATGCTGAGCACGGCCTTCCATCTGCCCAACGGATCGGGCGGCACGGCGACGCCGGTTGCAGATGCCACCGGCACCGTGACCGCGACAGCGGTCACTGCTACTACCACGGCGACGGCAGTCGCGGAAACCAGCACCGCCACGGCGACTCCCCTGACCCGCCGTTAGCACGGCAACACCTGGGAGGGCGGCCCGGTCTGAGCACCGGGCCGCCCTCGCGTTTTATGGGGGGCCGGCGGCCACGCGAAGGAACGTTTCATGCTGCTGCCCGGCTGGGCGCCAGGCGCCTAATCACACAAAGGAGTGTCTTATTTATGTCAAGTAACATGAATCAGCAAGGCCGGCGCACGCCCTGGCCGGCGGGCCGGCGGCCTCGCGTGCTGGTGACGCAGGCTGTGCCCCAGCCGGGCATCGACCTGCTACGCACCTTTGCCGACGTGGACGCCAATCCTGACGAAGGCGTGATCTGGAGTAAAGAGGAACTGATCGCCCGCCTGCCCGGCCACGACGCGCTCTATTGCCTGCTGACCGATACTATCGACGCCGAGGTGCTGGACGCAGGCCCCGATCTGCGGGTCATCGCCAACATGGCGGTCGGCTTCAACAACATCGACATCGCCGAGGCTACGCGCCGGGGCATCCCGGTGACGAACACACCAGGGGTGCTTACCGACACCACGGCGGATTTCGCCTGGGCCTTGCTGATGGCGGCAGCGCGCCGGGTAGCCGAGGCGGATCGCTTCACGCGGGCCGGGAAGTTCCACGGCTGGGGGCCGCTCATGCTGCTGGGTGGGGATGTGGCCGGGCGCACGTTGGGTGTGGTCGGCTTCGGGCGCATCGGCCAGGCGGTGGCCCGCCGGGCGATGGGGTTCGGGATGCCGGTGCTCTACTACGACATCAAGCCGGTGGACGCGGAGACCGAGCGGGAACTGAACGCGCGGCACGTCTCGCTGGATGAGTTGCTGGCGAACGCCGATTTCGTCAGCCTGCACGTCAACTACACGCCGGAGACACATCACCTGCTGGGGCACGAGCAGTTCGCGCGCATGAAGCCGACGGCCTATGTCGTGAACACTGCGCGCGGCCCGGTGATCGACGAGGCAGCGCTGGCGGAAGCCCTGCGCGAGAGGCAGATCGCGGGGGCTGGAATTGACGTGTACGAGAACGAGCCGGAAGTCCACCCCGCCCTGCTGGAGCTGGAGAACGTGGTGCTGGCCCCGCACATCGCCAGCGCCAGCATCGACACACGCAACGCCATGGCGACGATCGCGGCGGAGAATATCAAGGCGGTGGTAGAGAACCGCCGCCCGCCGAACCTGGTCAACCCCGAAGTCTGGGGCGAGGTCCAGGCGGATCAGGGGCAATAATTCCTGCGGAATACAGCGCCAGGAACAGCAGACCGGCTCGTGGAAGCCGGTCTGTTGCTGCGGGACGGGCGATTAGCGCCCGCCCTGCAACAGAAAGTCGTTGTGGGTCTGCTCGCGGCGGCGGCTGTATTCCTGCATCGCCCGCGCCTGGCGGGCCGCGCGAAGCTCCTTGTCCTGCATCCGACCGCCGAGGGCGGCTTGCTTGGTCTGGCGGCTGATCTGGATGTGCAGGTTAGCGATGATGCGGTCCATGGTAGTCCTCCTTATGGATACCTTGAGAAAATTAACGTCGGACTTAACAATCTTTATTTCCGATGGGACCATCTTAACACTATCCTGGAAGAAAGTCAATACCCTACGACTACGACTTTAGACCGATTTACATGAAACTTAAGAAAATCAATATTCGGTTTAAAATCGTTGTCTGAAGCTGCAATCGGGCAGCGGGCCGCCTGGCAGTAGCACTATTGTGCTATAATCAAGGGGACGGCGCGTTTGCTCATTAGTGCCAAAGGAGAAGTAGCATGGCTGAGCTTGAGTCGCAGACAGGGTTCGCCGAGGTGAACGGCGCGCGCTTGTATTACGAAGTGGCCGGGACCGGCCACCCCCTTGTATTAATCCACGCCGGTATCGCGGATCATCATATGTGGGACAACCAGTTCGCCCTGTTTGCCCGGCAATACCGGGTCATACGCTACGATCTGCGCGGGCTCGGCCAGTCGGCGATGCCGCCGGGGCCGTACGGGCTCTACCAGGACCTCTACGGGTTGCTGCAGTATCTTGGCATCGCGCAGGCCCATGTGATTGGCGTATCGATCGGGGGCATGACGGCAGTCGATTTCACGCTGGAGCACCCGGAGATGGTCACGGCGCTGATCCCGGTCGCGGCGGGGGTGAGCGGGAGCAAACCACCGGAGGACTCCAAGGCGCTGTTCGAGCCGCTCGACGCGGCATATGAGGCGCGGGACCTGGACCGGCTGCTGGAACTGGAAATGGACCTCTGGGTGGTGGGGCCGGGCCGCAAGCGCGATGCCATTGACCCGGCGCTGCGGCAAGCCGTGGAGACGATGGAGCGGGCGAACCTGGAGCGCGAGTTTGCGGGCGAAGAAGGCACGTTTGAGCGGCTCGATCCCCCGGCGACCGGGCGATTGGGCGAGATCCAGGCGCCGACGTTGGTGATCGTCGGGGACGCGGACACGCCGAATACGATCGCGAACGCCGAGACGCTGGCCGCGGAGATCCCCGGCGCGCGCAAAGTGGTGCTGCCGAACGTGGCGCATATGGTGCCGATGGAGGCGCCCGATGCCTTCAACCGGATCGTGCTCGACTTTCTGGGCAGCCTACCCGGCGGACGCTGAGCAACCGGGGAAGAGACACAGCAAAGGCGCCGTGTAGAGAACGCACGACGCCTTTGCTGTGTCTATGGGACGTAGCAGATATTGAGGCTCCACGAGGTAAGCTGGGCCAGCAGTGCCGGTTGCAGCGCCCGGCGCTGCGCGAGGCTGTGCACCGGCCAGAGCGTGGGCAGCGGCCCGGCGCCCGCCTGATCGGGGCCGCCACGCAGCCCGATGGGCGGCGGCAGCAGGAGTTGCAACTGCCAGGTGCCCTGCGCTTCGGCGCCGGTAAAGATGCCCAGGGCGTTCGGCCCCGGCGCATAGGTGCCGGAGAAGACCGTGCCGGGCACCGGCGTGGGGCCGCCCGCCGCCGGGCACAGCGCCGAATTGATGGCGCGCCGTGCCGTGTCGTCCAGGGTGACGTTCATGCGCGCCTGGCTACCGCAACTCCAATCAAAGAGGATGCCGCGGACGTTGGGATCGGGCGCGAGCAGCGAACCCGTCAGCGCGACCCCGCGCGTGTTCGCCAGGTTCAGATTGGGCATGGTGATGCTGCGGATGGTGCCCGGTCGCGCGATGGTCAGCGTGGAGGTGTAGACGCCGTAGTCCGTCATGTACA